>NZ_CP010029.1:706739-1060108 GCF_001656035.1 Yersinia entomophaga
GAAAACATGAATTTATTACGCAGGAAGGAATGGAACAGGCGGTGTCGGTTATTATGCGTATCGCCGAATTAACCGCGCTACGGGCCAAAAACGCTGAACCGCAGAGCGAGAAAAACGCAGCTTTGATGAAATGATATTGCGATAAATAAAGGCGTGTTTCGTATAGATTCGCCCAATAAAAACGCCCCTTAGGTCAAAACCCGAGGGGCGTTTTTTTAGCTTTAAACTGCCGGATATCTCACAAGTTAATCGCGGAAATACCAGTAGCCGCTGTTAACCAGCTCGGTCAGCGTCGCCAAGAAGGACGGCTCGTCTAACGCATCACCGAGCATTTCGGCGCTAACGCTAAAGTGTTGGCACAACGCATCGGCCGCAGGCAGGTGCGGAGTATCGATCAATTCGCCGTTAACAAAGCAATTATCACCTAGGCGAATAACCCGCAGTCCGCTCAGGCGATGTAACTCTTCACCTTGGCTCAGCAACTCATAGATCTCACCAGCCTGATAAGGCGGTTCCGGTGGCGAAATATCCAGTTCATGGCGAGACTGGGACACGAACTCGCCGAACCAGTGTTGGAAATGCTCAGGCTGTTGGAACAATTCCAGCATCATTTGGCGCAGCGTATCCATTTCCTCTGGCAATACGTCCGCCGGACGATTACGCAGTTTCAGATCTGGATCGCTATAACGCTTGCTGCCTAACTCTCTGGCCAGCACGTAATCGGCAAAGCCGCTGACCAGTTCCCGGCCGTTAGGCGCACGGAACCCGACGGAATAGTTCAGCGCGTTTTCCAACGCGTAGCCTTCGTGCGGGAATCCAGGCGGAATATACAGAATATCGCCCGGCTCCATTTCTTCATCGATAATGGCGTCGAATGGGCCGACTTGCAGTAAATCAGGATGAGGACAGTGCTGTTTCATCGGCACTTTTTCACCTACGCGCCAACGGCGGCGACCCGTACCCTGAATAATAAATACGTCATATTGATCAAAATGAGGGCCAACGCCACCGCCCGGTACGGAATAGGAGATCATCAGATCATCCATTCGCCAGTCTGATAGCGCACGGAACGGACGCATCAGCGCTGCCGATGGCTCATGCCAATGATCGACGGCCTGAACCAGCAGAGACCAATTGGTTTCCCCTAAATGATCGTAGCTCTCGAACGGCCCGTGGCTGACCTGCCAGCGACCTTCCTGATGGCTGACCAAACGGCTATCCACCTCCGTTTCCATAGCCAGACCGGCTAATTCATCGGGAGATAGGGGGTCGATAAAGTTTTTAAAGCCGCGTTTCAGGATCACGGGGCGCTTTTGCCAATAGCGTTGCAGGAAGTCTTGCCAATCCAGATCGAGTTGGTAATCCATTTTTTATCCCAGGGATTGAGTGAACTTGCGAATGATTATAACGGATGGCGCGTGACAGTATCAGGGGCAGGGCGGCAAATTTTGTAGGAATGGCACTGGATGCAGAAAATGCGGACGATTCTCTGCGTCCGCACAGAGCATTTGAGAAATTTATTTGGCAAATGAATCCGGTTATGAATTATTCGTCGTGATGCTGATCTTGCTGTCGCCCAAAGGTTACCAGCATTTTGGCTCCGCCTAAGGGACTGTCGGTAACGGAAATTCGCCCCTGGTACTGTTCAATAATTTCTGCCGCGACGGATAATCCCAGCCCTTGCCCAGGACGTAAGGTATCAACCCGCTGACCGCGTTGGAAAATCACTTCGCGCTTGCTCTCCGGAATGCCAGGGCCGTCATCGTCCACAACGATGGTGAGTTGTTTTTCCGAGTGCAGGGCGGTAATTTCCACGAACTCGAGACAGTATTTGCAGGCATTTTCCAGCACGTTGCCCATCACTTCCATAAAGTCGTTTTTCTCCCCCATAAAGGTGACCTCGGGGGAGATATCCAGAGTGAGTACGACGCCTTTACGCTGATAAACCTTGTTTAATGCACTGCATAAACTATCTAAAAGCGCCGGAACTGAATGGATTTCCCGAGCTAATACATTGTGTTCAGAGCGCATGCTAGCGCGATGGAGATAATAGCCAATCTGCTGGGAGATTCGGCTAATTTGTTCCAGCATGATAGGCTCCACTTCTTCGATAGTGGCCTGTTTGCCGGAGCGCAACGAGCGCAGCGTGGTTTGCAGCACCGCCAGCGGGGTTTTAAGACTGTGGGTCAGATCGGAAAGTGTTGTGCGATATTTGGTATAGCGCTGGCGCTCGTTGGTCAGCAAAATATTCAGGTTTCGCACCAAGCTGAGCAACTCGCGCGGCGGATTTTCATCCAACTGTTCCCGCTCGCCTTTTTCCAGCTGGCTGATTTGGCTGACCAAAGCTTTGATAGGGCGCAGGCTCCAGTACGCCGCCAGCCACAACAGGGGGACGACCAACAACAGGTTGGCGAGCAGTACATAACTAAACCAGTTCCATACCATATCCGAACGCTGTAGCTCTTGCGGAATAGTATCTACCACCACAATGGTTAAAGCGGGAAGGCGTTCGGTCGCCTGATATGCGTTGACGGAAACCGAGTGCGTTAGCGCGCTGGCGTCGGTGTCGTCGTATTTCTTCAGCTGATCCTGCGCTTTGGGGTTGTCCCCTAATACCGCGCTACTGATTTCGGTACCGGTATCCAACTCATAGAACCCGGGTTTGCTAAGCCAGCTTTTCTGAATATGAGATTCCAGTTCAGGCACATGGCGCTGTCGCCACAGAATGTTGCCGTTATGGTCATAAATCAGTACCAGCGTAGGAACATTCAGCTCCAGCTCGGGAGGAATGGTAATGCTGAGTTTGTTGTCATGCCATTGAGCCAGACTAAAGAACAGATTGCTTTCCCCCCGATGAGCGCGGAAGGTGTTTTTATCGAAGCTAACAATATAGCCCACCACCGCTACCATTCCGTAGGACAGCGAAAGCGCTAGAATCACGCCCGCCGTAGCCATCAGGAAGCGGGCGCGCAGGGAGAAAGGTTTACTGTTCGATTTAAACATGGCGATTAGTTGGCATCAAACCGGTAGCCTTGGCCACGGATAGTGGTGATAACTTCTTTTTCGTGTTCGGCCTGCAATTTTTTGCGCAAACGGCCCATTAATACATCGATGGTATGGCTTTCGCGTAGTTCAGCGTCGGGGTAGAGCTGTAGCATCAGCGTGTCTTTACTGACGACTTTGCCCGCGTTTCGAATCAAAGTTTCGATAATGGTGTATTCAAAAGCGGTCAGTTTGATTTGTTGCTGATTCACGCACAGTTCACGGCGAGAGAGATCGATAAGGAACGGCGGGAATTCGATAATCTGCGAGGCCAGACCGCTGTTGCGGCGCATCAATGCCTGCATACGGGCAATGACTTCTTCCAGATGAAAGGGCTTGGTGACGTAATCGTCGGCACCGGCTTCCAGTACCGCCACTTTATCCTGCCAGCTTTCACGGGCGGTTAATACCAAAATGGGCAACTTGGTTTGATGACTACGCCAGCGGCGARTCAGGCTTAGCCCGTCTTCACCCGGCAGGCCGAGATCGATAATGGCGATATCCGGAGCATGTTCCTGCAAAAAATAGTCGGCTTCTTTCGCATCTTCGGCGGCATCGACCTGGTGTCCCATCTCGCGCATCTGTACCGAAAGGTGATGACGCAGTAGAGCATTATCTTCTACGACTAAAACGCGCATACCAAATTCCTCAAAAAACTTGAACCGGGTAAAAACTTACCCGGAAAAATAAGGGTGAGATTGATGGATCAGAAAGTATAACGCAAACCAACCTGACCAATCTGATCGTCTACCTTCCAGTTATGGTAGGTATAACCGACTTCAGCCGCCAGACTTTGCGTTAGGGCATAGCTCGCCTCAATACGTGCTTCGTGATACATCTTGCTATCATATTCCGCCAGGCGATAGGCAACGTCTAAGCCAATGTCCTGGGTCAATTTAGTCTTGATACCGACTTCACCGGTCGCGCTGTTGTAAGCTTCTGTTTTATCGCCATCTTTCTTAACATCGTACAGCATTGCGTGGCGGCTTGCACCGGCCAGCAGGTACATATCCGCATCTGGCGTCAGAGCAAAATGATAACCCACGCCAAGCAAACCATCGCCCATACCGCGATCGTTATCTGCGATAGCGCYWWGSCKWKYKGCCATGAACAGATTGTTTTCAAAGCCATAACCGCCGTTTAAGTAGAAACCGTGCATTTTGTCGCTACCAATGTGGCTGGTGCCAGATTGGTTAAATTGCTTATCGAAACTTTGCTTATTATCAATGGAACCGAATTGAATACCCCCGGCGATAAAGGTGTAATCATCCGCGATAGCCAAAGTGCTAGTAGCGATAAGTGCCGCTGCTAATAAAGATTTTCTGAACATAACTGCTCCTATGATAGTTATTCCCTGGATGTCCGCAGGCAATTATCAACGGGAGAAACTAAACCTTTATTCAACAAGGGGGCAGTGTAAGTAAATGATAGTTAAACGGCAGAGCGTCGGATACTGAAAAATAAGCAGGCGACGGGGAGCCGCCTGCTGCAAAGACTTACTTCAGTTCATCCACCAGTGCGACGGCACGGCCAATATAATTGGCTGGCGTCATGGTTTTCAAACGAACTTTTTCTTCTTCTGGCAGCGCCAAGCCATCGATAAAGGCTTGCATACCGGCGGCGTCAACACGTTTGCCTCGCGTCAGCTCTTTCAGTTTTTCGTATGGTTTTTCAATGCCATAACGACGCATAACCGTTTGAATCGGCTCGGCCAGCACTTCCCAGTTATGATCCAATTCGTCCAACAGATGAGGTTCGTTAACTTCCAGCTTGCTGATGCCTTTCATCGTTGACTGATAGGCGATCAACGCGTAGCCCAGACCCACGCCGAGGTTACGCAGCACGGTTGAGTCGGTCAGGTCGCGCTGCCAGCGGGAAACCGGCAGTTTGCTTGCCAGATGCCCCAATACGGCGTTAGAAAGACCCAGATTACCTTCGGAGTTTTCGAAGTCGATCGGGTTAACTTTGTGCGGCATGGTGGAAGAACCGATTTCACCTGCAATAGTTTTTTGTTTGAAGTGATTGAGTGCGATGTAACCCCAAATATCACGATCGAAATCGATCAAAATAGTGTTAAAGCGCGCTACGCAGTCAAACAATTCGGCGATGTAATCGTGTGGCTCGATTTGTGTGGTGTACGGGTTCCAGTTGATGCCCAGCGAGGTCACGAAGCTCTCGCTAAACTGGTGCCAGTCAACTTCCGGATAAGCCACGATGTGAGCGTTATAGTTGCCGACGGCGCCGTTAATTTTGCCCAGAATTTCAACCTGAGACAGCTGACGGAACTGGCGCTCCATACGGTAAGCCACGTTCGCCATTTCTTTGCCAACGGTGGATGGCGTTGCAGGCTGGCCGTGAGTTCGGGACAACAGCGGCAAATCGCGATATTGGTGGGCCAGTGCTTTGATGGCGTCGATCATCTGGCGCCAGAAAGGTAAAATCACTTCCTGACGAGCGGTTTGCAGCATCAGAGCGTGAGACAGGTTATTGATATCTTCTGAAGTACAAGCAAAGTGAATGAATTCTGACACTGCATGCAGTGCAGGAATGCTTTCAACTTTCTCTTTCAGAAAATATTCAACCGCTTTGACGTCATGGTTAGTGGTGCGTTCGATGGCCTTAATGCGCAGGGCATCCTGTTCATTGAACTCTGCCACGATCTTGTCGAGGTAAGCGTTTGCGTTGGCATCAAAAGCAGGGACTTCTTTAATTTCTGCGCAGGCTGCCAGTTTTTGCAGCCAACGTACTTCGACCTGCACGCGGAATTTCAGCAAACCAAATTCGCTGAAGATAGCGCGCAGTGCGCTGACTTTGTCGCCGTAGCGTCCATCAATTGGGGATACGGCGGTCAGTGAGGATAATTCCATCGGTAGCAACTCCTGGGATCAAATATTAACGATGAGCAAGAATACTCTGCGCCTGCTTAAACAGACGATTACGAGAAAACATAAGCTGTAAACGGCTTCCACCTACCTGTTGCCACAGCACCGCAGAGCGGATACCGGCTAACAGGGCGGCGCGAACTTTGGCCTGGATTAAGGTGCTTTGCAGCATGGCCGGGTTGCCGGTAACCTGAATGCGCGGCCCAAGTGGGCTAATTACATCCACATAAATGGCGGCCAGAGCGCTCATCATAGTCTCTGATTCGAGATCAAAATGAGCGAGCTGACGATCTAACTGACTGATACGTTCGCCCAAGGTGCTCATGGCTGACTGGTGAGCATTTAGCTTCCGCTCCAATACCATCAGGCTCAGAGCGTAACGCGTCAGTTCGGCGCTAGGGCCTTGGCGGTTGGCATTCAGCACTACCTGCAAGGTTTCCAGCCCCATGGTGAGGAATTTCTCATCTCCACCGTACACCGCAAGAGTCGAATCGGGATTGGTCAGCAGCACGCTGTTGAGTGAAGTATGCAGTGCCTCGTTGTCGCATTGACCTTCGTGAGCCAGTTGCTGAACCAGACGCGCAGACTGGCAGATACCTGCCAGCGCCAGCGTGATGTCGTAATAATTCTTTGCCACGATTGCTCCTGTCGAGATTATTGGTCGCTAACGGGGTGACGTGATTCGATGATACCGCCGCCGAGACAGATTTCGCCCTGATAAAACACCGCGGACTGACCGGGGGTAACGGCGGCAACCGGATTGTCGAAACGCACATCGATACGTTCGTCATCCAACGGCGTAACCGTGCAAGGAATATCTTGCTGGCGGTAACGGGTTTTCACCACGCAGCGGAATGGAGCCGTAACCGGTTCGCGATCGACCCAATGTAATTGCTGAGCAATCAAACCGGTAGACATCAAACGCGGGTGCTCATGGCCTTGGGCTACAATCAGCAAGTTGTTGGCAACGTCTTTATCCACCACATACCACGGGTCATCGCCACCTTCTTTGGTGCCGCCGATACCCAGACCTTTACGCTGGCCCAGAGTGTGGTACATCAAACCTTGGTGTTCGCCGACGTGTTTGCCTTCAACGGTCATAATCGGGCCGGGTTGAGCAGGCAGGTAACGGCCGAGGAAATCGCGAAATTTCCGCTCGCCGATAAAGCAGATACCGGTTGAGTCTTTCTTCTTGGCGGTAACCAGATCCAGCTCTTCCGCGATACGGCGGACTTCCGGTTTTTCCAGTTCGCCAACCGGGAACAGGCTTTGCGCCAATTGATCGTGGCCCAGCGTATATAAGAAGTAGCTTTGGTCTTTATTGCCATCCAGACCGCGCAGCAGTTGGCTTTTGCCATTGACATCGTGGCGACGAACATAGTGGCCGGTGGCGATGTAATCGGCGCCCAGATCTTCGGCGGCAAATTCAAGGAAGGCTTTAAATTTGATTTCTTTATTGCACAGAATATCCGGATTTGGCGTGCGCCCAGCCTTGTACTCTTCGAGGAAGAGTTCAAAAACATTATCCCAATATTCTGCGGCGAAATTGACGGTGTGTAACTCCATGCCCAGCTTATCGCACACTGCCTGAGCATCGGCCAAATCGGTCGCTGCGGAGCAATATTCTTCATCGTCGTCTTCTTCCCAGTTCTTCATGAACAGGCCTTCAACCTGATAGCCCTGTTGTTGTAGCAGGTAAGCTGAAACGGACGAATCGACACCGCCGGACATACCGACGATTACTTTTTTCTGGCTGTTATCTGACATGGGAGTCTCACTAACTTAAGCGCCGAGCGTGCTGACAATGGATAATCCGTTTCGCATTGCGCGGCAAACAAGGCATTACAAAAACAAGCGTCGGATTTTATCACGTTGCCTGTCGGGGCGCACCGCACAATCACGGCTTAGGGTAAATTACGCCAATTAATTATCGGGCTGAATCAATGTGGCCAGTTAAAGGTACTAATTAGATCGAGCGAGTAGCGCTCAGGCTGCAAATAACAGCGGATACTTTCGGCAACCAGAGGAGAGCGCAGATTGGGTGCGTGCAATATTTCATCGGCGGTTAGCCACAGGCAGCGATCGATATCGCTATCGTGAGGCTGAGTAGGCAAAATGGTTACCAGTTCAATCACAAAGGCGAAGCGTAGGAACGGCGTATTATCGGGTGCAACCCATTGATGCATCCGTAAAAAGGATTGAGGCGTCGCGCGAATACCGGTTTCTTCCCACAGTTCGCGTTCTGCGGCCTGTAGCAAGGTTTCATCGGCTTCCAAATGACCGGCCGGTTGGTTCCACAGCGCTTTGCCATTAATAGTTTCTTCAACCACTAAAAACTTGTCTTGAGAATGCACCACGCAGGCCACGGTAACATGAGGTTTAAACATCGTTAATCTCCTTCCATTGGCCGGGTTGTAAATCTCCCAGGCTAAGATTACCCATACTAAAACGAATCAGTCGCAGGGTAGGAAAACCGACGTGGGCGGTCATTCTGCGTACCTGACGATTGCGTCCTTCGTACAGGGTTATTTTCAGCCAACGGGTCGGGATAGATTTGCGCTCCCGAATTGGCGGATTTCTTGGCCACAGCCACTCCGGTTCCGGCACTTTTTCAGCGCCAGCGGGAAGCGTGGGGCCATCTTTTAACGTCACGCCCTGACGTAAACGGCGAAGTGCTTCTTCGTCCGGTTCACCTTCAACCTGAACATAATAGACCTTACCGGTTTTTTTCCCCGGTTGCGTCAGTTTTGCCTGTAATTTCCCATCGTTAGTCAGAACCAGCAAACCTTCGCTATCTCTATCCAAACGACCGGCGGCATAAACATCATTAAAAGGAATAAAACCCTTCAATGTTGCCCGTCCAGCCTCATCGGTAAACTGTGGTAACACATCAAATGGCTTATTCATTAACACCACGCGACGTGGGCCTTGCACCGGCGCAGGTTTCGCCTGTGAGCGGGAGCTGAATCGGTTAACTTTGTGATTTTTAACAGAGATTTTATTCATGATGATTGCGCTTCCAGTTGATTAGCGCATTATACATCAATCCGTTTTGGATTGGCGTGAAACGAATATTCAAGTACTATTGACAAGAATCTTACAAGGCATTAACAAAAATTGCGCTGAAGGAGAGGTTGATGGAAAGCAAAGTAGTTGTTCCGGCAGAAGGTAAAAAAATTACGGTCGACGCTAAGGGTAAATTAGTCGTTCCTAATAACCCGATCATTCCGTTCATTGAAGGCGACGGCATTGGCGTTGACGTGACTCCTGCTATGATCAACGTAGTGGATGCAGCGGTTAAGAAGGCCTATAACGGCGAGCGTAAAATCTCCTGGATGGAAATTTACACCGGTGAGAAGTCAACTCAGGTTTACGGTAAAGATGTCTGGCTGCCAGAAGAAACTCTGGATCTGATCCGCGATTATCGCGTTGCCATCAAAGGCCCATTGACCACTCCGGTTGGCGGCGGTATTCGTTCTCTGAACGTGGCTCTGCGTCAACAGCTTGATCTGTATATTTGCCTGCGTCCGGTACGTTATTACGAAGGCACCCCAAGCCCGGTAAAACACCCAGAACTGACTGATATGGTGATTTTCCGCGAAAACGCCGAAGATATCTATGCCGGTATTGAGTGGAAGGCCGGTTCACCAGAAGCTGAGAAAGTGATCAAGTTCCTGCGTGACGAAATGGGTGTGAAGAAAATTCGCTTCCCTGAACAATGCGGTATCGGTGTAAAACCTTGTTCAGAAGAAGGCACTAAACGTCTGGTGCGTGCGGCGATTGAGTATGCAATCGACAACGATCGTGAATCAGTTACTCTGGTTCACAAAGGCAACATTATGAAATTCACCGAAGGCGCTTTCAAAGACTGGGGTTACCAGTTGGCGCGTGAGGAATTTGGTGGTGAGCTGATCGACGGCGGCCCGTGGGTTAAGATTAAGAACCCAAAAAATGGCAAAGATATCATCGTTAAAGACGTTATCGCCGATGCCTTCTTACAGCAAATCTTGCTGCGTCCGGCTGAATACGATGTTATCGCCTGTATGAACCTCAACGGCGACTATATTTCTGATGCTTTGGCTGCACAGGTCGGCGGTATTGGTATTGCTCCGGGTGCCAACATCGGTGACGAATGCGCGCTGTTTGAAGCGACCCACGGCACGGCACCTAAGTATGCTGGTCAGGATAAAGTGAACCCAGGTTCTATTATTCTCTCCGCAGAAATGATGCTGCGTCATATGGGCTGGACTGAAGCCGCTGATTTAATCATTAAAGGCACTGAAGGCGCGATTCAGGCCAAGACAGTGACTTATGACTTCGAACGTTTGATGGAAGGCGCTAAGCTGCTGAAATGCTCAGAGTTTGGCAACGCTATCATTAAACACATGTGATATTGACATGTCTATAAAACTTCACGGGAGCTTATGCTTCCGTGGGTTTTCCAACTACTTAGTATTTCTTCTGCAAAACTCCTGCAAAACCCTCCTGCAAAACTGTACAAAAAACACCCTCAATTAAACAGCTAATACCAGCCATTCTTTACCCCTATCATCATTATATTTATCAGTCATAGCCTGATTTTTATGTCCGAGTAATGTTTTAGTATCCACTCCTTGTTCTCGATATAACCGCTCTGCTAGGGATCGCTGTTCATGGAAAGTAGGTGGGGTACCCTCTTTCCATTGCAATCCACTTTTATCTCTGGCCGCCGAAAATCCGGTAGTGATTGCGTTGCTAGATACTTGACCACCACGTTTAGCCATTGATGTTGTATGATGATAATGAAGCATGTACGGACTAACGATCATATTGCGACACCGTGCTATAACATCTTGCAGCGTATAACCGACAGTCTCACATTTTAAGGTTATGGGTATGGCTATTCTGGTGCCCGTTTTTTCCTGCACGATATGAAGGTGATTATCCCAAACATCGCTAAATTTCATGCCAGCGATGTCACCTAAGCGCTGACCGGTAACCAAAGCAAGAAGCATTGCATTTTGGATATAACCTTGCATATTGGCAGCGGCATTAAATATTGACTCCCATTCATCAAAGTTCAAGCGAATACGGGTAACCTTGTTTGCTGGTTGCTTGGTGGCCAGAGCAGGGTTATAGCCAGGCGGCACCTCCCCAGCGTGTTGAGCTTCTTTGTACACATCGATCAGCACCATCCGAACAACCTGCGCCATCCGTTTTTGCCCCTTCTCCTTATACTCTTCAATGACAAAGGCTATATCTCTAGCGCCAACATCAGGAAGGGTTAGCATTCCACAATGACGTCTGAACGCTTCGACTGGTGCATTTTTTTGCTTAAGTGTGTTGAGTTTTATTTCCTCACTGTCGTAACGTTCTTTCTGGATAGTGAGATAGCGATCCAGCCAAGAGTTAACTGTTATTGCCTTACCAGTTTTGAGACTGATCTCATCTCGCGCTTTGAGCAATTGCCCCATTTGTTGACGGGCAAAACGGCTATTAGCCTCAATAGCGATAGCCTTTGCTGCAGCCTCATCATCACCTAATCCATGAAATTTACGGGTAATAGGATGCTTATAACGCCAGTAGACCTTTTTAGTTCTGGCGTCGGTATAGCACGATAGACCCGGTACATTTATGTTGTACTTACGAGGTCTGGCCATCTTCCATTATCCTCTTCAACCTTAAATCATCATCTTTCTTCACTGCCGGTTTGACGGTCACGCCGACAAATCGTGCGTTCTTGTCCACTCGCCAGCACCTGCCAGCTTTAAACGGTGGCGGTGAGATCATGCCATGTTGCGCATATTTTAGTAACGTTGGATAGCTGGGGATCGGCTCGTCAAACTCCTCGGCGGCCCATACATCCAAAGTCTGAGTTCTAGCCATAATTAGCCGCCTTGCTTATCTGTAGGGTAAAACGTTTCTGAATATTTTGACGGATAGTCCGCCAAGTAGTCGCTTAATGTCCGTGAACAATTCTATTCGCTATCCTGGCTGGTGGCTGTTATCAGGCGCTGATAAATGGCTGATACATATCTTGCCTGGTGCAACGCATCGGCCAGTGCATTGTGCCGTTCGCCGTCAAAAGGCATATCGCGCTTGGGATCAAAGCCGATTGCTCGCCCCAGTTTTACGATGGTGCGTACGTCGAGATCATTAAACCAGCTCCAACATGGTGACATCTGGCAACGCTCATACGCCGCACGCAAAATAACGTTGTCGAACGCTGCGCCATTACCCCAGACGTGTAAGTATCTGGTGCTTGGGCAATGTTCAGAAGCAAATTGATTTAAGTTCAATAAAGCTGCTCTGATCGGCGTTGGGTCATAGGCAATCGCTGAACGTGCCTCACTGCTTTGGGTTAGCCACCAAAGAATGGTGCTAGCATCAGCGATGGCACCGAGGGACATTTCACTTTCGAGATCGACCGCGGTATAAAATTCAGCGCCAATTTCGCCGGTAGCCGGTTCAAAGAATACTGCGCCGATCGCCACTATCGGGGCGTTAGGCTTGTTGCCCATAGTTTCCAGGTCGATCATTAGGTTTTTCATTTATTTTCCTTGGTTGCTTAAATAGAGAATGCCATCGACCGGCAGGCATTCATATTCAGGTGGCAGGCCTTGCTGTTGAATGTCAGCCAGGCAGTTTTTATCATCGGGATAGATATAGCCTTGCGGTTCGTACTGGCAGGGCTGGAAGGTGTAGCAGACCAGCAGAAACAGTCCGACACTCATAGGCTTTGCCCTTCGCCAACCAGTTCGTTGTAACGCTGGATAAACATGGCGCGAGCCTGAACGGAGCCAACGGGAATAATGGCGATGTCTTCTGACGGTGGGATGCCTTCGAGCATCGGCCAGACTTTGCCATCATCTATATCCAGATCCCGGCGTTCGGTGGCCAGCATGACCAGGTCGGCATAATGGACAGAAAAACCCATCTCATCAGGCAGCCCAAATTTCTCCCGGATAACCAAATCAATCTGGCGTTCTACGGCTTGGTAATCAGGCAATAAGCGTTTAAGAGGGGAGGGAATATCTTTGCAGTAGGCTTCGCTGGCATCATGCAACAAGGCTTCAAGGGCAAACTCAGCACCGATAATCTGACTCATCAGCACACTGTGCTGCGCCACGCTGTAGAAATTTGGCAGGTGACCAGCAAAACGGCATTCATGTGATAACGCCTGTGCAATATCTTCAATACAAATACTTTCTGCAGTCGGTTTTGAATAATCAAAACGCTGACCGGAAAACGTTGTAATACACGTCATAAATATACTCCACACGGTTTTTAGGTAATACTCCACCAAATACCCCATCGCTGGGATATTTGAGGTTGTACTAATAATTAATGTTTATGCGTTAAAATTACCGATAAATGTTTCTACTTCTACGCCGTCAAATTTCGCAATTAATAGATCGCGAAATTCCTGCGCTATTTTTTCTTGCTCGCCTTCCAACTGAACAATGCGCAAAACCAGAACCGGCACATCACCGCCAGTCAGGATACTGTAGCGTAATTTAAATCGACGCTCGCCAAGCCCTTCGTATGGCACACATTTAAACTCAAAGGTGGCAGGCATAATATCTTTGCTCTTTGCTTCTACGGTTTCCATAACGGAACGCTTACCGCTGAAATCGTTGTCTTCATGATCGGATGAACTGGTTGATTCAATGGTAATGCGGCGTACTGCGCCTACAGCTTGTCGGATATCTAATACAACACCATCAGCATCAAAGGCCATAAGGTATTCGCGCCAGTCTTCCAGCCACTCGGCCAGCTCTTTCTGGCGCTTCTTCTGACCATCAATAGCCAGTAACTCACGGAATGGGGCGGTTTTTTTGAGAGATAAATTGGCGGTGTTATCCGCATGACCAGGTTCTTCAAGTGTACCGAGGTTAAACACGGTCTTGGCACTCATATCATCGGCATCGATAAAGCAACGCACACCATTACCTGCGTAACCAGAGGAATATTTCACATACTCATCAATGCTGCTGGTTTTTAAGTTGCCACGGAAACGGAAGCGACCGTTCTGGAATTTTTCGAGGCTGTGAACAGTAACATCATTGGGCAAAGCAATAGTCAAACAATCAGCAGAAGATAATTTCGCTTCCACTTGAGTCGTCATTGCCATATTGCGAATTTCTTGAATTGCAGACGAGTTTAATGCTTGAGACATATTAAGTCCTTAATATAAATAATAAGTTAAATAGCAAGATGGATTTAAATTGGTTGCGTTTAATTAACGGTTTTTAATCTTCCGTCAGTCTCGCCTTTAATAGTGAATAGCTGGCCTTGGTCTTCCTGCATAATTGCCAGCTTACCGCCTTTACCTACATACATTGGTGTTTCGGTAGTATCTTCTTCGGACGATTTACCGCGTGGCGTCGGGGTTGTAAATTTCAGTTTATGGGCAATCATGACGCGCTTTTCTTCCATTGAGTTGCTGATCCGCGACAGATCAAACTCAACGATGACTTTACCTTTGCCGCCATTATTCAGAACGCCTAATGCCGCCGCATTCAACGCTGCTGATATTTTGTTTTCAAAAATACCGGCATCCAACTCACCGAGAAAATCCGGCACATTGGTTTTTCTATCTTCACTACTCATCGGGGTGACCCTCAGTTACGCAGTGCAACACTGCAGTTAGTTACTCCACACACATAGAGAAGAGCACCGGAACGGGGGCTTTATACTGTACAGGTTAAAAGGGATAACCCGTCCGGAGCACTTCTCTGTGTGAAAAGGGCGGCTGGCCTAATCTGGTGTTGGCAGGCGCAGCCGCAAAAGACACAGCACAGCAATGGAACTCAAATCTGTGCCTGGTTACTTCTCCACCTCAGGCGGCGGTGGTATCCTCAAAGTCCCTACAACAAGGAGGATTTTTCTGTGAACAATGAAAATATAAACATTCGTCTTAAAGCTATGGAACTTGCCATTACGCGTCTTGCAACTTCAATTACTGAAAATGGCGGGCCATCATCTACAGATCTAGAAGGACACATTCTTTATTTTCGAGAGCGTCTTGGTCGTGGTGATTTAGAACCTCAACAAGAACTGATTTTCAAACAAACACTGGCGCTGCTTGATCCGCTATCACCAAAACCAGGCGACCTGTTTTAATTATCCGTTTCACAAAGGCTTTTACTGGTGTAATAACCACGCTTCACGGCTGCTTGATTACTCAGCATCGACTCAGCGAGGCGTATGTTTTGGTTGGTTTTTGCATTAGGTTTAAGTTTCTGGAGTTCTTTGGAGTCCTCGAGCAACAAACGAATCAATGCAATTTCACATTCATTAATAGCCTGGTATTTAAGCCCGGAAGGTAGGTTAAATGTCCTGCCTTCAAGTTTATCGCTATCTTTTTTGCTGATTTCCATCCTGATTACTCCACACTGTTAACCCTACTAAGCGAATCATCCGATGTTTCTATGCCACCGGCAGCTACTACGTGGGCGTCCTGCTGTAAGTATCCCAGCTTTAGTTCCACACACTTTTTGAGATTTCCGGTTTCTCAGCCATCAGCCGATATTCTTCCGGCGTCAGATTATTCAGGGATTCATGAGGCCGCTCACTGTTGTATTCATTCAGCCAGCGCTCCGTTATTTCCCGTGCTTCATTCAGTGTTCTGAACAGATAAAAATCCAGTATTTCGGTCCGGTACGTTCGGTTAAACCGTTCGATAAACGCGTTCTGTGTTGGTTTGCCGGGCTTGATAAATTCCAGCATCACGCCATGGTCTTCAGCCCATTGTGCCAGCGCCAGTGATATCAATTCCGGCCCGTTATCCATCCGCATCTTCAGCGGATAGCCACGGTTTGCCGCTATTCTGTCCAGCACCCGCACAATGCGCTGCGCCGGAATATTCAGGTCAATTTCGATAGCCAGAGCCTCGCGGTTAAAATCATCCACGACGTTGAAGGTCCGAAAACGTCGGCCACATGTCAGCGCGTCGTGCATAAAATCAATCGACCAGCTTTGGTTGAGGGCTTCCGGCGTGGCCAGCGGCGCCGGATTACGCACCGGCAGGCGTTGTTTCCCTTTACGACGAAAATTCAGTTTTAGCAGACAGTAAATCCGGTGTATGCGCTTGTGGTTCCAGGCGTATCCCTGCCTGCGAAGCACCTGAAAAAGCTTCTTAAATCCATAGCGGGGATAGCGTTCAGCCGCCTCAGTCAGCCTCTGGATCACCGGTTCATCACGTCGTGTATTCGGTTGATAACGAAACACCGTCCTGCTCAGCGATAACGTCCTGCATGCCTGGCGTATGCTCATCGTAAACTGCGTGGTCAGATAGTTGACGAGCTCACGCTTTATCGCTGGTTTTAAAGCTTTTTTTCGATGACGTCTTTCAGCGCACGGCATTCCAGACTCAGGTCGGCAAACATCTGCTTCAGACGGCGATTCTCGTCTTCTAGATCTTTGATTTTTTTGATATCAGCGGCTTCCATCCCGCCATATTTCGCCTTCCAATTGTAATAGCTGGCTTCGGAAATAGCAGCCTCGCGGCACACATCTTTGACGGTCCTACCCGCTTCGACGGACTTCAGTACGGCGATGATCTGGTGCTCGGTAAATCGGATCTTGCGCATAAGGATCTCCTCAGGTGACATCATCAGTATGTCGGAAGATCTCTAAAAGTGAATGGGCCGTTTAAGCGGGATACTTACACTGCCTGTTCGCTGTTGATGAACGTAATTAAACACCTAGGTTGTTTTTGTGTCAACAACTTTGGTTGTATTTTGCTTTGTTGGTTGTTTTTTTGTTGGTTTTAAAATAGAAATTTGATGGGAATGTTTCAAAGATTTTAGAGGTGAATCAAAGAATCGCTGCGAATTGGACTGATTAAGAGTAGACGTTTACGTGGCTCCCCAAGTAAGGGGAGCCAGAGAATGGTGGGTGCTTCTACTTTTTCTTATTTCTGAAATTATCATCATTCATACAGTAATTGTATGAATCCAAGATTAGCCCTGATAATCGTAGAATGTTCTCAGGACGATCTATTATGATTTGATTGCCAGGAGCCACTTCCAGTCCAGCTCGTTCAACTTCTGCGATAGCTTTTTCATCTAGCTCAATTGGTAGAATTATTGTTGGTCGCTGTTTGCTATCGAAATAACGCACAAGCCAACGGTTTGATTTTCCTTGGCAAAGAATATTATAGTAACTAGCTGTATCTTTTGCCGAAATATCAGCCTGTTCACCAAGTAATAATTGAATATTACTAAAAAATAATCTTTCGTTATGCGTAGTAACTATATTTGAATTTTCTGGGTCTACGACTGGCGCTGTTTCATCTGTTATTTTCATTTCTGGCGCTAGTACAGTTTCAATATTTTTGTCTTTGTTGGAAGCCATTGATAGCCCAGAAACGACCATCGCACTGACTGCTCGCTCTACTGCCATTTTTACTAATGGTGTGATGGTGTCGAGGAATTTTTGATTTAACTGTCGTTGTACGCTGGAGCGACTTGCAACATAACGAACAAAATCAGCATCAACATTTCTTAAACTATCACTGATAACATCGGTGAATGCTGATAAGTAAATGCTTTCTTCAGCCAAGGTTCTAAGTGCTTCTGGTTGGAACTGATCGTGGCGGAATTGATATAGCTGATGTGCATCAGAATCAGATGCTTCATCCACATCAATCTGTAGGAATGGAGAGGCATCCATAATATTTCTTTGCTTAAGATCAGTAAAGAAACGCCATTGTGTGCCATTAGTTATGGCTGCAATGGTGACTTCAGGTGTAGCGTTAAAATATCTAGAAAGCTGAGGACAATGGTTATCAAGTTTTTGATTATAACCCTTAGCCTCAATGAACATTACAGGAACACCATGGCAAAACAGAGCATAGTCGACTCGCTCACCTACTTTAACTCCAGGAAAATCAGCACCATACTCAGCTTTAACTTTTGTGGGGTCATAAGAGTTAAAACCAAGAATATCTAACATTGGTAATATTAATGCTTGTTTCGTAGTTTCTTCGGTAGAACAGTGATGGCTCACTTTTTTGACATGATCAGAGTGCGCTCTTAATTTCTCAGCGAATATCTTCATATTTTCCTTTAACTCTTAGTTTGAATGACACTCTTACCCTCATTGGACTACTTAGAAGTGAGAGCTATCAATAATCCAGAACTGACCACCAAAAAACGCGGCCAATAATTTCTACGGTTTCTCCATCAGCATCTTCGTCAGGGTGTTCTCCTTTATTAAAGCTGCGGATACTTAGTTTATTTCCTGGCATACGATATAAAAGTTTAAGGCGCTTTAATCCGTCTTGATTGATTGCATATATTTTGCCATCGACAATTTTTTTATTTGCGCAATCAACAGCTACTGTCGTGCCATTTGGCAAGATCGGCTCCATGCTATTTCCATGAGCTGGAAAACAAAGGACATTCTCTTTCTGAGCACCAACTCGGCGCAAAGTTGATTTAGAAAAGCGAAGTTTGAAACCATTGTAGTCTTGATCGCAGAAACTACCGTCACCAGCAGCAAGTTCAATATCACGTAGGTAGGGCACTTCAACCTCGTCTTCGGGGATCGGGCATTTACTATCCCAAGGAGCAATATTGCCCCATTCATGTTCAGGAGGGATATTGGATTCCTTACCTATAAGAACGTTGGATTCCTTCATCGGTGGAACGCCTTCTCCAAGCCATTCTGGGCGAACTTGAAGTGCACGGGATATTTCCAGTAGCTTAGTCGTGCTCTGGCTTTTACCGGATGTGATTTTTTGTATAGCAGCTTGAGAAACTCCAGCCTTCTCAGCTAATGCAGCTTGAGTTAGTCCAGAATCTTTCATCGCTGTTTTCAATCTTTGTGCAAGTGTCATTTCCATTCTCGCGAAAATACAACCTAAGTTATACCCAGTCAAACCACTATTGTTGTTGCCGCAAAACAACCTTAGTTGTATATTGATTGAAAAATACAACCAAGGTGATTTGATGAATAATGTAATTAAAATGGCAATTAGAATCGTTGGGACTCAAAAGGGTCTTGCTGAGGCATGTGGTGTTACCCAAGCTGCCGTCCAAAAATGGTTAAGCGGTAAGACAAAAGTGGCACCAAGAAATGTTAAATCACTTGTTGAGGCCACAAATGGTGAAGTTCAAGCACACCAAGTTCGTCCCGATCTACCTAATCTATTTCCTCATCCTGACTTAAATGCGATTCGCACTACAGAGGAACTATCTGTAAGTACTGAGTTAAATAAAACCACCAATCAGGAATAACTATTGTGGATAACAGAAATTTCCCAACCCCTGATGACATTAGCGCATCTATACACGCTCTCATCACCGCAACACCCGGTGGTTATGAACGCCTGGCAGATGAACTCCATGCGGGAGCAAGCCACAACGCATTGAGGAATAGAGTCCGTCAACATGCAGGGCAAGCGGTACCGATTGGTATGGCGATCACGCTGGAGCAGATTAGCGGTCGTACTGATATCACTGAAGCTATGTGTAAACGTGCTGGTGGAGTGTTCGTCAAATTGCCGGATGTGACCCAGATGGGCAATGAAGAGCTGCTGATTAAATTCAACGAGCTATTGGCTGCTTTGGGAGAGTTTGGTCGGGCGCATAACGAGTTTACGGCTGATGGTGTTTTAGATCGGCAGGAAAGTAAGCGGTTAAAAGCTAAGGGGTACAGGGCGCAGTCGATTATTGCAGAGATTTTGGTGGTAACCGAATTGTTGTGGGGTGACGCCACAGATTCGCGGTCTGTGGCGTCGGGTGCATTAACTAAACGTGTGGAGTAATTAACGCATGAACATTGTAACTGCTAAACGTTCTATCCCGCAACTTCGTTGCTTACCTGCTGTTGGGATGGAGCCATTTTGTTATGTGTTGAGAATACCCGGCCTTTGGATATGTGTCACCCACAGCGCCGCTGATTATGTTGTGGATACATTCCGCTATCCGGCACTGCCCGCGCCAAAGGTGGCTTGATATGGCTGAACAATTTGAAGAACTGGATCGGCATTATGTCGATAAGCGCGGTGTACGTGTTCACGTTATCTGTTTCAACCGGTTAAGCCGTCAGGTTATTTATCGCCGTGCAGGTTACGAGCATGAACTGTGTAAGCCGCTGGCGCGTTTCAGAAAAGAATTTAAGCAGGTGGGTGTATGAGCGTAAAGCTATCCAGTTATGTGTGGGACGGCTGTGCGGCGGCGGGAATGAAGATAGCTAAGGTTGCCATCATGGCTCGCTTGGCTGACTTCTCGAACGATGAAGGTGTGTGCTGGCCATCGGTGACAACTATCTCGCGCCAAATTGGTGCAGGTGAGAGCACAGTACGTACAGCTATCGGTGAATTGGAACGTGATGGCTGGTTGATGAAGAAGACACGCCGAGTCGGCAACCGCAACGCCAGTAACGTCTATCAGTTGAATGTCGTCAAACTTCGGGCTGCGGCTCACGCGTCAGAATATGACACCTCAAAATCTGATGGGTCAAAATCTGACGCATCAAAATTCGACGGGTCAGAATCTGGCAAAAATAGCCGTTTTGACCCGCCAGAATCTGGGGGCGATCCGTTAGTAAATTCAAAACAAGATCCGTCAGATAAAAAGACTGTTGGCCAGCCGCCGATGGCCGCCGACCCGCAGCAGGTTGATAAATTAAAAATTGATTACCCAAAAGTCCTAGAGGCGTATCACAGCATTCTCCCTGAAATGCCTAACGTCGTGGACATGACCGCTGACCGGCAAACCAAGCTACGCAAACTCTGGAAGAAATTCGATTTCAATCAGGAACGCTGGGCGGCTTACCTGCGCTATATCTCTAAACATTGCCGTTGGATGCTGGAAGACCGGCCAAATGCAGCAGCTGGAACAACGTGGCGTCGCAAGAATTTTGACTACCTGATTACCGAAAAATGTTACATCGCTGTTAAAGAAGAGCGGGCTAACGATTTGCCAAAAGTGGCGCGTATCGACTCTGCTGGCCGAGACGAGGCATTTGGCCGCTTGGTTTCACAGCGTTGTAAGCCTCAGAACACCGTTGAAGAACTGGCGATAACGACTGCAAAACGTGCAGGGCTTGGTCGGATGAACGAAGTCATGGCTCGATCAGCATGGAAAAACATCTGGGCAGAAGCGCAAACCACGGCGAGTGAAAACGAATTGAAGGAGCTGGCGTCATGATTGATTTTACTCAAACCCAGTATGTTCAGGATCTGGAAGCACTTAAATCGGGTGAAAGTCATTTTTTAAAAAAGGTTGGTGATCAGTGGCGCACCCCCGATGCATTGTTCTGGGGTATCAATCAGATGTTTGGCCCATTGGTTCTCGATTTATTCAGCGACGGCGATAACAGCAAGTGTCCTGATTACTACACGGCGGAAGATAACGCGCTGGCTCAGAATTGGGCAGAACGGCTGAAAGAGCTTAACGGTGCTGCATTTGGCAACCCGCCGTATTCCCGCGCTAAGCAACACGAAGGCGAATACATTACCGGCATGTCTCACATCATGAATCACACCGTGGCCATGAGAGAAATAGGTGGGCGGTATGTGTTCCTGATTAAAGCGGCTACCTCTGAGAGCTGGTGGCCAGAGCATGCTGATCATGTTGCATTCATTCATGGGCGAGTAGGTTTTGATTTGCCTCTGTGGTTCAAACCCGCCGATGAAAAACAGGTGCCTAGCGGTGCATTCTTCGCGGGTGCGGTTGCCGTATTCGATAAAACGTGGGCGGGACCAGCGATAAGTTACATTCCATTGGAACAGCTGCTGGCAACCGGCGAGGCATTCTTAGCCCAGATCAGCAGAGAAGCTGCCCGCCTGGTACCACAAAGCCAGCAACAAAATATTCCTGAAATTATTCCGGTACCGGAAGCCATACCTCAGAATATTGAACATAAAGAGGTGGCAGCATGACACTATTTCATCCTGCAGTAACGATGAGCAGCCGGGAAATTGCTGTACTGGTAAAGAGCAAACACGGTGATGTAAAACGGTCTGCTGAACGTTTATTTTCTGCGGGTATTTTAACCGCGCCGTTGGCGCAGTTCGAGTTTGAGCATAACGGCAATAGCTATTATGAGTACCGTTTCAATAAACGTGACTCACTTGTGTTAGTTGCCCGCCTCTCTCCTGAGTTCACCGCTGCTGTAGTTGACCGCTGGCAGGCGCTGGAACAGAACCAAATCCCCCAAACCTTGCCAGAGGCATTACGCCTTGCTGCCGATCTGGCAGAAGAAAAACAAAAACTGGTTTCCGAACTCGCCATTGCTGCCCCGAAAGCAGAATTTGTCGATCGCTATGTCAATGCGACCGGCTCAATGGTATTCCGTCAGGTGTGCAAGCTGTTACAGGCAAAAGAAACCGACTTCCGGTTATTCCTGATCGAACATAAAATCATGTACCGACTGACCAACGGGCTGATCCCCTACCAACACCATATTGACCTTGGTCGCTTTGAAGTGAAGACCGGCACCAGCACCGTCAGCAATCACGCCTTTACCCAGGCACGTTTCACCCCTAAGGGGGTTAAGTGGATCGGCGGCTTGTGGGCTGAACATCTGGCGGCAGGAGAAGCGGCATGAGGGCACTGTTAACGCCATTCATCCAGCGTGAATTGGGCGTCGTGATATTCAAGCCCGGCCCTGCGCTGTTGCCTTATATGTCCGGGCGTTTGCTGGTGGCCACCGAGCCTGATGAATTCAAAAGCCTGCCCGCCGGGCTACTACCAGTGGAAAACCAGCAGTTAGCCAATGATCCGCGCCTTGCTGCCTTTTTCAGGCATGAACGTGTAATTAGTGCCGTTGGTGGGCGAAGTGCACTTAAAGAGTGGGTGGAGAGGAAAGGCGAATGCCAATGGCAGGATAAGAAAGGCTACCACGATAAGAACCTGACCCTGTTGGAGTATGACGGCAGCGCCATTTGTTTGTGTTGGCACTGCGATCACAAGGTTCGGGAAAAGACACTAAAGCAACTGGATACCATTGCCGCTGCAAATTTGCAGGCGTGGGTGGTTGATAGTGCTAACCGCGCCTTAAGTATGCCGAGCGAGCATCAGCTTACTTTGCCCGAGTTCTGCTGGTGGTCGGTGTTGGCCGAAGTTTACGACCTGCTGCCGGATGCCATTGCTCGCGTCTCTCTGAAGATGCCAGCCGCAAAAATAGAAACCGGCGGTACTAAAGAAAGTGATATTACGTGGTCACCTGCACCGGCAGAAATCATTGAGGCCAAAGTTAAGCCAGTACTGGCGTTAAAAGTCGATCCAGAGCCACCAGCCAGTTTTATGCTGCGGCCAAAACGACAACGCTGGGAAAATCGCAAGTATCTACAGTGGGTGAAATCTCAGCCCTGTTGCGGTTGTGGGCATCAAGCAGACGATCCTCACCACATCATCGGCCACGGGCAGGGCGGCATGGCCACCAAGTCCCACGACTTATTTACTATTCCGCTGTGTCGCCAGTGCCACGATGGATTACATCGAGATCAGCGCGCATGGGAACGGCAGCACGGTAGCCAGATAGTTCTGTTATTTAAATTTTTAGACCATTCGATTGCGATCGGTGCTTTGGCCTGATGGCCGTTATTTGTGGAGTAGTCACTTATGAATTCAGTAAACGGTGCGCGGACCGCTTGCAGTAGCCAGGAGAAAGGCGTGAGAGATATGCAGTACACCTTGGAATTATGGGGTGCATGGGCTGCTAGCGAAAATAGCGGGGTAGATTGGCAACCCATCGCTGCCGGGTTTAAAAGCCTTTTGCCTAACACCAATAAGTCACGTCCTCAGTGCAGTGATGATGATGGGATCATGATTGATGGCTGCGTGGCACGGCTGAAGAAGTACAAACCGGAAGAATATGACTTAGTGGTGCTGCACTATGTCTTTGGCATATCGCTCAGGGCGATAGCCAAACGGCGTAAATGTTCGGATGGGACTATTAGGAAAGAGATGCAGACTGCGACTGGATTTATATCAGGGATACTATGTGTGTTTAATGCTTACTTTTAAATTTTATAATTATGAAGGATGTTAAAACTTATGTGGAGGGGAGCGAGCCAGTTTACACAACACTCTAAGCAGTTGTGTTAATAGGACAAGACCTTCAGGCTGAACAGTTGTGGATTGTTTGCCTAAATTTAGCGATTTTGAATCAACTAGTTTATGAGCATAACTCTCAAAAGAGGTTGTTTTGACTCGCTGCTGGTAACCAAGAGATCTAAATACAGAGACATTTTGTAAACCTTTGACGGCCCATTCAATAACTCGATGAATTTTATCGAGATTGATGCGCTCCTTGGTTCCGTCTCTTTTGGTTATCAGTAGTGAGTTGTTCATAAGTTCCTGACCTAAAGTACTACCCTAACTCATTTGGCAGCTGCTTCCGCCAAATAAGCCTAATTGGGAGGATGTGGCGTTTCCTCCAATTTCACAGCGATTAATGAGAGAGTGAGTAATGTTTTTTCTTAGTTGCTAGTTTCATTTTTTTACTCCTAATATAGAAATAAAACAGATGGTTATAGTGTGTTGAGTTTTATTTTTGTCCGCTAAATACCTCCCTACATGCAGGCTGGTGATGGATGCCATATCACCACCAACTATTACCAAAAATGAGTCGATACAAACGAAGAACCCAATATATAAATCTCAACAAGTCGCCAGCTTTCTTGAAACCGTGCCACTTTGGTTCATCTATTGTGTTCTTTGTTTTTTTCTTATCATTATTAGGTGGTCTTGCATGTTTTCTGTTGAGTGAGCCAGAATTTTTTAGCGGCTTTTTCATATCCTTTATCCTTTCCTGAATGGGATATGAAGGAAGCCACATTAACCGTCTGTTGCTGTGGGTAAGCCAGCTTTACATATATGGAGGTGAAATATTCGAATTCAAGGATGAATATTCATAATAAAATCACAAAGATGGGAGGTTGTTTTTTGTTCGGCTAGATGTAGTGTGGAGCATTCAGATGATTGTTTAACGCTTTAATAAAACATTAGTCAAATCTACTGGTTAAAAAGCGAGTAAATTACTAACGCGTACGCAAAAATGATTGTACTGTGATAAGAGTTGTTACGCAGTCAGTAGCGCTTATCTAGTCAAATAAACCTCGCTTCGGCGGGGTTTTGTGTTTTTTGAATCCCAAAAAAATGAGAAGCCCCGACAATCGAGTATTAATTGCCAGGGCTTAATTGTTTGTGGAATGGGCGGTAGAGGTGTGCTGATAACACGGCCTCTACCATTCGCCTGTTTGGAATCTCACAGGCGAACCAAGGCCCAACGCTTGTGTGCACAAAGCGGATCTGAGCCTACCAAAAAACGGTAGAACGATCTATGAAAAACACTGTTAATTTAAACAGTATTAAAATTGTTAACGCTGATTCCCTCCAATACATCAAAACCTTACCCGCAGAAAGCATTGACCTGATAGCCACTGACCCACCGTATTACCGGGTTAAATCCTGCAAATGGGATAACCAGTGGGAAAGTGAATCGGCTTATTTGGCCTGGCTGGATGAGTTGCTGGCTGAGTTCTGGCGAGTGTTAAAGCCATCGGGCAGTTTGTACATGTTTTGCGGATCACGGTTAGCGGCAGATACCGAGTTGTTAGTTCGTGGTCGCTTTAAGCTACTGAACCATATTATCTGGGCTAAACCATCCGGCCCGTGGAAACGTCAGCGTAAAGAGAGTTTACGGGCGTACTTCCCTGCTACTGAACGAATTATCTTCGCCGAGCACTACGCCGGGCCGTTTAAGCCTACCAGCAAAAACTATGGGCATAAATGCACTGAACTGAAACGCACGGTTTTTCGTCCACTAATTGATTACTTTCGATCGGCCAGGGATTCATTGGGCGTTTCGGCAAAAGAAATCAATGCAGCTACCGGCAAACAAATGTCCAGCCATTGGTTTAGCGAGAGTCAGTGGCAGCTGCCTAGTGCTGAACAATACGCGCTACTCCAACACTTGTTTGATCGGGTTGCATCGGAAAAGTACCAGAAAGGGTGTTTGGCGAAGCCGCACCATGAGTTGGTTAAGACATATAAGACGCTAGATCGGCAGTATTCAGAACTCAAAGCAGAATATGAACACTTACGCCGCCCGTTCAGCGTATCGGTTGATGTTCCCTATACCGATGTTTGGACATACCCCTCAGTCCCGTTTTACCCAGGCAAACATCCGTGTGAGAAACCGGCTGAACTGATGGAGCATATTATCCGTTCCAGTAGCCGCCCCGGTGACGTCGTGGCCGATTTCTTTCTGGGGTCAGGAGCGACATTAAAGGCCGCGGTTAAGTTGGGTAGGAAGGGGATTGGTGTGGAGCTGGAAGAAGAGCGGTTCGAGCAGACAATAAAGGAAATAACAAAATTCGTTGTTTAGCTTCGATTCCCTCTATCTTTGCTAAATTTTTCTTATTTTTACGGCTAATAAATTAAATATGAAAGTTTTCCCGAGTGGCTTCGGATATAAAATTCCTTCTTAATTACACAAGATGGAGTCATAGATTATGAAATTAGTTAGTACGGTTAATCATCTTGCATTGCAAAATCAATCTTCTATGAAGTCTGAGAACCTTACCCCAAAGGTTGGGATTTCTGATGTAGCTTCAAGCATGAAAAGTATTAAAAATGTCAGCTTCGATAGTGTTCCTGTAATTCATTATTTAAATAATAAGGGGGAATCTAGCGGTAACTCTGAATTTAAACCTTCACTTATTGAAAAAACATATAGAAAAGATGTAGATAAAGAAGCAAGAAATAATGGCTTACCGTTTGCAGCAGGGCATGATTTTGAGGGGGCAAAAACTATTTACCCTTATGATCACAAGCTAGCTTTGGAAGCATTCCGTCAGCTGTAAGTAGTCTGGTTATCGGTATTGTAAGTACAGGTCGCTTTTAGCGGCCTTTTTCGTTTTAGCCCACCAGCCACCCAATCAACTCCACACACACACTTTGAAACCGAGTGGCTGCGCTAGTGGGCTAAATTCCTCAAAACAACACCCGACAATGCCGGGAATAATATTCCCCATTGGGGAGGTGGTATGAGAATGCATAACGAGTTGCACACATGGGCAGACTGGATAGAACTGTTTAATGCCTGGTGGCGAGGTGATGTTCCGCTCGGTGGTGTCCTGTTGTCGGTGGTGATGGCGGCATTACGGGTGGCCTATACCGGCGGTGGATGGAAGAAAACCTTTTTGGAGGGGCTGACCTGCGGCGCATTAACCCTTACAGCGGTGAGTGCGCTGGAATACTTCGATTTACCGCAGCAACTCACACTAGCCGTTGGTGGGCTAATTGGCTTTATCGGTGTTGAGCAAATTCGCGCTTTGGCGCTCCGTTTTGTTGGCAACCGCATTGGCGGCGGTAACGATACTAAACCTCAGGTATAAACCATGACCCCTTATCAATTCAGAATGGCGGCTAATATCAGCGCCGAACTTGCTGCGAGTTGGATTCAGCCTGTTACCGAGGCAATGACAGAATTCGGCATCACCACTCCAGAACAGCAAGCCATGTTTATTGCGCAAGTGGGGCATGAGTCAGCCAGTTTCACGCTGCTGGTGGAGTCGTTCAACTACAGCGTTAACGGTTTGATTGCTACGTTCGGCAAGCGGTTATCTGCCGGTCAGACTTCGGCATTAGGCCGTCAGCGCGGTGAAACGTCGGTACCGCTTAACCGTCAGCAGGCCATTGCCAATCTGGTGTATTCCGGCCGGATGGGGAATAAAGGCCCGGCAGATGGTTGGAAATATCGCGGTCGCGGGCTGATTCAGGTTACCGGATTAGATAATTACCGCCTGTGTGGTACTGCGCTCAAGCTGGATTTGGTCGGCAATCCCGATCAGCTGCAGCTTGATATGCATTCCGCGCGTTCTGCTGCCTGGTTCTGGCAGTCCCGCAATTGTGGCCAATATGCTAGTGATATTCAGCGCGTGACGTTGCTGATCAACGGCGGTTATAACGGTATTGATGACCGCAAGGCACGGTTTGAAATGGCTAAGCGTGTGCTGCTATGACGTGGCTATTCAGTCACTGGCGCTTTGCCGGTGTGGTTGTGCTGGTGGGCTTGGTGTCGGTACTGGTGTTCAACAGTTACCGCCTCTCAAATCTGGTCGAAAAAAGAGAAGTGGTTATTAAGTCTGTCACAGCAGAACGTGACGTGGCGCTAGCTAGTGTTCAAGCAATGAAAAAGCAACAACAGCAAGTTGCTGCTCTTGATACTAAATACGTTAAGGAATTAGCCGATGCTAAAACTGAGAACGATCGCCTTCGCGCTGACCTCGCTACTGGCACTAAGCGGTTGCAGCTCAACGCCAGCTGTAAGCGATTGCCCGAAGCCGCAACTACCCCCAGCAGCCCTGATGATGCCAGCCCCCGATATGATGCAGAATTTGAACGCAATTATCTCAGTCTCAGAGAGCGGATCGGCATCGCAACCAGCCAGATAGCTGGACTTCAAGTTTATATACGTGATGTGTGTCAATAATCACTAAAATTAATTATTTATTCGGAAGTTAGAGCAAAATCCAGTCTACTCTCATGAGGTTTTTAAATAAATAATAACCTTAAAGGTGTATTTAATGAAAGATGGACTGTATCACGTAAATCCCAAAAGTAACCAGCAGGATTCTGGTATAGGAATTGTGACTGTTAAAGATAAAAAATTAACGGTGATAACCTGTTACTTAGTATTACTCGCTTCAATGACCAAGGAACGTCTGTTTTTGGGAATATTAAAACTTTCCAATTACAATTAAAGGTAAACTCGACGGATACTTGATCTCGCTTAGATGGGCATGTGAAAGATAGCCCACAAATGCAAATTCACGCCAATCGTTTGTCCGATTTTATTTAAACTATAGCGTTGAAGAAAAATAAAGTGTAGTGGTAAAGCTTATTAATGGTGGGGAGCTTAACTGATGTTTGATGAAGATTTTAAGGATAGGATTTCGTCGCACTTAAACTCTAAAATAGACAAAGATATTCAATCTGGCCCTGGTTTTTTTGCTCGTAATGTTATGCAGGCAATGCGGTATTTGGAAGACAAGCCTGTAGCTCCTTCAACACGTTTAATGCACATGGATGAGAGGGAGTTGAAAGGCAAACTTTCAAATATTTGGCACATTCATGTGGCAGAAGACAATATGACAGGAATGTATAATTTCTTGAGGTTGAAATCTGAAAAACCCGAGAAAAAAACAAAATGAAAAGGATCTTATTGCAAGAGGAGCCAGAGAGGCTTTGCGACAATATCTGTTATCAAGGGGTAGAGTGCTTAAATCGCGTGAAATTAGAGAGTTAGCTGCACAGTGTTCTGCATGCGCAGCGGATACAGATATGGAGCAATTTGAAAATGAAATGCGACAGTCTATTGATGCAATCGCGAAAAGGAGTTTTGCCAAAGAAAATTCAATCTCTGGAGATTGGCTACTATATTGGAAGGATGTTAATGGGGTAAGGTATTATTTAGATTCTATTGAACATATTCTTGGTAGTGATGTTCAAAAACAAACGAATTTATCTAATGGTCTTGATGCCATACTTTCTAGTATGGGGAAATCTCGCTGATTGCAGAGATACTCTTGGGGTATTGAAAGAAAATTATGAATATAATAGTCAAAGATTTTGAAAGAAATCATCATTTGCTTTAGTACATCGGGGTTAAGCTTTAGCACATTTTTACATATCTAAGCCACTGGCCTATAAGCCGGTGGCTTTTCTATTTAGGGATAGAGCATGGCAACTCTTAAGGATTTATCTAATCAGCTCCAGCAGATTAAAAAGCAGATCCCTTTTGCTGCTGCTCAGGCCCTAACCAGTGTTGCTCGCCAGATTGCCGCCGCTCAGAAAGTGGGTATGCAGCGCAATCTGGATAATCCGACCCCTTTCACCGTTAATTCTGTTGGCTCGTTTGGTGCCCGCAAAGACCGATTGCAGGCCAGAGTGTTTGTGCGTGATATTGCTGCCAGTTATCTCGAACCGTTCGAGTTCGGCGGTCAGCACAAGCTCAATGGTCAGGCGCTGCTTAACCCCAAGAACATTAAGTTGAATAAGTTTGGGAACTTAGCCCGCAATAAAACGCAGCAGCTCAAGGCTAAAGAAATGTCTTTGTGGGGGAGGTGAATGGCGTTAGTGGTTTCTTTCAGCGTAAGAAAGGCAAGAAGAGCAAAAAGGCTAAGAAGCGTCAGAAGCGCTCTCCTAACGGGGTGCATAGAGCCAGGCAGAAGCAGAGAGCGCCTAAGCTACTAATTCAGTTTGGTGATGCTTTGGCAGTTAAACCGACGCTGGGATATATGGACCGCGCCAGCGCTATGGCAGCGGCATTGATGCCGGGTGAGTTGAGCAAAGCCATTCAGAATGCGCTAGCTACTGCCAAATGATAATTATTCCCGCTCGGAATTTTTTGGGTCCTTCCTGCGACTTTTCTAATGTACGGGCATTGCGCGCCGCGTTCTGCGTCTAGCTATGAACTTTTGAAATTTGGGTAACAGGTAACAACGAGGTAACAGATGAATCAGTCAGATTTTGCCAAACTTCACGATGTCAGCCGCAAAACGGTAACGACGTGGAAGGCGCGCGGGTGGCTGGTTCTGGCCGGTGATGACATCGATGTTGAGGCTTCAAACGCTAACATTGAGCGCTTTCGCAAAACTGTTACCCGACCAGAGAAAAAAGCCGCAGGTAACATGCAAGGTAACAAACCGGGTAACAACCGCAAGGGTAACAGACTGGGTAACAAATCCGACGGCGATCCGGCGGAGTCACCAGCCAAAATTGTCGAGAAGATGATTGCCGAGAACGGCGTCGATATGACCATCGATGAAGCCCGCGAAATGAAAGAAAACTTTCTGGCGCTGCTTACCAGGCTTGAGTACGAGATCAAATCCGGGCAGGTACTCCCCTATAAAGAAATGACCGAGGCGGTAGGGCAAGAGTATTCCCGTATGCGAACCCGGTTGATTGCTATCGCTCCAGAACAGGGTCCCCGCTTGAGGGTTCTGGCCTCAACCACCGACGACGCGGGGTTTGTGACAGCACTGCAAGAAGTGGTTTATGAGGCAATGGAGGAATTAAGCCTTGATACCGATAACACCCGAGGGGACAGCTAATTTATCGGCCTGGGATAATTTCACCAAAGAGCTGTATCAACGAAGAAGCAATATCAAACCGCCCGAGCCGTTGTCATTGAGCGAGTGGGCCAACAAGTACGCGGTATTGTCCAAAGAGACCAGCGCGCAAACTGGCCGCTTTCGTTCCTTTGCCTATCAGGATGGCATGATGGATGCGATTACCGATCCCCGTGTTACACAGGTTTCGGTGATGAAATCAGCCCGCGTCGGCTACACCAAAATTCTCGACCATGTGATTGGCTATTATCTGGCACATGACCCCTCGCCAATTCTGGTGGTTCAGCCTCGGGTCGAAGATGCTGAGGATTACAGTAAAACCGAAATTACCCCGATGCTGCGCGATACTCCGGCCTTAAAAGCGATCTCGGGCGATCTGAAAGCCAAAAGCAGCAATCAAACTATCCTGAAAAAACAATTTCTCAACGGTTCGAATCTGACCCTGGTAGGCGCTAATAGCCCTGGCGGTTTCCGGCGTATTACCTGTCGCATCATTTTGTTCGATGAGGTGGATGGCTACCCTGTTTCCGGTGCTGGGGTGGATGGCGACCAAATAGCGCTGGGTACCAAACGTTCTGAAACCTTCTGGAACCGCAAAATAGTGCTGGGTTCGACGCCCACGGTTAAAGGGATCAGCCGAATTGAAAAAGCCTACGATGAGAGCGACCAGCGGAAGTATTACGTTCCTTGTCCGCAGTGCGGCGAATATCAAACGCTGGAATGGGGTGGACCAGATACGCCTTACGGCATCAAATGGGATAAAGATACCGAGGGTAACGGGCTGCCGGATACCGCCTATTATGTTTGCCGCCATAACGGTTGCGTGATCCATCACAATGATAAAGCCGGGATGGTGAAAGGCGGAAGGTGGCTGGCGACCCGGCCATTTAGCGGTCATGCCGGTTTTCATATCTGGGCGGGATACAGCCTGTTCCCTAATGCGGCATGGAAATATCTGGTGGCTGAATGGTTGCGGGTAAAAGATGACGCTTTAATGCGCCAGACCTTTATCAACCTGGTCTTGGGTGAACCTTATGAAGATCGCGGCGAGAAAGCCCTGAGCGAAAAGAAACTGATTGAACGCTGTGAACTCTTCGCCGCAGAAGTGCCGGATGGTGTGGCGGTATTAACCGCCGGTATTGATACGCAAGATGACCGCTTTGAAATTGAGGTGACGGGGTGGGGCAAAAATGAAGAAAGCTGGTCAGTTGCTTTTGATGTCATTGAGGGGGATTTGCAAACTGACGAGCCTTGGTTGCGGCTGGACGCCTATCTGAAACAAATTTGGCGGCGAGCTGATGGCAGAGGTTTTACCATTATGGCCGCTTGCATGGATTCCGGTGGTCACCATACCCAGAAGGTGTACGAGTTTGCCAAAGAGCGGCTTGGTCGGCGTATTTGGGCGATAAAAGGGGAATCCGCGCGTGGGGGGAAACGCTCTCCGGTCTGGCCGACTAAAAAGCCTTCGTCCCGTTCAAAATCCCAGTTCAGGCCGATTATTTTAGGCGTTAATGCGGCTAAAGATGCCATTCGTTCTCGTCTGCATATTGATCTCCCTGCACCGGGTAGCGAATCGGCGGGCTGCATGCACTTTCCAGCCGATCGGGATCTGCATTATTTCAGCCAATTACTGGCGGAGCGTTCGGTAGTCAAAATTTCAGGTGGGCAACGTTATCGGGTCTGGGAGCAACTACCGGGTCGGGCTAATGAGGCGCTGGATTGCCGGGTCTACAGCTACGCGGCTTTATGTGGTTTGCTGCATTTGGGTTTCAAACTCAATCAAACCGCAGACAAAATTCTGACTCACCCCGAGCGGTTGTTACCACCGCCAGTTGAGGTCGAAGAAAAAAACAGTCTGCGCCTGCCCGGAGCCATTATCAAAGAATCAGATCCTCCTTCACCTAAACGCATTGCCAGACGGCTGGCATAAGGATTTCTATGTTCGATGCAAACACCAGCCTGTTGGCTGGTGCGATGACTCGCGCCCAATTACAGGAAGCATTAACCCGCGCGCAGCAGGCTTATATCGAGTTGTCATCCGGCGCTAAAGGGGTGTCGTTTTCTTATGCACAGGGTGATGGCACTCGGTCAGTGACCTATCAACAGACAGATATCAGTGGCCTTGTGGGGCTTATTCAGCTTTTGCAGGCTCAGTTAGGCATCGTTAAGCGTCCACGCAGGGCGCTGAGGTTTCGTTACTGATGAAAAATGAAGTGAGGATATTGGGGCCGGATGGCCGCCCACTGGCACCCTCACGCTCCCGTGCATCCATGCTAAACGGATCGGGTGGTGTGCCTTACGACGCTGCTGATTCATTCAGCGATTCAATGGCTAACTGGCAACCGGCGCTATGGTCGCCGGATAATGAAATTAATATTTATCGTGACCGGGTGGTTTCCCGCGTTCGCGATATGGTGCGTAACGATGGCTGGGCGTCTGGCAGTGTTACGCGCATTCTGGATAACGCTGTTGGGGCGGATTTTCGTCCACTGGCTAAAGTGGATTATCGCACTCTGGCGTTGATTACCGGCAATAAAGCCTTCGATGCCAAATGGGCAGATGAATATGGCCGCGCGGTGGAATCGGGGTGGCGTACTTGGGCAAATGATCCGGGGCGCTATAGCGATGTGGAGCGCAAGAAAACCGTCTCCCAGATGTTGCGACTGGCCTTTCGCCACAAACTGACGGACGGCGATGCGCTGTGCGTCATGCAATATCGCCCCGATCGTCTTGGTCACGGACGGGCGCAATATGCAACCGCGATGCAGGTGGTTGACCCAGACCGGTTGTGTAATCCGCAGCAGAATTTTGATATGCCGACTATTCGCGGTGGCGTGGAAATCGATGCAGATGGCGTGCCGGTGGCCTACCACATCCGCAAGGCTCATATGGGTGACTGGTGGAGTGGTGCGGCAACCATGACCTGGGAGCGTATTCCCCGTGAAACGCCGTGGGGACGTCCGATTGTTATTCATGATTTTGACGCAGAGCGGGCTTCCCAACATCGGGGCATCAGTATTTTTACCCCGATAGTGCAGCGGCTGAAAATGTTGATTAAGTACGACCAGGTTGAACTGGAATCTTCCATTCTGAATTCCGTGTTTGCCGCCTATATCACCTCACCCTATGACCCTCAGTTAGTCGGTGATGCGCTGGATAACGATGATGTCAGCAAGTATCAGGATCTGCGCCGAGAGTTTCATGATGAGAAGCGAATTTCTCTGCAGTCCGGCGCGCGTATTCCCATTCTTGCACCGGGGGAGTCCATGACCACGCTTAACGCGGCCAGACCCACCAGTAACTTCACGGCGTTTGAAAGCGCCGCTTTGCGCAATGTAGCGGCGGCACTGGGCATTTCCACCCAGCAGTTAACGCAGGACTGGTCTGATGTGAATTACAGTTCAGCCCGTTCAGCCATGCTGGAGGCGTGGAAAACCCTGACCCGACGACGAGATGACTTTGCCGCGGGGATCGCCCAGCCGGTGTTGTCGTGTTTTATCGAAGAGTTACATGATTTAGGCGAAGTCCCGCTGCCCACTGGTGCGCCGGATTTTCTGGCGGCGAAAGCGGCGTATTGCCGTGCGCAATGGATGGGGCCGGGTCGTGGCTGGGTCGATCCGGTTGCCGAGAAGAAAGGGGCTATTCTGGGCATGGAAGCCGGGCTATCCACCCTCGAAATGGAGGCGGCCGAAAACGTGGGCGAAGACTGGGAAGAATTGCTGGATCAGCGCCAGCGTGAACGTCAGGCCTATATCGAACGCGATTTACCTATCCCCACCTGGCTGCAAGCCGAAACCTTTGCACCTGACCAACAACAAAAACCGGAGGCACCGTGAATTTACCGCACTTGGCTCAGCGGCTGTTCAATACCCCGCTGGCGCTACATCCGCGCAAAGCGGAAGTGGTGATGGCCGCGCTGACCGACAGATTCGGCCTGACCCGCATTCAGTCCAGTACTGACTGGGGTGACGACGATGATGAAGTTTTTACCCGCAAAGGCCGGGATACCGGCTATGACGTCGTGGAGGGGATTGCCATCATTCCTATTCAGGGCACCTTGGTGCAGAAACTGGGGAGTTTGCGCCCCTACAGTGGCATGACGGGCTATGACGGCATCCGCGCCTGTTTTCTCCGGGCGCTGGAGGACAAAACCGTCAAGGGTATTTGTCTGGATATTGATTCGCCCGGCGGTGAAGTCGCGGGCTGTTTTGATTTGGTCGATGAAATCTATGCTTCTCGTGGGCAAAAGCCTATCTGGGCCATTCTGTCAGAGAATGCCTATTCGGCGGCTTACGCGCTGGCGAGTGCCGCCGACCGGATCGTGGTACCGCGAACCGGTGGTGTGGGGTCGGTGGGCGTGATTGTGATGCATGTGGATTGGTCGCAGCGTATCAAAGCCGATGGCCTGCAGGTCACCATCATTACCTACGGCGATCGCAAGGCTGAATCTAACCCTTACACCCCATTAAGCGAAGAGGCGCAGAAATCCATTCAGTCTGATGTTGATGAGATGGGGCGCTTATTTGTGAGTACCGTTGCCCGCAATCGCGGGATAGCAGAAAAAACCATTCGGGATACCCAGGCCGCCTGCCTATTGGCCGCTGACGGGGTGCAACTGGGGCTGGCTGATGAAGTGGCCTCACCGGATACCGCATTCCGCGATTTATTAAACCAAGTTGGAGAAGAGTAATGGCGAAAATTAAAGGTTTTTCTCACCTGTTTGGCCGTGGTGCCAAGGCATCTGAAGAAAATGAAGAGGATAAGGAAAAGTCGGAGAAGGCTAAAGGCCGCCGCGCTGAAGACGATGAGGATCAGGACGATAACGAAGACGAGGAAAAAAACGGCAAAAAAGCCAAGGGGCGTTGCGCTGAAAGTGATGATGACGATCAGGATGAAAAAGACCCTGATGCAGAAGACGACAGCGATGACGCCGATGCGGATGAGGGGGAAGACGATGACGGCGATGATGAAGACGAAGACCGCAATGTTAAAAAGGGGCGTCGGGCTGAGCGTAAGCGCTGTGCACGGATTTTTGGCAGCAAACATGCAGCGGGTCGCGTGGATTTAGCCGCTTCATTGGCGCTTCATTCCGGCATGAGTTCATCTGCGGTAATTCGCGTTCTTGCCTCGACCGCAGCGGTGGCACCCGCAGCCTCAACCCCTCGCAAGCGTTCTCTGGATGAGCGGATGCAGGCGTTGGGGAATGTGCAAGTGGGTCAGGATGCTGCCGATGCCCCAAGCGGCTCGGCTCAGGCGCTGATCAGTAAAATGACGGGTTTGTATAACCAAACGGTAGGTAAAAAATCATGAATGAGATAGGACAGAATAGTTTTACTCCCGGCGTCACTCAGGCGGTTTTTGTTCCGGATCAACTGGTCAGTGGGCCTCTGCAACTTGTCACTGATACCGTCAGCCTTTCTGCGGGTGTTCTGCTACGCGGTACGGTTTTGGGGCAAATCACGACGACTAAAGCCTATATCCAATCGGTTAAAACGGCGACGGATGGCAGTCAAGTACCTTGCGCTATTTTGGTTGATAACGCCGATGCCACGACTGGTGCAGTTCAGGCTGGGGTTTATCTGATGGGCGAGTTTAATCAACATCGGGTTATTTTTGATGACAGCTGGACGCTGGCCGATCTTGCTGTGGCTCTTCGTCCGTATTCTATTTTCCTCCGTGACAGCCTGACCGCCTCTAATACCTAACTCTGTTTGTCTGTATTGACTGATGCCATTTCTTTGGTAGGGCATTGCACGTCTTCATTCCGTCCGGCAGCGCAGGCTGTCGGGCTATTTTATAGAGAGATTTCATGAATATTTTTGATACCAATGTGCTGGTGCAAACTGTCCCCAACCTGAAAACCTCACAAAACTTTTTACTGGATCGATTTTTCCCCAATGTTGTGACCTCTGACACAGAGTTTGTGTCTATCGATGTGGATGTGGGCCAGCGTCGAATGGCGCCATTTGTTTCGCCGCTGGTGCAGGGCAAGCTGGTAGAAAGTCGCCGTCTGCAAACCAATACCTTCAAACCGCCTTATATCAAAGATAAGCGCGCACCTGATCTGCGTAAGCCAATCCGTCGCCAGATTGGTGAGCGGATTGGTGGCGAGTACACCGCCGCCGAGCGTGAAATGCTAAATCTGCAATTCGAAATGGCCGATCAGATCGATATGGTCAACCGCCGACTGGAGTGGATGGCCGCCAATGCGCTGGCGTCCGGTACCATCACCGTCACCGGTGAAGGTTTTGACACCACGGTGATTGATTTTGGTCGTTCTGCCGCGTTAACCGTCGCCCTCAGTGGTAGTGACAAATGGCCGATGGTGGTTGCGGCAGGGGCAACCAACGACAAGCCTTCGCAAGATATTGAGTTGTGGCAGACTCAGGTACTGAAAGACTCTGGTGCAGTCGTGACCGACCTGGTGTTTACCACCTCGTCATGGCGCGCGTTCCGACTGGATACCACCATCAAAGACAACGCCATCGTCTTCCCGGCATTAAGCCCGTTTGGCAATCAGATTGATGCCGGTGCGCGCGTGGGCAAAGGCGCGGTGTATAAAGGCCGTTGGGGTCAGTTTGATTTGTGGCTCTATAACGATTGGTACATTGACCCGGTTGATGGGGTTGAGAAACCGATGCTGCCGGATGGCGTGGTCATTATGTCCGGTGCCGATTTGATGGGAACGCGCAGCTTTGCCGCTATTCTCGATCCGGCCTTCAACTATGGTCCCATGGCCTATGCGCCGAAAAGCTGGCTTCAGGAAGATCCGGCTCAACGTTTCTTGCTGATGCAATCTTCCCCGCTGGTGATTCCAAGCCGGGTCAATGCCACTCTCTGCGCAAAGGTGGTGTGAGATGGCGAAGCAAAAAGATATCCCGGATGAGTCAGGGGTAGAGATAGAGAAAACTATCCCTGTGGAACAGCTAGAAGGGACTGACACTCAGTTAGAAACACCTGATGGAGAAGATCAGGAATTCCCCGGTGACACGAACTCTCTCAGCACGACGGTTGTGGTGCTTAAGGGGCGTTCAGTGAAGCATAACGACAAGCTCTATCTCGAAAGCAATACCTTGGTTCTCGATGATCTTGACGATGTAGTCACTCTGATTGATGCAGGTTTTGTCATTACGTTGGATAACTTGAGAAAGCAAGCCGCTGCCCGCGAAGCAGCCGGTGCGCCGATGATTCAGGTTAACAATGGCGTTATCGTCACTCAGGAAGGCTAGCGTATGGGCATCCACTGGGATCAGCATCTTCTCGCGCCACTGCATTCGGTATTTGGCGATCCGGTTGAATACCGGCCCACACGCGGTACTCCTTACACCGTCAGCGGTATTTTTGACCGGGCGTATACGCAAGATATTGAACCGCTCGATGATGGCTGCACCATCAATACCACTAAGCCGGTTTTAGGCGTAAGAGACAGTGAGTTTCGTTCACCGCCTAAACAGGGTGACCGGGTATTTATTGCTGTGGCCGGTGGCGTGACCATCAATACGCTGTTCACCGTGTCGGACGTTCAGCCCGATAGTCACGGCGGCAGTAAACTGATTCTTAATCAGGTCAAAAAAACATGAATACCGCCCAGGTAAGAGAACTGGTGGTGGCGGCTCTACAGGGGAATACCGACGCAGATCACCGTGTTTATTCTCCGCGTGACTGGCCAACCACCGAAGAGATGTATCCGGTACTGCTGATCCAAACCTTGATTGAGGAAAAACAGTCACTGGGTCGTAACGCCCCGCAGTTCAATACCATCACTACCGTTCGTATCACTGGTCGCCTGCAAGCGTTTGACAGTGAACTCGCCGATGATGGCGCGGTAAAAGCGGAGCTGGCCTTAGAGCGGTTGCGCGATCAGGTCGAGCGGGCGGTGATTAATAGCTATGAACTGACGCGGAAAATTCAGCAATTCGCGCGAGTACGCTCCACGATTGATATTGATTCCTCGGGCGAAGGGCATATGGCTCAACTGCTGATGGAATTGGATATTGAATATTACCAAGGCCCGGAAGATTTCTATCCTATCGATGCCGAGCCGCTGGCGGGTATTGACGTCACTATTGCCATGCCCGATGGCACACCAGAACCGCTGGTAGCTATCAACCTTTAGGAGTCAATTCCATGATTGTACAACCCGTAACCGGTCGATCAGTACGCGATCCGGTGAAGGGCACCTTTTTGCCCGAAACCGGTGCAGAGGTTCCCGACAATTCATTTTGGCGCCGCCGGCTGAATGACGGTGACGTGGTGCGCGTTCCAGAGCCGAAAGTGAAACCCGCGCCTGAAGCCACCCAAGTGGAGAAAAAACCATAATGACCCTTCCTTTTAGCCATATTCCGAACAACCTGCGGACGCCGCTTTTCTTCGCCGAGTTTGATAATTCTCAGGCAAACTCGGCAACCACCATGCAGCGCACCTTAATTATCGGGCAAATGCTGGCAACGGCCACACTTCCACCCAATGTACCGGTACTGGTTTCTTCTGTGGCCACCGTGGCCGGGTTATGCGGTGCGGGTTCGATGTTGCAGGGGCAAATGGCCGCGTATCTGGCCAATGACACCGCCGGTGAGATTTATATCTTACCCTTGAGTGATACAGAGGCGATGGCGGCAGCAACCGGAAAAATCACGGTCACCACCCCGGCATCGGCCATGGGGGTGATCTCGCTGTATATCGCCGGTATTCGGGTGCAGATTGCGGTGGTGGCCACTGATGACGTTGCCACCATTGCTAAGGCGCTGACCGCAGCAATTAATGCGGCCACGGCTTTACCCGTGATAGCGACGGCGGAGGCGGGGGTGATTACCTTAACCGCCAAAAATAAAGGTGCTCACGGCAACACGATTGATGTGCGCCTGAACTATCTGGGCAGTGCCGGTGGGGAAAATACGCCGGACAGTCTGGCGTTGACGATCACCCCGATGTCGGGCGGTGCCGGTGCGCCGGAGCTGGATGATGCCCTGGCTAATTTGCAGGATCGCACCTTTGATTTCATCATCAATCCGTACACCGATACGGCGTCTCTGAATAAACTCAAAGACTTTTTATCGGACAGTACCGGTCGTTGGAGTTACGCCGAACAGTTGTATGGTCACAGCTTTGCCGCCCAATCGGGCACTTACGGCCAACTGACGGCAGCTGGGGAATTACGTAACGATCAGCATGCCTCCCTATTGGGGGTGAATGGCTCGCCAACACCAAGTTACATCTGGTCAGCGGCTTATGTCGGCGCGATTGCACAAAGTTTGCGTAACGATCCGGGGCGTCCGTTGCAAACGCTGAGTATCGCCGGTGTGCTGGCTCCGCCACTGGCCAGCCGCTTTACTCTGACCGAGCGTAATAACCTGCTGCATAGCGGCATATCCACGGTCACGGTGGCCGATGACGGTACGGTGCAAGTGGAGAATATCATTACCACCTACCAGAAAAACGGATTTGGCGTAGAGGATGACAGCTATTTGCAGATTGAAACGCTGTTTTTGCTGATGTTTGTTACTCGCTATATGCGAACTCAAGTGACCTCGAAATTTGCCCGCATGAAACTCGCTGCTGACGGTACCCGTTTCGCCCCCGGATCAGCCATTATCACGCCCAACGTGATCCGCGCCGAGTTGATTGCCCAGTATCAGGCGCTGGAATTTAACGGCTATGTGCAGGATGCGAAAGGTTTTGCCAAAGGGTTGATTGTCGAAAAGAGCGCCAGCAACCCCAATCGGGTCGATGTGCTGTGGACCGGCGTCCTGATTAATCAGTTACGTATTTTTGCTGTTCTTAACCAATTCCGCCTGCAGGCGTCAGCATAAGGGATCGATTTTATGGGTGATACAAGAAACCGTCTGGCCGGTACCGCCTTTGTCACGGTAGACGGACTGACCATCATGGTGGCGGGGCAGTTTAAATACAGCCCGTCACGGGTCAAGCGTGAGACGTTAACCGGCATGGATGGGGTACACGGTTATAAAGAAACCTTCAGCGCCCCGTTTATTGCCTGCCAGATCCGCGACAGCGGGGGCACCTCAATCAGTGATTTTAACGAGCAGACCAACGTCAGCATTATCTGCGAACTGGCGAACGGCAAGACCATTATCGGCAGCGGTATGTGGTCGGTGAACACGCAGGAAGTGGATAGTACGGAAGCGACAGCGGATATTCGCTGGGAAGGCGGCTCGGTCACGGAGAACTAAGATGTCGGAATTAGAACGCAGTAAAACAATTACGCTGGTTAAGCCTATTAGCTATGAAGCCAACAAGACTACTTATGAAACCATCGAACTCGGTGAGCCGGTACTGATTCAGGTTCAGCAGTTTTATGACGAGCAGGCCAAGTCTGGCGCACTCAGTGCGATGGGATTATTAATTTCTCTGGTGTCCAGTGTGCCGCGTGAGGCCATTAAAAAGATGGCTTTCACCGACTACAAAGCCTGCGAGGTCTACATGATGGGTTTTTTAACCTACTCCCCGCCAGAGAACGTTGGTTAGAAACGCTGGCCGATGTGACCTATTACTACGGTTGGGGGCCAGCCGATGCGTGGTCCCTGACCTACAACAGGTTGTTATGGTGGTGTGAGCAGGCTCAGCGGATCAACAAAATAAGGGCAGATAAACAAAATGGGTAACGCTTTTGATTTTGAACTGGTGGCCAACGATCAGGTAACGGCGACTATTCACCGTATTGACGAGGCGGTAAAGAAACTGGTTCCCCAGTTGGATAAGACCCGCGATGGCTTAAAACTGGGAGGGCAAGAGTCCGTCGAAGGTCTGGATAGTATCAACGATAAACTGCAAGGAATGGGACAGTTCGCGCGTGAAGGCGTCCAGTTTATTGGTGATCTGGTACCGCCATTAAAAATGGTCGGGGAATTAGGTGGTAAGGCGTTAAAGTTTGGTGGTATAGCCGCGGCCGGTGGGTATGTTATCCACGGTTTAGCCAGAGGGCTGGGCGAGGCGGCCGGTAATGCATATCAACTGGATACGGCGGCAAAAAATGCGGGTATGTCGGTTGATAATTTTAGCCGGATCAGCGGTGCGATGCAGATATTGGGGATCGATAGTGATTCAGCCCGGCAATCTGTAGAGGGATTATATAAGACGTTTAATGACCCATTATGGGCGCGTAATGATACGACACAGGCATTGCTGGCTCAGAACGGGGTTAAAATTGAACGACTCAAAGACGGCACGGCAGATGTGTACAAAACGCTGGAAAACGTGGCAAAGATATTCCCTAAGCTTGCCCCGCAGACGCAGAAGACATTGGCTGATGCATTAGGTCTAGACGAAAACCTTCTTTCGTTAATGCGCGAAGGCTCTCAATACAAAGAGCTGTTGGCAAAGGCGGATAAATTCGGTTTAACGGTTGACCCTCAGACCAATGCACAACTCACCGAGCTGGATCGCCAGTTATCTGAGGTGAGCGCAGCTTGGGATGGGTTAAAGCAGCGAGCCTCTAATAAATTCTATGCTGCGATATTATCCGATGGTTCAGTGAAAGACGGGATTGAGGGGGCGACCGATGTGGTATCCAATGGTGTAGACAGTATATCTCTTTCCCATTTACTGGGGTTTAATCGGGGCGATGAGGCTAACCAGTTACGCCGTGGCTATAACGACCCTGAATTTTATAAATCATTGAGTGAATGGGATAAAGTCGGGTTGGACTACGGCATGATGACCGATGGTTATCGTAAAAAGTATGAGCGGCATTATGGCCCTAAAGATGAGCAAGAAAAACAAAAGCTAGCCGCCCCCGCAAATACGTCTTACATGCTTCCTAGTGAAGATCAGCAGCAGGCGAGGTTAAAACAGTTAGAGTCGCAGTACAATCTTCCCACGACTCTGCTTGATCGTGTCTACCTGAATGAATCTAACCGGGGTAAAAACCTACTGTCACCGAAAGGCGCTCAGGGGCCGTTCCAGTTTATGCCTCCAACGGGCAGGGATTACGGATTAAATACCACAGAAGATCGTATGGACTTCAATAAATCAAGCGAAGCCGCAGCCAAGTATCTTTCTGATTTGCTTAAAATGTTCGATGGTGATGTCAATAAGGCTGTTGCGTCTTATAACTGGGGACCGAATAACGTCAAAAAGCAGGGCTTAGAAAAAGCACCTGCCGAAACGCGTCATTATCTTCGGAAGATTATGCCGGGACTACCCCCTTATCAATTGCCCATCAATGATCCCAATACGACTGGCGCACCTGATAACCTTAATTCTCGCCCAGATCCGGGTACCGGAATTATAGCCAGGAACCCACCTTCTATTTTATCGCCATCATCAAAGGCCAGTAGCAGTAGCCTGGATATCGCTAATGCTATTGCGCAGGCGATGGAGAGCAATAAAACAGAGATAGAGCTGACCTTGATTGATAGCAAGACCGGTGGCCGCCAGGTGATATCGGGAAAGGGCGGGGCCAAAATATCGACATCAATGGACTATTGATGCAATGAAAAAATACAACCTGCTTCGGCAGGTTTTCTGCTTTCTGGGGGCAAGCATGTCCATAATTGGAAATGCATTATCGAGTTTATTGGGTACCAGTGGTGATAGCTGGACGTGGCAGGATCACCTGCATCCGGCCTCATTTCGCGGGGTTCCTTTTGCGGTGGTCACGGGCGAGGGCGTTTTTGGGCGTCGGCAGGCGATGCATGAATACCCCTACCGGGACACCGCCTGGTCGGAAGATATGGGGCGGGCTACCCGCCGTATGACCATCCGGGGGTTTCTGGTGCAAAGCAGCCAGCTTTATAACGCGCCGGATGTGATGACCCAGCGTGACTCCCTGATTGCCGCCTGTGAAGAAGCAGGACCCGCCACGCTGGTGCATCCTACTTTGGGCGAAATGACCGTCAGCATAACGGAAAGCGGTCTCAGGATTAACGAAGGGGCTGAATGTGGGCGGGTTTTCGAATTCACGTTAACCATCATTGAAACGGGGTTGCGCGTTTTTGCCATCACCAGTTCGGCTGATGCGGTTTCCTCTGTCAGCACATCATGGTTCGGGCTGGCCAGCAAAACCGCTACTGGATTTATTGCCACGGTAAAAGGGGAAATTCGTGCGGTTAATCAAACGATAAAAACCCTGAAAAACACGGCCCAATTTTGGGTGAAGATGGTCAATAGCACGGTCAATGAAGCGACCAATCTGGGGAACACGCTGCGTTCAACCTTTGGCAGTACCCGTTATGGCCGCTTTAATTTCGGTAGCGTTGGGGGTAGTGCCAATGGTGCAACCGGTAATCGTGTTCAGCAACCGGATGCTGCCGATTTCTCCGGGCTGGTCTCCCAGCGTCTGGCGCTGACGGTAACGGGCCGAGCCACTATCACACAAGCCAGCGCTGCATTCATCAACGCGGCCTCGGTTGAGGACTATGCCATTGCCGCTGAGCGATTGGTCAGCGCCATTATGACGGATGCCGTGAGTGCCCTGGATTTGATCCGGATAATGGAAACTCTGTCATCAGAGAATAATGACGATGTATTTTATGCCAACAGCAGTGATACCCGTATAGCCCAGGCAGCCAATCACATGATGGTCGTACTCTGTGCCGGGTCAATGGTTTATGCCGCGTCGCAGTTTCAGCCTGAAAGTTATGATGAGGCCAGTGCGCTACTGGCTCGCGTGTGTGATGTGGTTGATCATGCCGCGCTGGCCGCTGCCGATAGGGGTCATGATGATGAATACCGCTCACTGAACGATATGCGCCAGTCCATCGTGACCTTGCTACAACAGGCCGGGGCCAACTTATCCCGTCTGGAAATACAGCGTTTTAATCGCTCCCTGCCTGCATTGAATATTGCCAACCGACTGTATCAGGATGCGTCCCGTAGCGACGGTCTAGTCAGTATGGCTAATCCCGTCCATCCGGCCTTTATGCCCACCCGATTTAAGGCGTTAAGCTCATGAATGACGAACTGACATTGAGAATCGGCGGCAAGTTAATTTCAGGCTGGGATCAGGTGCGGGTGACCCGCAGCATCGAGCGGCTGCCCAGTGATTTCGATTTGTCGTTGATGGATCTTTATCCCGGAAGTGATAACCAGCAATGGGTTAATCCGGGCGATCCCTGTGTGGTGATGCTGGGTCAGGATGTGGTGGTGACCGGCTATATCGACCGCTGGGCACCGATGATCAGCAAAACGCGTCATGAAGTCCGAGCCACCGGTCGCAGCAAATGCCAGGATTTGGTCGATTGCTCCGCTGAATGGCCCAATAACGTGATCAGTCAATCCACGGCATTGCAGATAGCCCAGAAACTGGCCGCGCCCTATGGGGTATCGGTAGCGACCGATGTCACCGATTTGGACATTGTGCCGCAATTTACCCTGAACTGGGGTGAATCGTCTCAGGAAGTCATCGACCGCATTACCCGCTGGGCGGCGTTGCTGTACTACGACCTGCCAGACGGCAGTTTATACCTGACCCGCGTCGGTACCCGTAAAGCCGCCAGCGGCGTGGCGCAGGGGACCAATATCGAAAAAGCCGCCTTTAACTCCGGTATAGATGAGCGCTTCTCTGACTATATCGGCGTTTCCATGTCAGTCAGCCAGTTGCAGGAACAGGTTCAGGATGCGGGATACGGTTCGGTGACCCTGGCAAGAAGCCGTGACCCAGAGGCAGCCCGGATGCGTTATCGCAATCGCATTATTATTGTCGAAAGTACCATGAAGGCGGCTCAACTGGCACAGCGGTGCATTGATTGGGAAATGAACCGCCGTTACGGACGTTCAAAAGAACTGTTGGTTACCGTGGATAGCTGGCGGGACAAGGACGGCAAACTGTGGGAACCCAACACCCTGATCCCGATTGATGTACCAGTTTTTGGTTTAAAGGATGAACTGTGGTTATTGGCCGAAGTGACCTATCTAAAAGACGATTACGGTACCACGGCGCAGATGGTCTTGATGCCGCCAGCCGCGTTCACCGTTCAGCCTTACCAGTTCTATAGCAACCTGATGGAGATAGCTCACTGATGAATGATTCAGGGCAACTTTCCCGATTATACCGGCAAGTCAAGATGATGCTTGGGGTGGGGCGGGTGACGGCTTCCAGCGATGCCGGCAGCGCCCAAACCGTGCAATACCAGACCCCGCTGGAAGTCCGTGGCAACACGCCTCGCATGGCGGAGTTCGGTTTTTCTTCTGCACTTCCCGTTGGTTCTGATGTGGTCATTGGTTTTCTTGGCGGTGACCGTTCGAGCGCTGTGATCATTGCCTCTAACCATCAAGCCTATCGCCATACCGGCTTAGTTGCGGGGGAAACGGTGATTTATTCTCAGTGGGGGCAGTTTATCAAGCTGACAGAGGCGGGGATTATTATTGAGGCTAACAACCAGCCGGTAACGGTCAATAACGCTACCGAAGTCACCATTAATGCGACCGACAGCGTGCTGATGAAAACGCCAATATTGAAAGTCACCGGCGATATTATTGATCACTGCGAAAGCAATTCGGCCACCCTGAAAACGCTGCGTGAGGCCTATAACAGCCATAAGCATCCGGTTAAAAATGTGCAAGGGGGCAGTGCCACCATCACCAGTGAGCCGCCCGGATCGGGGGTGAAATGACAGATATTACCACCCTCTGGAATGTTAACGAATCCATCGGCGACTGGTCGCAATCCGCGGGGCTTGGGCTGGCTGACGGCGATGACCTGAAAACCGCCATTCTTATCAGCCTGTTTACTGACCGGCAGGCCCGCGCTGATGATGTGCTGGACGATGCCGATCGGCGCGGTTGGTGGGGAGATACCGATACCGAGCAGGCCATCGGCTCCCGCCTGTGGTTGTTACGCCGCCAGAAACTGACCACCCAGGTTGCCATCAAGGCAGAGGATTACGCCCGTGAAGCGCTGGCGTGGCTGATTTCGGATCAGGTTGTCAGCAGCATCAACGTCGCCGCCCAAATCATCTATCCCAACCGCTTAAATCTGATCATCCGTTACCAGCAGCCGGGTAAAACCCAGACTGCGGTTAAATTCTCATGGGTATGGGAGCAATAATTCATGCCATTCAATCGACCGACATTAACGGAATTACGCCAGCGCAATAAGTCCTATATCCAGTCTGAGTTAAAAACCACCGGCAGTTTACTGCGCTTCTCTAACCTGGGCGTGATCAGTGATGCTGATGCCGGTCTAGCTCATTTGCATTACGGTTATCTTGATTATATCGCCCTGCAGGCCACGCCATTTCATGCCACTGACGAATACCTGGCTGGCTGGGCCGCGCTGAAAGATGTGTTTCAAAAGCCAGCCAATCCCGCAACTTGCCCTTCCGTCTTATTCACCGGAACGGCAGGCCGGACTATTGCTGCCGGTGCGGTGCTGAATCGGGCTGATGGTTATCAATACATCCTCGATAGTGATGTAACGATAGCCCCGGCAGGAACGGGTACCGGCAGTGTAACGGCTATTTTGTCCAGCCCATTGGATGATGTTACCGGTGGCGGGGTGGCAGGCAATGCGGATGCAGGGACGCTGCTGACACTCGACGTTGCCGTAGAGGGCATCCCTTCTGCGGCGATAGCGACGGTGAAAATAGCGGGTGGGGCAGACATTGAGAGTGAAGATGCTTTTCGTTCCCGCATGTTGCTGGCCTACCAGAATACCCCTCAGGGCGGTAATGATAACGACTACCGATTATGGGCGCTGGCGGTGCCAGGCGTCACCCGATGCTGGGTGGCGCGGCGCTTAATGGGCGCGGGGAGCGTGGGCATTTATTTTATGTGCGACGGGAATGATAACGGGGGTTTCCCGCAAGGCTCCGATGGCATATCGCAACGGGAGCAATGGGGAGCCATAAAAGCGACCGGCGACCAGCTGCGCGTGGCTGATGCTATCTATCCCCTGCAACCGATTATTGCACTGGTTTACGCCTGCGCACCGACAAAAAAGCCGATTGATTTTGTTATTGCGGGGATAGCGGGGGCGGGCAGTGCCACGGTTGAGGCTATCAACGCGGCCATCGATGAGGTCTTTTTCGAGGAAGGAGAGCCTGGCGGGAAAATTTACTGGTCATCCTTGCTGCTGGCAATTGGCGATGTGCCGGGTACCAGTGGGTTTGTCCTTACGTCTCCCTCGACCAATACCCAACTGGCGATCGGCGAACTGCCGGTGAGGGGGAGGGTAACCTACACATGAGCCGATTCTCCGTTAATGAATATACGCAGGCTTTGCAGGCTCTCATGCCCACGGGGCTGGCGTGGCCACGGCGACCGGATGGAGCACAAACGGCGGTGCTCAGAGCGTTGGCTGCCGCCTATCAGCGCAGTGATGAAGAGGCGCAGGATCTGTTAATTGCAGCATTCCCTGCCACTGCTACAGCGTTACTGCCGGAATGGGAATCCACGCTGGGTCTGCCCGATTTATGTGCTATTGGTGAGATTGACAGCCTTATCCAACGCCAGCGCGCCGTGGTGTCTAAATTGTTCGGTTCAGGTGGCCAATCGGCGGCTTATTTTATCCGGGTAGCTCAGGCGCTGGGTTATACCATTGAAATCACCCAGTACCGGCAGGCCTGTGCGGGCATGTCAGTGTGCGGCGATGCTATTAACGGCGAGGACTGGCCGTTTACCTGGCTGATTACTGCCCCGGAAACCACGGTTAATACAGCCCAATGCGGCCTGACTTACAGCGGCGATCCGCTGCGAACGTGGGGTAATAAACAGCTGGAGTGCAGGCTTAATGCCCTTAACCCTTCTCACGCCATTCTCAGGTTTGGCTATATAAACTAACTCATTGAATAAAAATAACTTAGCGCTTTCATTAGCGAGGATTTTCTATGCAAAAAATTGGCGATATACCGAATACCCGAGCAGACAGTCACGGTGAGTTTACGGACGGTAATGTGGCGGGCGGAGTGTCTCCCACGATACTGCCGGCCGAATGGTTTAATACCATACAACGAGAGTTAATCAATGTACTGGCGGCTGGCGGGGTGACGCCTGACACCACAAAGTTTAATCAGCTCGCTACAGCCATTTCAAAAATAATCACTGATGGTGGCTTTTTAAAAACAGCCAACAACCTGTCCGAGATAAAAGCAGCGGGGCAAGCAGCTGTCGCACAAACTCTCGCAAACCTTGGTTTAAAAGAAGCGGCTAAGCGAGATGTCGGCACTGGGATTAATCAGATACCGGATATGTGGAGTTTTACCAGCTCAATGACCTCAACAGGCTGGATGAAGCGACCCGATGGTTTAATTGAACAATGGGGAGAATCATCCTTTTCCAGATCAAATGACCAGTTTTTTTATGCTGACGCTTTTTTCCCAATAGCGTTCCCCAATAAAGTTTTAAATATGAGTGTGACACTCCACGGCATCACCGATATTTCGATAATAGGAAAAACGCTCGCTGCGGATATGTTAGCAAGAACATGGGCAGCGATCCCACTGAGCAAGAAAAGCGGGGAAAACATCCCTACAGCGCAAAGAGTTATGTGGCGCGTTATTGGTTATTAAGTGAGGTTTAAATGAATTATTTCTACAGCCCAGCGAATAATGCCGCTTATCCAGAATCGTTAAAAACGGAATATCAGGCTGCGCAAAGTTGGCCGGAGGATGCCGTTAAAATAACGGACGAGACTTATCAGACGTTTTTTGCCTGTGCTTCGCCAGCCGGTAAAACCAGAATAGCCGGAAAGCAAGGCCAGCCAGTTTGGGAGGATATTCCCGTTTATGTCCCTACCGATGATGAATTGGCCGCCCGTGCTCGCCGCTATCGCGATGCTTTCATTCAAGCCACCGATCCCATGATGGTCAGTGATTATTCTATTGACGACGTACCGCTGACGGAAGAGCAGCGCAGCGAGCTAATCGCCACTCGTTTAGCGTTCAAACAGTGGCCGACGCTGGCGAGCTGGCCGCTGATTGAGTTGCCAGTGATTGCCGGGCTGGATAAATCCCGCTGGCTACTGACGGAAGCGGTGAATAATGGCTACGTGGTGCCGGTGTGGCCGCCAGAATTTCGTTAAATCTTTATAGGCCGCATCGTTCGTGGCCTATAAAAAATCACTCAGGCTTTAGTGGCCACTCGATATTTGGCGCAGTTGAAACGTCAACACGCATCAGCAAAACTCGATATTTTCTCCACTCTGTGAGGTCAGCCTTTTCTTTTTCTGTCGCATCTCCCATATCAACAGCATCCTGCCGCCAGGCAATTTCAGAATCAGCCGCCTCCCTTAATGCCTTTTTTTTCTGGACAGCGCGATATATCAATTCTTCAGGTGAAGGCGGTGGTATATCAACCCATACTGGCCGTCCATTTAATGACCCTATGGTCTTCCTATCTGGTGGAGTAGTTTTCCAGTATTCATTAGATTCCTCATCAGAAAGTAAAACAGCATCACTTGGCCAGGTTTTCTTGTTATATGTACCATCATCTTTCCATGCTGCAGGTATGAATCCATTTAAATTAGCGCTGTAATATACCATTGCATTTCCCTCAATATCCGATAGCAAAAACAAGTGGATTAGCTGTTCCAGGAACTGACCCAGAACCAAATACTTGTGAGAATAGGGTAATAGAATTTAAGTTGGTTGATGTCACTTGAAACATTTGGTCGCATGACCCCGTACCATTCCCCAGAGTGGACACGCTGGAGAACACGCAAGCAGTTGGGAATGCTATAGGGAACGAGAGTGGACCCATGGTGCTCTCACCAGTAGAGGATGGGCCAGCAAACCATTGAATGATCAATCCACCAGGAACATCAGGTATGCGAATATAATCTCTGGTGGTTACTGTTTTCGGCTGTTGTGCTGAGATTTGTTTCCATTCTGACCATGGGCCCGCCCCATTCCACTCAGCGGTCAGACCACGGACAAACTTCAGTCCTGAGTACGTCGTATACTCTTGCTGGCATCCATAAGCTGATTGCGTGACAAGCAGTGTTCCACTTGTATTTGCCGGGTAGTGCCTACCAGGAGTTGCTTGAGAATCGACGGATTGATACCAAACACCCACGCTTGACGTAATATTACCAAAACCATTTAAATCTGAAGTACCCAAAGACCCTTTAATAGGGAATCCACTAAGATTTGACAGCGCCAAAGATGGATTTGCAATATCCGAGAGATTACTGATTTTGGCAAGACCACCAATATTTGTCAGGGACAAAGATGGATTTGTAACATCAGAGAGATTACTGATTTTAGCAAGAGAACCAATGTCATTGGAGGTTGGTTTGTTATTGGGCCCGTAAAACTCAACCCATGATGCCCATGGCCCTGATCCAGTCCATGCACTAGATAATCCACGAACAAATTTACGACCAGAGTAGGCTGTATACTCTTGCTGGCATCCATAAGCTGATTGCGTGACAAGCAGTGTTCCAGATGATTGAATCGGATAATTCGCCGCCGAGGTTGCCAATATGTCGGTGGGTTGGTACCACACACCCGCAGAGGTTGCCCTATCACCCAGCGCATTTAAATTAATTGTCCCAAGATCTCCTTTAGATGCAAACCCACCAATATTTGATAGGGACTTTGAGGCATTAGTAACATCAGAAAGGTTGGCGCTTTTCTTCAGGGCATCAGCAGCGGCGGCAATGACTTCGCCCAAACCAAGGTTTGCGAGATCACCGGCGGCAACACTTTCTTTAGTCACCAGCCTTGCTGTGACACACTCCGATTATTTTTTCGGGGAAATCAACATGCTGATCGGCTATATCCGGGTATCAACAAATGACCAAAACACCGAATTGCAACGTAATGCCTTAGTTAGTGCAAAATGCGACCTGATTTTTGAGGATAAAATCAGCGGAAAATCCACCGACCGACCGGGATTGAAAAAAGCCATGCGCCATCTATCTACCGGTGACAGTCTGGTTGTCTGGAAGCTGGATCGCCTTGGGCGCAGTGTCAGGCACCTTATTACACTGGTGGAAGATTTAAAGAGTCGGGGTATTCACTTTCGTAGCCTTACGGACAGTATTGATACAGGAACGGCGATGGGGCGCTTCTTTTTTCATGTTATGAGTGCGCTGGCGGAAATGGAAAGAGAGTTAATTGTCGAGCGTACCTGTGCCGGGCTGGCTGCTGCGAGAGCGGAAGGGCGGATAGGAGGGCGGCGTCGTATTATGACCGATGAGGTTATTGCGCGTGCTAGACGAATGTTTGCTCAAGGGGCAACGTTGCATCAGGTGGCGTTGGTTCTGGAAGTGTCACCTAAGACAATTTATAAGTATATTCCTGCAGCGGAGCAGGGATGATGATTTTTCTGATTGATCACTGTTCACACCCAACTCACCGCCATTTGCCCAGAATTTACCCGCGAGGCTCTGGTCATAGAAATTGACCTTAATATCCCGGTACTAAGGGTCGTACGTGTGCTGAACAGGATCGTGGCAAACCGCGGATATCCACTGAAAATGCGGATGGATAACGGCCCGGATCTGATATCACTGATGCTGGCGCAGTGTGCTGAAGACCATGGCGTGATGCTGGAATTTATTAAGCCGACGCAGAATGCGTTTATCGAAAGGTTTAACCGGACGTACCGGACAGACACTGGATTTTTATCTGTTCAAAACACTGAATGAGGCACGGGAGATCACAGTGCGCTGGCTGAATGAATACAACAACGAGCTGCCTCATGAATCCCTGAATAACCAGACACCGGAAGAATACCTGTTGATGGCTGAAAAACTGGAAGTCTCAAAAAGTGTGCGAAACTAAAATGGGTGTGCTTTCACAAGTACCGACAGAGTCCAGTTAATTCTCTCTTACAACATTCGCTACAAATAAACGGGAAGCATATCTGGATTTACATGGAGATACGGTGAGAGCTTTAATACTTGTAACCCTGCCATATAAAAAGTTAATATTCAGACAGGATATTAACTATAAAATTAGGGATATACATGGCTAACTCAATTTATTTAACCTTGAGTGGTAATAAACAAGGGCTGATTTCTGCTGGTTGTTCAAGCGTCGATTCGATAGGTAATAAGGGACAGGAAAGCCATCTAGATAAAATATTCATATACAGTCTTTCGCATTCAATGACAAGGGAACAAAATGCAAGCCACCATCCTATCACAATAAAAAACCTATTGATAAATCGTCACCGTTACTTGCGGTTGCCATCTCAGATAATGAATTATTAACTGCGACTTTTGATTGTTATCGTACTAGCCAATCGGGGGCTCAAGAACTGTACTACAGTATTTCTATTACTGATGCAACCATCTCAGATCTAGCTGTATTTCATCCACATAGTGTGACTCATACAGGTTCAGAACCTCAGGAAACAATTTCTTTACGTTATAAAAGCATAACCTGGAACCATCATATTGCAGGGACAAGTGGCTATAGTATTTGGGATGAACGAGTTTACTAAATAGCGGACTGGGAAATTTATGATTTGTAGTGGATAACTTTCCCAGTAACTAATTAAACGCCGATTTTTCTTCTTGCAATAATATATGGTGCAGCACTTAAATAACCAAAAACTAGAGATGTGTACTGAAGGAATTCGTTGTTACTTATATCTATTTTAAAAATAGGAATAACATCGAAATTCGAAACGTAAAAGTGGAATAATGGCGATATTGACGCCACAGCAATAGCTGCAAATTGACTGTAATTATCGTTGGAATTGGCAAGTTTTTTAATTATTGGATATAAAATAAACAATACTGCTGTTGATAAGGTAATATATAAAAAATCCATTTATTTAACCCTTGTATGATAGATATTGGCCGTATGCAGTATTGTAATCGCCCACTATCTCTAAAAAAATATCGCCAGCAGTCATTAGTCTTATCCCTTTCTTAGTTAAACCAGTGATAAGGTCTGCATCTATATATCTAAATAATCTCTGTAGGTCTGGTTCAAGTCTATATCCGAATAGGCTATTTAATGAAACTGATATATCTACAGTGGAGTAAAGTACGTCTGCACCAGATTCATCTATATTGAGAAGTTGTTTTGCTAGGCCACGATACACAAATCTCACCGGGCCGACATAATCCTCACGATAAAGAAGATAATAACCATTCTCAATAGTGTTATTAAAACCATGAGCTAGCATCAACCCGCCAGCTGGACCAGTTTCAATTAGTCCAAGGCCAGCCACAGTTTGTAAACCGCCAGATACAAAACCTATAGCAGCGATTACTATTTTCTTATTTTCTTTTATTTTGTTCTTATTGAATTCTTCTATAACCTCTCTCTTTAAAATTATAGCTTGTTTTATTCTGTTGCTTGTTAATATTCTATCTTGTTCTTTTAATGACGCAATTTCATTATCCAATGCAGAAACAGCTTCAGGTAATGAAAACTCACCAGTATTAGTCTTCGCTATAATATCAGAGGAATATGCTATTACCTCGGAGATAAATTTATCTTTGGCTAAACTCCATTTTATATACTTATTGGCAACGTTGTTCATTGTCTGAAGAAGCTCATTCTGCTTATTTGCAATGATGTTATTTAGCCGGTTAGATTCTCTTTGCGCGCTATCACCATATCCAGTAGCCCACGGGTGGCGTTCTTCAAACTCCTCATATGCATCCATATCGTCTGATCCTTGACTTATTTTTAGATAAATTCAATTACATTATATAGTTACATTAGCTTAATTGTAAGCCCTCCAAAAATAATTGAAATTTTCATATGTGAAAGCGGCATTTTGCATGCCTGAATAACTGTTCCTAATACCGCTACACTTTTGCCTGACCATGTTTCCCACCAGGGAATGGGCTTACCATTTTCATAAAGTGGCGCACTTTGTTCAGTAATTGCCACATCGAACGACAACTGTGATTTCTGGTTATCGTGTCATGTAATGCTTGCCATAATCGCTCTATGTGGTTGACCCGCGGCGAGTAGACTGTTTGATAAATAACAATAAATTTTGGCTTCTTCAACCATCTCAGCGTTTCACGGCTTTTATGGATAATGTAGTTATCTACGATCAGTGTGATAGTTTTTGCCCGCCTATAGGTACTTTTAAGATACTTTAACAGGCTGATAAATAAACCCGATTTTTTACTGCAACAACCGATGTAGCTGACTTTTCCCGTGCCACGCACCGGTCAGATAATATTTTTCATTTTGCCCCGGCGTGACAACGCGTTTTTGCTGGCCCGCCGTTGCCAGTCGGCACCGATTTTTGGTTGAGATGGATATTCACCTCATCCTCGTAAAATACGGGATTTTCGGCGTACATCCTGCAAGCGCTTCTGCGATGGCGGCCATTTTCTCTTCTTTATGCGGGTCGCGAATACGCAGCGTGGGTGCCGCTCTCCGCCAGACCAGCCCGGCAGAGGGAAGCCAGCGGCGTACCGTTGAAGCATGTAGATGACAGCCTGTTATCTCATTGATTTTTAGTGCTAACAGTTCAGTACTCCAGCGAAATCGCTGATAACCAAAATCTCCCGGCGAGTGTTTAATCAACTGACGCAACAATGCGCAAATATGCTCAAACGGCCAGCGTCGTCCGCGCCCTGAGGGCAATGATTTCAGACCTCAAATACCATAAACCGTGAACCAGTTAATCCAGCGCCCCAATGATGAACGCACGCAGCAAAGCGTTTTTGCAACGTCGCTGACTTTGTCACCACGATGAAGCATCAACATAGCGGTCAGTCTGCGGGCATGATCTTTGTCGCGTGTTTGATGAATAGTTTTCTGTATCAGGCGTCTTTCGTCGCGGGGTATCGATGCTATGATCGGTATAACTCAGTCCGGTTGGTGGTTTGGGATATTCAGCGATTGATCAGATCGCTTAAATCGGACTGAATTCCTTTCGAGTGATCTACTATTTGGAACAGCTATTTAGACTGGCGCTGTTTTCAGGGAGGAGATCACATCAGCCGGTGGGTGAAATCGAGGGATCAGAATAGGCAGAATGTATATAACGAATCCGGGCTGAATTGCCCGGACTAAAAATTCAAAGTTCTGAAACCAGCCACTGATCGGCTTCATCAAACATTTCTTCAAGCAGGCGGTTAAGGATGGCTTTATCACCTTTGTTGGCATTGGTATTGATACCGTTCGCCTGCATTGGCTTAACCTTAACTTCTGCCTTAGGGAATACACGATGTATTCGCTTGGTTAGTTCAGCCAGGATCAGACCATTAGCACCCGGTATCTCTTCCACATTTCGCTTATGGTAAACCAGTTCAACTATCATGTTTCCACTTCGCCCTGTGACTGTTTGCATATACAGTGGGGAGTTCTATCGCGGTTGAAAAGTCCTTCTGCAAAACTATCTTTCTTCACTTAATAATCAATCGGTTATAAGCGCCACTTTTAATTGTGTTGAGCGAATAAAAAAAGCCGATAACCATCTATGAATCATGTGGTTACCGACTTTTGGTATGTCTACTGCTGCGTCATATGGGCTGGACTGAAGCCGCTGATTTAATCATTAAAGGCACTGAAGGCGCGATTCAGGCCAAGACAGTGACTTATGACTTCGAACGTTTGATGGAAGGCGCTAAGCTGCTGAAATGCTCAGAGTTTGGCAACGCTATCATTAAACACATGTGATATTGACAGTCAGCTAAATATGAACGGGAGCTTGATGCTCCCGTTGTTTATTGTAAAGGTTGCAAGTTTTATCAAAACATTATCAAAATCCCCATAAAACAACGTTCATCAGACTGCAATAGTGATCCCGTCTTTGCCTCTGTCATCATGGTAACGATCGGTCTGTTTCTGTGATTTGTGGCCCACAGCAACTGGGTATTAATCCCTTGCGCGCTGTACAGCCGTTCAAAAAGAGAGCGCGGCTTGTGAAATGTTGCAGGTGTTCCTGATCCCCAACTGATATTGGCTTTATCCCTTGCTTTGCTAAAATTGTCGTCAAAGTATTACCAGTGACCTGAGCACCACGTCCTGCCATGGATGTCGCTCGGAAGTAATGCACCAAGTACTGGTTTATTGCGTAATCCCTGCAGCGAGCCACCATGTCACGCAAGGATATATTCAGCGCCTCATATCGTATTGAAAGGGGAATGGCCAACTTAGCGTCAGTTTTCTCTTGGATAATATCTAGGTGGTCATCCTAGATATCGCTAAATTATTATAGTAATAAAATCAGGCGATACATAACCAAAAATTTCTTTCATCAATAATTGATTAACCAATAAGTTTTATATCACCGAAATACACTACCAGAATCATATAAAATAATTAACGGGAAGGCACGGGAATGGATATAGTCTAAAACATCACTTAAATGGCCCTATCAAGAATAGGATCATGAATTAATAAAAAAACGATCTACTCACCAACAGATTCACTATTGGTTTGTTATCATGACCCTCAAGTTTTATTAAAATTCATCCTTGTATTTTGTTTTAACTACATAGCTGCAAGGATAACCACTATTTCATCAATATAAAATAATGGAGCCAGCATGAATAATAAGTTATTATTATTTTTCATTATAACATCAATATATTCTAGCAATGTGAAACCTCAAGATATTATATATGAGGCGGATATAGAAGCATCAACACAACCTCAAAAAAAAACGTCAACACCCATTTGTTTTTATACTAATGATAATTTCCAAGGTGAACATTTCTGCCTAAATACATCTGAAATGATAGATCTTTACAATACTGATAATAAACATCTGAATGATAAGATATCTTCAATAAAAATACCTAAAGGAATGCAAGCCGAAATTTATAAAAATGATAATTTTAATGCCCCTTACTATAATGTTACGGAATCTATTGATTTAGCGCGACTAGAAAAAATCGGTATGGCAGGTCAAATTAGCGCGATGAAGGTATTTGAAGCGCAGGCTATTTGCACGAAAAACTGCGTTATTATAGAAGAAAGTAAAATAGAATTAAAAAAAATAATAAAAGAATATTATCCAAAAACAGAAGATGTCAATAAAATTTTATTATTAAATCTCGAAGTTAATAAAAAAAGCAGTTTTGGTATACAGAGTGTTAACCAACCAAAAATTATAATCGTGGGTAGAGATTTGTTTTTTTATGGTGAAGGAAGTAAGAATCCTATTAACATGAGGTTAAGCGATGATACAGATAACCTATCCTTTCTTTTAAAATTTAATGATCATGGTTTACAATTTCAATATCTTGAAGCTAAAGGAACGAAACAACTCAATATCCCATTTTGGTTCAATACCCAATTATCACCTGATGACTTAGCAAACTTATACATCAGCAATGGCATACCGGAAGATGGCCAAGATCCTGCTCTTCAGAGCATCAACCCGTTAATACTGAATAGAGCGATCATCGCCATCAACAAGCCCCCCCACCGTGATAAACGAGGCGCTTTAGGTATTATTGGCTGTTTAGGTAACCCTCTGCTGGCAATTTATAATTATGTGGTTCAAGGGCGCTGCAACCAGCTCGATAGACTGGTGGGAATCAACGAGTTTTCTCACTCAGATGGGGAAGGGAAAACATGGGTTTTGACCGATTCAGTCACGCCATTACTTGCGCCAGAGCAGCCCCCCAACTTACCAGCAGATAATCCCCGTCAATCAATGTTACAATTAGCCAGTCTTAATATGCAGTTACATCATCAGGCACTTACTCTGCCAGCGGTGGCAAAAGCCTGTAAAACTTCCATTGAAGAGATTCTATCTGCCCGTTATCCAAGGCAGACAGGCATTCGCTGTGGCTCCACATTATCGAATCTGCTGGCAGATTTTACATTGCTTTTTGGTGAAAATATTATTGATTGGACCACCGCAAATTTGGTCCATGTTATACAGCAAATTAATGAATATGGGACTACGGGCTATGCCGGATCTGACCAGGAGACGGAAAATCGGTTAGTTGAAGGTGTTCAACGGGCAATTTCTACTCTGGGAATCGAACCATTAATAGCAATGCTGCAGGAGGCTTTCGATTATGCACAATTAAATTACGCACGTTATTTTATGCACAGTGAAGGTATCAACAGTGAAAATATAAATAATGAAAGTCGAGAGACTACAGTCTCACCTCTAGCCGCACAAAGCCTACCACTAGGCGATTATATTTTACCTTTAGAGAGTTATATTCACCCTCAAGAACTCCCGACACCATTAATTAGAGACAATAATCAGTGGGTTCAGCCTGAAGGTCTATATTTTGAAATTACCGTGATTCCCGGAGGAGATCAGCATGTCGAGACGAATTTAACCGAAGAAGTGGCCGAGGTTATTAACGATTGGTTTAAATTCTATAATCAGATGAAATATGAATCAGATGAAACAAGATCACCTTTAACTGATAGAGATAGAACCATTTATGCCGCCAAAATTACCAGCCATATGTTAGCTGATCTTTTGCATGACAACTCTGCCGATTATCAATTTGTAGTGGTTAAACTAAAGGGAAAAATAATCAGTGTATTAGCATCAAGAAATGATGAGAATGGCGAGGATAGCTACATTAGTGTTTCTATAACTCATCCACAATATGTATTAAAACCGCATGAAGAGGGTAGCGTTCGAGGGGCAGGAACGGCGGCGGTAAGAGAATTAGCGCGCTATCTGAAAGAAAAAGGTAAAAAGACACTTAAATCTAGTGTCATTTCTCAACCCTCTGCTATTGTCAAAAGCAAGCTGGGATTCCACTATCAGAATTCTTTATGATAATTATTTATTAAAATAGACTAAACGCCACCATTCATTATCCAATCAGGTGGCGTCACTCCATCACTATTTTAAATTAATCCACGCTCTCTAACTGTGGTGGAAATTAATTGAAAAGGTGAGAGGAATTGCCAAATTAATACGCAGGAATAACAATGGGAACTTTTGCCTCATTGCTTGAATCCGGGTGAGCGTTCTAAAAGAACGCTGAGAGTAAAATCTTACAAATATCGTTCCGCCTCTTTCCGGGGGTTCCCTTTGCCGTTGTTACCGGCGAGGGGGCGGACGGCGTAATGCCTTCTTGTGTACTCTTTGCCCCAGTAGTGTGGATCACAGTCTAAAATTAAGGTCGCCATCAGGGCATACTAAAGCGAGTTGATAAACTCTGAAATTTCACTTTGGTAAAGGGATCGCCGCAATGCACAGAGAACGGCATAGTATAGAAAAGATAGGCTGGCTCCGGGCTGCAGTTCTCGGTGCTAACGATGGGATCGTCTCTACTGCAAGTTTGTTATTGGGGGTTGCGTCTGCCAATGCAACACATCAAAGTATTCTTTTGACTGGTATTGCAGGTCTGGTTGCTGGCGCTATGTCGATGGCAACGGGAGAGTATGTCTCAGTGTCTTCTCAATCAGATACTGAAAAGGCCGCCTTGGCTGAAGAGCAAGCAGAGCTTGATGCTGATTTTCAAGGTGAATTTCGGGAGCTGACTTCGATTTATATTCATCGGGGCCTTAATGTGGCACTAGCCAGACAAGTGGCTGAAAAATTGATGAATCATGATGCGTTAGGTGCACATGCGCGTGATGAATTGGGGATATCAGAAATCACTACTGCCCGACCCTTACAGGCAGCGTGGGCTTCTGCAGCGAGTTTCTCTGCGGGGGCGATATTGCCATTACTGGTAGCGGTAATCTCTTCGGCTAGCTGGGCCATTCCAGCTATTGCGCTATCCGCATTGGTTTCTTTGGCTATTTTGGGGGGGATTGCGGCGAAAGCGGGTGGAGCACCAATACGTTCAGGCGTTATCCGTATTACCTTCTGGAGTGCGCTTGCAATGGGTGTGTCATCGGGTGTTGGTATGTTATTTGGTTCTTTTATTGGCTGAGAACAGAACTGTGCAGCGTTTTATAAGGAATATCTGACGATTAAAAGGGGGATTTTAAATCCTCTAATGTTTACTTAATTTAATAGGGATAAATTAAAGTATCAACATTCAGAGGGCGAGCCATGAACAGAAAGTTTGCACCTGGCCAAATTTTATTCCATTGGGTCATTTTTATTTTGCTTGTACTCACTTATGCAGTAATGAAATTAAAAGGATTTGCCATAAGGGCAGTAATCCTCGTGAATCCATGAAGAGCATTCATTATACACTAGGTGTCAGTGTCCTGATTTTAATGCTAATTCGCACAATACTAAAATTGACAAATAAAGATCCTGATATCACTCCAACCGCACCACACTGGCAAATTGCAGCTTTAAAAACCGTTCATGGTATTTTGTATCTTTTGTTTAACAGCTTGCCATGACTTGGTGTTTTGTCTCTGCATTATGGCCATGTCGAATGTTAATTTTCTCCTCCGCGATACCGATCGCGGAGGAGAAAATAGTATTATGCAGAATAACTTAAAAGAAATTCATGAACTTATTGCCAATACGGGCTACTTCATTATTGGTTTACACGCGGCGGCAGCAATATTTTATCACTCTATTAATGCGGAGTAATACGTTGGTTAGAATGTTGCCAGAAAAGCACTAAGTTCATCAATGTGCCTATCAGGTCATATGGGATTAGCGGATACTGCTATTTTGTTTCAGGAGCAACGCGCAGAGACGTGGTGCTACTATCGTTCATCACCTCGTATACCTGTCTGAACGAGCAGACGGTAATGTTTTGCATTCTTATGACATACGCGGCAATTCATGAAAATTATTTATATAAAATTGTTAATTTTAAGCAAAATTGTCGGATTGCTCGCATTGTTCTACAGTTGAAAGGAGCTAATGTTTTGAAAGGGAAGTGGGTTAGGCTGATAAATGAATGCGACCCCTTTTTATTGACAGGTAATTTTTGCGGGTGATTGGATGATTCATGCATTTTCTGTACTTGAAGATAAATGTAGGACAATACCTGCTTGGGTAAAATCGTTTCGCTATATATCATCAGATAAGCGTGATCTCAGGGTTGATCTGCTGCGGGGCATTGCTCTGGTAATGATGGTTGCAGCCCACATTGAAGTGATGTCGATATTGAATATCTTTACCTGGGAGCGTTTTGGCCTAACAACCGGCGCCGAAGGGTTTGTTATTCTCTCGGGATTTATGTTGGGTGTGATCAATCGCCAGCGCTTAAAGAAAGACGTTCTTCTCACTATAAGCTATTCATTATATCGACGAGCAGCAAAAATATATGTAGTTAATGTTGTGATTATACTTAGTGTTTTTCTCTTAACTAAACTCAATTTCATAAAAACTTTTGAAGTAACCCATTTTACTGATCGCTTTTCAGAAGTAAGTTATACGCTATATCCACTTTACGACCAGCTAAAAGAATCCTGGTTTAATATGGTGCTCTACTTACAGATCGGGCCCCATCAGAGTCAGATTTTGGGCCTGTATTTCTATCTGTTGCTGGTAAGTCCTATCTTTATCTATTTATTGCAGCGCGGCTGGGTAGGTGTATTGCTATTGTTATCTCTGGCTTTATATATCACCTACCACATTACCGGGATACGACTTACATCGGCGGAGTTTGAGTTTGCTTTTCCATTTTTGGCTTGGCAATTTATTTATGTCTTAGGGATGACGATTGGCTGGTACAAAGAAGAGTTGCTCTCTTTAGCCCGTACTCAGGCCGGATTTTGGATTTTGTCCGTTATGATATTATTTACGCTGGTAATGATGTTTATTGCGCAGAATCATACCAACCCATTTATGCCCTATGACACAATGCTCCATACTATAAGTGCGAAAAACTTCAATTGGTTCTATCAGAACTTTGCTGAAAAGAATGCGCTGGGTCCACTGCGCATTATCAATGATTTCACTCTACTAACAACGTGTTATCTGGTGTTGAGTTACTTTTGGAAACCAATAAACAAGATGTGCGGTTGGTTCCTCATAACACTAGGCCAACATTCTTTGTATGTTTTTATTATCCATGTGTATGTGGTTTTATTGGTTAGTCAGGTAGTGGATTTTGGCCTATGGCACCGAGCATGGTTGCTAAATACGCTGGTTCATCTCTGCGCTTTAATGTTGTTATGGCTATTTGCAAAATATGATGTTGGCAGAAGATTCATTCCTAACTGATTTGTATTTTTTCGACTCAATCTTATTAAGAGGTCAGCAGTGAAAAATACTCCATCTACTCTAGATAAGAATCAAATTACTAAACTACGTAATTGCATTCTTTATGAACTGAAATATTCTCTCGGGGTGGCACTGTCAACGGCATCATCCAGTGAAATTTTTAGTGCGTTAGCATTAGTTGTGCGACGCAACCAAACTGATGATTATTTTAACACTCGAGAACGACATCATCAGGCAAGAAAAAAACGTATTTACTATATTTCTATGGAGTTTTTAATTGGTCAATCTTTGCGAAATAACCTAATAAATCAAGGGTTGATGGAAATAGCCAACGCAGCGTTAGAATCTCTTGGGGTAGATTTTGAAGTTATTGTAAAAAGTGAAGAAGATGCAGCATTAGGTAATGGAGGATTAGGACGTCTGGCCGCATGTTTTATTGACTCAATGGCAACCTTGGATATTGCTGGTTCTGGTCACGGTATCAAATACGAATATGGCTTGTTTCACCAACAAATTCAGGATGGACAACAAGTAGAGAAGCCTGATGATTGGCACTCGACACACTCACCTTGGCTAATAGAACATCAAAGTCAGGCCATGATAATTCCGCTTTATGGCCGCATAGTTGAAGTAGAAGACCAGCAGGGAAATTACAATCCAATGTGGATGGATTGGAAAATAATTATTGGAGTACCTCACGACTACCTAGTCTCTGGGTACATTAATCATACCGTAAACGCGTTGCGGTTATACAGTGCTTGCGCTTCAGATTCATTTGATATTCATATTTTTAATCATGGCGATTATTTGAAAGCTGTTAATCAAAAAATCGCATCTGAAAATATCTCTAAAGTGCTTTATCCCTCCGATGAAGTGTTGGCAGGGAAGGAATTACGTTTGACACAAGAGTATTTTCTGGTGGCTTGTACATTACGCGATGTGATGCATGATTTCTTCTTACTTTCCAATGATATTAAACAGTTACCAGAGTTTGTTGCCATTCAACTTAATGATACCCATCCGGCGCTGGCTATTGTTGAGCTAATGAGAATATTGGTAGATGAACATACTGTTGATTGGGATATGGCCTGGGATTTGACACAACGGGTTTGCGCCTACACCAATCATACATTAATGCCAGAGGCGTTAGAGAAGTGGTCAGTCAATTTATTCGAGCTGTTACTGCCTCGGCATTTACAAATTATCTATGAAATTAATCGCCGTTTCCTACTGGAAATACAGAGATGGCGCCCTGAACGGTCGGATTTATTAGTATCAATGTCTTTGATCGAAGAGACGCCTGAAAAAAAAGTGCGCATGGCCTATCTTGCTATTATTGGTAGTCACAAAGTGAATGGGGTAGCTAAACTTCATTCTGAATTAATTAAATCTAATCTTGTACCTGATTTTTATTATTTAATGCCTGAGAAGTTCACCAATCAGACGAACGGTGTTACACCTCGTCGCTGGATTCAGCAGGCTAATCCCCGGTTATCGGCGTTTCTGGATTGTCACTTAGGCAATGAATGGGTTACCGATCTAACACTCCTGAGTAAACTTAAATCGTTAGCGAACCAACGTGACATTATTGCTGAACTGGCTGAAATAAAGAAATTTAATAAATTAAAGTTAAGTCAGATAATTACGCGTCAGCAAGGGATTATCATCAATCCAGAAGCTATGTTCGACTGCCAGATTAAACGAATTCATGAATATAAACGGCAATTACTCAACATCCTCTATGTGATAAACCTTTATCACAAAATTCTGAACGGAAAAGAGGTTATTTCGCCGAAAGTTCATATCTTTTCGGGCAAAGCGGCTCCTGGCTATGCAATGGCTAAATTGATCATCCAGTTGATTAATCAAGTTGCGCTGAAAGTGAATAGTGATCCTAGAGTCAATGAACAACTTAAAGTGGTTTTTTTAGAGGACTATAAAGTTTCACTAGCTGAAAGTATTATTCCAGCCGCCGACTTATCAGAGCAGATATCAACTGCGGGTACCGAAGCCTCAGGCACTAGTAATATGAAACTGGCTATGAATGGTGCTTTAACTATCGGAACGTTAGATGGCGCTAACATTGAAATCAGAGATGCTGTTGGCCATGAAAATTTCTATGTTTTTGGCTTGTCCGCAGAGGAAATTGCTGAGCAAAGAACTAGAGGGCGATCGTCGTATGACGAGTATTTATCCCACCCAGAAATTAAAGAAACTGTTGATTTACTGATTTCAGGTATTTTTCATCCCAATAAAAACCTGTTTTCACCGATATTCCATATGCTGGTGAGTCACGGTGACCACTATTTCCATTTGGCTGATTTTAACAGTTATTGCCATGCCCAATATCAAGTATTGACCGACTATAGTGATACTTACAGTTGGCACAGAAGAGCATTGAATACTATAAGTGGTATGGGCGAGTTTTCCAGCGACAGGACTATTCGCGGGTACAGCAAGGATATTTGGGGTGAGGGTAATTTTAAGTGAAATATTACAAACCACTCATGCTATTACTTGGTTGGCTACTTTTCAGTCCACCCGTGATTGCGAGTGAAACAACTAACACATCCGCTGTTAAATTATTTACCAGCCCTTGGTCTCGTCTTTTTTCTGGTAATGATGACACATTTTCGACGGCATTAACCTATAGCTCGCCATTGGAAAAAAGTCTGATTAATGTTCCTACAGGGAGATATTCTTCAGAAGAGGTATACAAGGTAAATCAACGGGGGCTTTTTAGTATGCAGTATTCCCCCATAAGTTACTTTTTTGCCAATATGACAATTCGCGTCCCATTGCAAAATGCCAGTAAATACAGTACCGATTACGTTTATAGTTTCGGTTATGATGATTGGCACCCAGGAACTTTCAGTCTGGTCTATGGCAATTACAACGATAATAATAGTTTTTTCCCGGCAGCAGGAACCCAGAGCACTCGATTTGAACAAGGTTCATGGACGTTGGGTTATAAATTTACCTTACCTAAGCCGGTAGAATCCGCATTATTGATTAACAAAAGTGATGCGCTAGTTTGTCAGGTTGGCTACAGTTATGTACCACGTTATTTCTCTGACGCTTCATCAAGCATTGAAGAAAATAAAAGTAGTTTGCTAGGAAGTTGCGGTTATACCCTCCTGCAGCACTATTTCTTACGTTTATCTGCATTTTACTACCCTGACCATAAGCAGCAACAGCCGTGGGATTATGATTATACCTACAGTATTGGCTATACGTCGGGTTATAGCCCCGGTTCCTGGTCAATTCATTATGATAACTATACCGGGACTCGCTACCCGTGGCGGCAGAATGCCAATGCGAACTTTCGTAGTGGGACAATAAATCTCAGTTGGACATTACCTCTATAAATTGAAGGCGTAAGAATCTGTGCTACGCTTAATTACGTTGTTAATAGTTAACTGAGCATAATGTCTTTTGCAAGTATGAAAGTTCATGGACGTGGGCATTCTCTCTTTAAGATGATGCTTGATAAATTAAGTTTATATGAAGCTTTTGGGTAACTTATGCAACCACATCCTTCCGCTACAGGTGTGACATCCATTCTTGTTGTTGATGATTCGGCAAGTTATCGCTTTTTACTGGTTAACCTACTAAGAAATTGGCAATTCACTGTTTTTGAGGCAGAAAATGGTCAAGACGCTTTGGCTATCCTTGATAGTAATTCCATCAATATGGTGATCAGTGACTGGGAAATGCCGGTTATGGATGGGTTGAAACTCTGTACAACTATCCGAAAACAATATTCCGATCGCTATATTTATTTAGTATTGATAACCGTGCGTCAATCCGTCGAGGATTTGATCGCGGGATTAGATGCGGGTGCCGATGATTTTCTGTCAAAACCGATAAATCAAAGTGAGCTACGCGCCCGATTACATGCGGGTGAACGTATATTAATGCTAGAGGCAACCCTCGATGCTCGTAATCAGAAATTGTCCCAAGCCTATGAACAAATAGAAAATGACTTGCAGGCTGCGGCAAAATTGCAACGTAGTGTTTTACCTGCAGAAAAGCTAATGGTGAGTGGTTTTCAAGCTGAATGGATGTTTATACCATCTGCTTATGTTTCGGGTGACTTGTTAAGTTTTTTCCAACTGGGTAATCAACACATTGGTTTTTATAGTATTGATGTTGCAGGGCATGGTGTGGCGGCAGCGATGCTCTCACTGTCAGTTGCGCGCCAATTTCTTAATGGGCGCACGGTGGATAACTTACTGATTTCGCCCGCAGATACCCCCTCTGGTTATCTGATTACCCCGCCACATAAAGTTGTCAACGAACTTAATCGCCGTTTTTGTATAGAGAATGATGATATAGCCACTTATTTCACTCTTATTTATGGCGTTATTGATGTTCAAACCGCGACCGGAGTGCTTTGTCAGGCAGGGCATCCGACACCTTTTATTGTCAGTAGCTCAAGTCAGATTACGCCCATTGGTGAAGGCGGGGCACCGGTTGGACTTATTGATTCGATGGACTATCAGGACACGGTGTTCACTCTGGCTTCGGGTGATCGGCTCTATTTATTCACCGACGGTATTATTGAGTGTGAAAATGCTGAGCAAGAGCTTTTTGGAGAACGACGGTTACAAGAATTACTGGCCGCTAGTCAGCGCGACAGTGTGCAAACCGTTTTTAGGCAAGTACAGCAGGCATTGAAATGCTGGCATCCTGCGCAAAAAAATGACCATCAGAGCGATATTCATAATGGACGTTCTGCATTTAGTGATGATATTTCGTTGCTGGTAATTGAGCGTAATAACAATTCCCTTCTCCTAACAGAATTGTAAGGAAGAAATAATGAATTTTGAAACTAAAACAATTGAAAATGTATTAGTGATAACCCCCTTGATTAGGCGACTCGATGCATCAGTTTCGCTGAAATTTAAAGAAGATATACAAGCAATGATTGCCCGAGGAGCCAATAATATTTTATTGGATTTTAGTCGGGTAGATTTCATCGACAGTAGTTGTTTAGGTGCACTGGTTTCGTTGTTGAAAACCTTAAATGGTAAAGGTGAGTTGGCTATTTGCTCATTGAATAACAATATCCACGGAATGTTCAAGTTAACCCGGATGGATAGGATATTTACTATCGGCACTGATCAACCCGATACCATACAGCAGATGAATTTCGTAGCGCCTTGATTTATAGGGAGTAAATATTTATGAAAGCCATGATCCTTGCTGCCGGAAAAGGAACCAGAGCCAGACCACTGACCACCATATTGCCAAAACCAATGATCCCATTAATTCGAAAACCTATTATGGAATCAATTATTGAACATTTAAGAAAATATGGTTTTAATCAGTTAATGGTGAATACCAGCTATCTGTCTGCGGACATTGAGAATTATTTCCGTGATGGCCATGCCTGGGGAGTGGAAATAGGTTACTCTTACGAAGGTATTATGGAGTGTAATACTTTTGTTGATAATGTTTTGGGGTCTGCCGGTGGAATGAAGCACATCCAAAATTTCTCAGGTTTTTTTGATGAAACCTTTGTAGTTGTTTGTGGTGATGCATTAATTGATGTGGATTTCGATGAGGTATTGGCATTCCATCGAGCTAGAAAAAGTTTGGCAACCTTGGTTATGCGCCCAGTCTCGGCGGATCAGGTAAACAAATACGGTATTGTTGTTACTGATGAGCAGGGTAGAGTTAGTAAGTTTCAGGAAAAACCTAAAAATGAAGATGCATTATCAAACAATGCCAATACTGGAATCTATATTTTTGAGCCGGAAATATTCGATTATATTCCTGATGGGGTTGAATATGATATAGGTAGCCAGCTGTTTCCTAAACTTGCTGAGTTAGGTGTTCCTTTCTACGGTATTGCCTTGCCATTCCAATGGGTTGATATTGGATCTCTACAAGATTTTTGGCATGTCAATCGCATGATCCTTAATCAGGATTTACCTGATTATCCCATGCCGGGAATTAAAATTGCGCCTCAAATATGGTGTGGGCTTAATGTCAAAGCCGACTTTTCGACCTTGGATATTGAAGGGCCAGTCTATATTGGTAGTAGCACAGAAATACAATCTGGCGTGACAATTAGAGGGCCTACAATTATTGGCGCGGGGTGTTTATTAGAGCAAGGTGCGGTTGTCGAACAAAGTTTTATTGCTGATTATACTCGGGTTGGGGGCATTGCACATTTGTATCAACAGATGATTTTTGCCGGGAAAGTTATCTCTCCAGACGGTACAGCAATTGATTTATCTGAAGCGGGTTTACACTGGCTTATTGATGATAAACGGCGTAAAGATATTATTATGGCGGAGAAGTCTTTATTTGAAGAATTGCTAAATAAAGATACGTTGATATGAGTTATCGCCACTATGACTCACAAGGTTGGTTAATGAAAATATGTTTGCCTGCATCATTATCTAGCCTGCTTGTTTTACATGAAAAGTTAATACAATTCATTCACCCCTTAGAGATTGATTCGTCCAGCAGTTATGCTATGGAACTTGCATTGAATGAAGCATTTATCAATATTGTAAAGCATGGTGTTAATTATGATTCCACTCAAAATATTACTATTATAATGCAATATGACAATCATCAACTAGCCGTGACTTTACAGGATAAAGGGAAGCCTATACCCACAGAATTTTTACAAAATAAAAGCGGATTATCTCATATGCCTGAGTTGTTAGCGCCGGATTCGTGGCCTGAAAACGGTATGGGGTTGATGATGATGTTTAATGCTGTTGATGACATCAGTTATACAGTAAAAGAGGGAGTCAATTATCTATCGTTGATAAAAAGAATAGAAGAGAAGACGTGAAAATTATGTTTATTCATAAAATGATGCTCCTTTAACCCCCCGGCAATGGGTTGATTTATCTCACTTATTTTCCTGGATTGACTGAGGTAGTGATAATGGCTTTTTATTTCTCTTCGTTTGAAAACAGGAAACCACCATTACCACTGAAAACTCATTGGGTTACTGAGTTTTTATGGCAAAGTCTGGCGGTTGCTGCGTTTATCTTGGGGGCAAACTACATCCGCTGGCGCTGGATGAATTCACTTAATTACGATGCGCTTTGGTATTCAATCCCCTTAGTAATGGCCGAAACACTGGCTTATATTGGTTCTATTTTATTTACCATAAACCTATGGAAAGTAAGAGATATTCCTGTTCTCCCCGCACCTGAAACCATCGATGACTGTATAGCTCCTGAAGAGAAGCAAGAAAATCGCCAGATAAAAGTTGATTTGTTTATTGCCACCTATAATGAAAATGTCGAATTGGTGCGCTTATCGATTCGTGATGCACTCGCCGTCAGCTATCCCTTCCCTTTAGATTATCGTATTTATGTATTAGATGATGGTAATCGAAGCGAAATGGAGGCTGTCGCAGCAGAAGAGGGAGTTAATTACTTAAGTCGGGAAAATAATATTGGATACAAAGCAGGTAATCTTCGTCATGGGCTGGATATGACGGACGGTGACTTTGTTATTATCTGTGATGCTGATACACGAGTTTTCCCCACAATATTGACGCATACTTTAGGATATTTTCGCGATATTGATGTTGCTTGGGTTCAGACTCCTCAGTGGTTTTATGATTTACCACAGGGCAAGCGATTACCTGAATGGGCAAAGCAAAAGCTAGGGTCGACAGGCTATTTTGTCGGTAAAGGGATTGAGAAGTTGGTTGGCCCGCTCACCGTGGGGCATGATCCCTTTTTTAATGATCCGCAAATGTTTTACGATGTCATTTTACGCAGACGTAATTGGGCTAATGCGGCTTTTTGCTGTGGTGCTGCATCAATTCATCGCCGTGAGGCTATTATGCAAGCTGCGTTACGTCGCTATGTAGATAATATAGAAGATGAGATTGAGAAATATACAAGTGACGTAATTGATAAACAAACCCAGGCAGACTTGGCTAAAGCAATGTTACCTCATGTGGTACAAGATACCGAGCTGATGCCATATAAGTTTCATGTTTCAGAAGATATTTATACCTCTATCGTTTTGCATGGTGATCCTGGCCGTAAATGGCGATCTGTCCTGCACCCGCAAATAGAATCAAAAATGCTCTCACCGCAGGATTTATTGACTTGGATGATCCAGAGATTTAAATATGCAGCTGGTTCAATGGATATTGCGTTGCATGACAGACTTTTCTCCAGTAAGAGGATTAAGCTCAGCGCAATACAAAAATTAATGTATGGGACTACTTTCTGGTCCTATTTTGCCTGTATCTGGAATACGGTATTTTTGATTGCCCCATTGATTTATCTTTTCACGGGTATCCCCCCCGTTTCGACTTATTCATCTCCTTTTTATTTGCATTTTTTGCCCTTCATGATTGTCTCTGAATTAGCATTTATGTTTGGAACATGGGGGATATCCGCATGGGATGGGAAATCGTCTTTTCTTGCTTTATTTTCTATGAATTTACGAGCATTGGATACAGTGCTCCGAGGAGAGAAAATCAAGTTTCATGTGACGCCAAAAGAACGTCAACAGGGCAATTTTTTATCCTTGGTTAAACCTCAACTCGCCATTATTGGGCTGACGTTATTGGGGTTGATTTGGGGAGCGATTCAGATAGCCGAAGGCAACATAAAAGACCCCTCCGGCTTTGTGATCAATATCTTTTGGGGGGGCTGCAAATATTGCAGCTATGATACCGATTGTTTTAGCCGCGCTTTGGCAACCTGAGTATGCTGTGCAGGAGGTTTCCTGATGTCATTCAAATATAACCTCCTTAAGGCGCGCAGTTATCTAGCGATGGTGATCGGTATTTTAATCGCTTTCTCTATTGTGTTGTATGTCGAGAAAAACTCTCAAGATATAGAAGATTCCCGTGTCCATATCAGCTCCAGTATTGGCCGACCATTAGCACCGACTCCTCGACCACTGACTTCCGAAGAAATAATTTGGGCTAAGGCTGCATGGCAATATTTTATTAATAATACTCAGCCGAGTGGTTTAGTTAATTCCGTGGATAAATTTCCATCGTCTACAATGTGGGATACCAGTAGTTATTTTATGGCGATGATTTCAGCACAACGAATTGGTATTATTCAACAGGATGAATTTGATACCCGAATCAGCAATGCATTAGGTGCATTGGCTAAATTACCACTATTTGAAGGCAAGTTGCCTAATAAAGCGTATAATACACAGACTCTGTCTATGGTTAATTATATTAATCAGCCCAGTACCAAAGGTATAGGTTGGTCGGCTATTGATATTAGTCGAATGATGGTGCCATTAAATATATTAGTTTGGAATTATCCCCAGCATGCTGTCGAGGTCAATAAGGTTATTTCGCGTTGGCAATTGGAAGCGCTAGTGGCCGATGATCAATTACAAGGATCGGTAGTTGATGATAAAACTCAGATCATTTCCTTACATCAGGAAGGGCGTATTGGGTATGAGCAATATGCTGCACGAACCCTGCAACTGGTTGGTATTAATGCTAGTTTAGCCCTTGATTACACTGCACATCTACAATTTATTAAAGTTGAAGGAATACTGGTGCCTGATGATGATCGTATCTCGCAAAAAGAGGGGGCGAATACATTTATCGTCAGCGAACCCTATATTTTGACAGGTTTGGAACTGGGTTTTGATCTTTATTCATCCGAATTAGCATGGCGGGTTTTTAAAGCTCAGGAGAATCGTTTTCAGCGTACCGGTATATATACCTCCGTCAGTGAGGACCATGTTGATAAAGCACCTTACTTTATTTATAGCACACTGCATTATGCTGATGAAGATTGGGCTGTAATTACGGATAAAGGCGAGCGCGTTAATCAGTTGCGACAATTATCAACTAAATCGGCATTTAGTTGGTATGCCCTATGGCGCACACCTTATAGTGAACAGACACGAAATCAATTAAATAGCTTGATGGATTCGAGTAAAGGTTGGTATAGCGGAATTTATGAAGTTAATAATAAAATAAATACTTCACTAAATGCCAATACCAATGGCGTGGTGTTGGAAAGTTTGGCTTTTATCAATGGCGGAAGACTACTTTGTGCTGCCTGTACTCAGGTGATGCAATCCGTTGGCGCAACAGATAAACAACTAAAGTAGGAAGATTTTATGATGGGAAATCAGTCATTTTTGATAAAGATAAGTCTCATTCTTAAGGCTGGCTGCTTAATGTTGATTCTTTCGCTCATGCCGTCTTTTAATACCTTAGCCGAATTACCGGGTGATAAATTAGCTGCTGAAAACTACCCTGTGCGGCACGGTGAGTTAACGCCCAGAGAGATGGCGGTTGCAGTTAATGCCTGGCAATATTTTGTCCATAATTTACAGCCTACAACAGGGCTTGTTAATGCAGTTAATAATTATCCTTCGACCACCATGTGGGACAGTGCATCTTATTTGGCAGCGCTGGTTTCAGCTCGCGAATTAGGGATTATTAATAAAGAAGAATTCGATCATCGTATGTTACCATTTTTGAAAACACTGAATAACTTATCGTTATTTCAGGGGCAATTACCGAATAAAGCGTACAACACAATAACTGCTGAAAAAGTTAACTATCTTAATAAGCCGGGTGAGATAGGATTTTCCGCTATTGATACTGGGCGTATGTTAATTTGGTTGAAAATTATTAAAGAACGTTACCCTGAATATGCTAATAGTATTGATAACGTGGTATTGGATTGGGATTTCTCACATGTCATCGATGATTGCGGTACGTTATATGGCGCGATATTAGATAAAAATAATACGCCTCAGTATGTACAGGAAGGGCGATTGGGCTATGAGGAATACGCCGCCAGTGGCTTCCAACTTTGGGGGTTTTCAACCTGTCAGGCATCGCGACCTGAACCTTATGATTTGGCAAAAATTTACTGCGTATTAGTGCCTTATGATTCACGGGACCCACGCACTAATAACCAACATAACTATGTAGTGACTGAATCCTATATCTTGCATGGTTTTGAAATGGGTTGGGATCGCAGTGATGATCGGGCCAATAAAGCAGGAAGCTACAGTCATCCGTGGATGAAGAACTTTGCTAATCGTGTCTATCAGGCACAGGAAAATCGTTATCGTGAAACGGGAATACTGACGGCGCGTTCAGAACATCAGTTGGATAAAGCCCCTTACTTTGTTTACGACACGGTTTTCGCCGATGGTTATAACTGGAATACAATCACCGACCAAGGTGTTTTTGTCCCTGAAAATGCGGCAGTATCATTAAAAGCTGCGTTAGGCATGTGGGTATTGTGGCATTCGCCCTATACCGACAGGCTATTTGATGCGATAGAGAATGCCAATGTGAAAGGATTGGGTTTCAACGAAGGACTTTATGAGAATGGACATGGGCCGATAAATGAATTTACGGCAAATAATAATGGCATCATGCTAGAAGCCTTGTTATTTAAAAAAGAAGGGAAAATACTTCGCTTCACCAGTGGTGATCCCAGCCACAGCGACTATATTCCGTCGCTGTGGGAACGGCAGTTAATTAACGGGTTTGACACGAATAACAGCAAACGAAATAGGCCATATATTGATGCAACTCCTAGCCTGAAAGCATTTTGTGATCAATCGGGCATCGCGATACGTAAAGCACCAAATTGTAAGAGCTGCCAGTGCGCTCAGTGTCAAGATGAAAGCAGCAGCAATAATAATTTATTTAAATTACCGGCAGCAACATCATGCGCAAAACAGTGACGTCTGCCGCTATTGCCTGGGTTATTGGTGCTGGGCTACTGGGTGCTGCGTTTACGGGCGGTATGTTTGTGGCAAGCAGTATTACTCCCAATTCCGTTGCCTATTCAGCCCGTAGTGGTGTGTTATCAGATAATGAGCAATTATGGGCGAAAGTCGCTTGGCGTTACTTTGTTAATAATACGCAAATGGGCACTGGGTTGGTTAATTCGTTGGATAATTACCCGGTTGTTAATTTCTGGCAAATCGGTGACACCTTTGTTGCATTAACCGCCGCTGCTCAATTAGGCCTCATTAATCGGCAGGAGTTTGATCAGCGCCTTTCACTCTTATTGGCAACGATCAGTCAATTACCTTTGGTTGAGGGGAAAACGCCAAATTTGCTTTATAACACTGTCAACGGGCAGATGATTGATTATGCTCATCAGCCAAAACCGTTGGGGTGGTCGGCACAAGATATCGGCCGCTTAATGGTTGGTTTGAAAGTTGTTGCACGTTTTTATCCTGAATATGCCGAGTATCTGGATAAGGTTCTATTACGATGGAATTTTTGTCAGATTATTGATGGTAACGGTGAGTTACTGAAATCGTCTACTGTTAATGGCCAATTTATCGCCAAGCCAGAAGGCGTGTTGGGTTACAGCGAATATACCGCAGGCGCATTTGGGCTGTGGGGGTTTCCTGTAGGAATATCAGCTAATCTTCCTTATAACACCACGTTCATTTATGGCATCCCCATCGATTTCGATATCAGAGATGCTCGAATAACCTATGTACCCACTATTGTTGTCAGTTTGCCTTATTTACTGACAGCGATGGAATTAAAAAATACCCCAATATTTAAACAGCAGAAAAAACGGATAGATAATATTTATCGAGTACAGGAAATACGCTGGAAAAAAGAACATATATTGACGGCGCGTAGTGATTACTTGACCTCGGTTGCGCCCTATCACGTTTACGATACGGTGTTCGCTAACGGTTATCATTGGAATACTATTAGCGAGGACGGGCAATTTCACCCTGATTTGGCATTGGTATCCACCCGTGCAGTTTTTGGCTTATGGGTTTTGTGGAATAGTCCTTATACCGATGCATTAATGAAGTTGACTCAAATGCAGCATGATGAAAAACGCGGGTGGTATGAAGGGCGTTATGAAAATAATGGCGCGTATAACAAGACAATTAGTCTGACGACCAATGCTATGGTCTTGGAAACGCTGCTCTATAAAGTGGCGGGGAGCTTAATTAATACCGATCCTACTGCGGGATATCTGGACGTGCGTATGAGTGATGCTTTTTCACGTCCGCAATTATGCCTGCCGCAAGAAAGAGTCATCCGTCGAGAGGTCGCATCGAAATGAACATTAATTATCGGTGTAGAACTTCTATTTTAAGTTTGGGATTTCTTTTGCAGCTTATCTCGTCGGTTGTGGTTGCTCAGTTGCCATCCACGTCAGATTTGTCCGGTCAGTGGCGAATACGGGATGGCAATCCGCCAGCTTCTGAAGCCTGGCGTGACACCTTGGATGACAGCCAGTGGCAATATTTGAAAGTGCCCGCTAATTGGTATAGTGAGGGCGTCGATCATCAAGGCGTATTATGGTATCGCACTCGGTTTACATTACCGGTTTTAGATACCGATGATATGGCGACTTTGGTATTCGATGGCGTCGACTATCAAACGGACATTTGGCTCAACAATCAACAAGCAGGGCGACATCAGGGTTATTTTCAACGATTTAGCGTCGATATAACCGATATGGCTCGAATAGATAATGTGCTGGCTGTGCGTGTAGATAGCCCTTACGAAACTCCGGGGAAAATTTGGTCATTTCATAAGCAACTAATTAAGGGCGTGTTCAATCATCATGACACCCGACCCGGTGGAGCGTGGTCGGATCGCGGACAAGATGCCAATTCGGGCGGGATTTGGGCTCCGGTGGCGTCACATATCAGTCGTGGTGCCGTTATAGATAATGTACTGGCCGTGCCTGACTGGTCACGGGGGCTTGAACATCCGATTCTAAAAGTGAGTTTGGATTATCGTGCCAACCGCAACCGTTCTGTTGTTATGTTGCTACGTTTGATACCTGATAATTTCATCGGCCAATCTTATCAACTGGAGAAAAGTGTTTCACTGGTTGCCAGTCAGCATAATGCACAAACTCTCACCACCAATTTTCTTATTGATAACCCCGCATTGTGGTGGGTGTCAGGTCATGGGAAACAAAATCTTTATCGGCTAGAGGTCAGTTTCTCGGATCGTTTTGGCATGATGGATGAAAAACATGTTCGCACCGGCTTACGGCAAATTGCGATAGACCCGCAAGAGCAAAGTTGGTCAATCAATGGCAAGCGCCTATTCATTAGAGGGACGAACTATATTGGTAGCCCGTGGTTGGGAAGCTTGACCTCAGCCGATTATCACCGTGATTTAGTTATGATGCAGCAGGCCAATATCAATGCCATAAGGGTACATGCTCATGTGGCTGGGCGGGCGTTGTACGATCTGGCTGATGAGATGGGGATACTACTCTGGCAAGACTTTCCGCTGCAATGGGGATACGATAATTCAGCCTCTTTTGCCAGAGAGGCAGCCAGACAGGCCGCAGATATGACACGGCAATTTGGCAGTCACCCAGCGATTGTATTGTGGTCTGGGCACAATGAACCTCCCTGGGATGCTACCTGGATGCAATATCGTTATTCAGACTGGCGGCCAGACACCAACCGGGCGTTAACCGCGAGCGTTGCACAGGTGCTCAGTCAGGATCATAGCCGAATCACTCATGCTTACTCATCAACCGCAGAACACTATTGGCAAGGGTGGTACTCAGGGCAGAAAAATGATCATCTTAAGCCGGCAACTACCTCAATAATCAGCGAGTTTGGCGCGCAAGCCTTACCTGATTTGGCAACGTTAAAAACGATAATTCCGCGCGCTGATCTGTGGCCAAAAACGACGGATAAACAAGATGAAGGTTGGCGCACCTGGGCATACCATAATTTTCAACCTCATGAGACATTTGAATTAGCTAAAGTGATTCGTGGGCCAAATATCAATACGTTTATCAATAACAGCCAACAGTATCAGTCAAGTTTGATCCAACTCGCCGCAGAGAGTTATCGACGCCAACGTTATCAACCGGTCGCTGCATTATTTCACTTTATGTTCACTGAAAACTGGCCGTCAATTAATTGGGGCGTTGTGGACTATCTCCGTCATCCTAAACCGGGTTATTTTGCTTTGCAGCGAGCTTATCAACCCGTTTTACCTTCTATAGAACCTAAAACAGAAAATTGGGGTCAGGGACAGACAGGGCGTATTGATTTATGGGCCATCAACGATAACTGGCTCAACTATCAAAAAGCATCATTACATTGGAAAATATTGCAAAGTGGCATGGTTTTATCTGAGGGATCGCAGAAAATAAAATTAATGGCGGATAGCGGTCAAAAAGTGATTGAATTGCAAGTTATCCCTCGTGGGATTCAGCCAATGAATGTAATGAGTGACATTATTAACGAACGGGGTGAGATATTAGGCCACAATGAACTCGAAATTCACATTCAACCTTAACTAATACTGCTCATTATTAGCAGAGAATACTTAAGTTCGTCTAGATTGTGGCCGACACTATCTTAAATAGTAGAGTGATCCTATGCTTTAGCCAATAGTGATTATAAGAGTATAGATATTATATGAATCTTTCTCCATTCAGTGCCCATACCCAGCAATCACCCTCATCTTGGCTTTCATTTAAGTTACAACAAAATATTTTGCTGCCGCTGTTTATTTTCATTGTTGGGCTGGTTATTTCAGGTGTGGGAGCATGGTGGCTTTATAACGAAATTGAAGCCAATGCAAAAATAGATTTTCAACGTAATGTTGACAGAGTTTCTGGGGAGGTTGAGCGGCGTTTCAATCTACCTATTTATGGTATGAATGGTGCAAAAGGAACCTATGCGGCGGACGGTGATCTAACCCATAAACAATTTCATGCCTATGTTGCCTCACGTAATTTACCGGTGGAGTTTCCTGGTGTGAGGGGATTTGGTTTTATTCAGCGGGTGCAACGCAACCAGTTAAATTCCTTTATTGCGGATGTCCGAGCTGACGGTGCACCAAACTACGCTCTACGTCAGTTGCAAGATAAACAACATGATGATTTGTATATTATTAGATATATAGAGCCATCAGAAGGAAACCAAGGTGCGGAAGGATTAGATGTTGGCTCTGAGCCGGTACGACGAGCTGCGGTACTCTCGGCAATAGACAGTGGTAAACCGACCCTTTCAGGGGCTATTCATCTTGTCCAGTCTAACTTTAAAGCTCCCGGGGTACTGCTTTTTGTTCCTGTATATATTTATGGCTCAAATCCTACCACTCCAGCTGAAAGGCGGGCGTCATTAGTGGGTGTTCTCTATTCCCCCATCGCAATTGCAGAACTATTAAGTGATATTCCTGAGTCTATGAATGGGCGAGTGGATGTTGAACTATTTGATAGTCTTAACGATTTGTCTAATAAAAATTTGATCTTTGACGCGGACAGTAGCAAATCCGCTGATTTTTCCCCTACCGAACTGCAAAGCGATAAAGTCCTATCCGCGAGAATATTCCATAGCACCAATGTATTACGGTTGCCGGGTCGTGATATGACACTGCGAATCAGTAGTACACCTACGTTCGAAGCGCAGATAGAGCGTTATGTCCCCTGGCTGTTATTTGCTTTTGGACTTTTGCTCAGTTCAGCATTCGCTTTACTTATTCGCCAGCAAGTCAGTGGGCGTAATCGGGCAGAAATGCTGGCTCGGAATATGACTGCAGATCTTGAACGCTTGGCTTTAGTTGCCAAAAATACTTCTAACGCCGTTGTTATTACCGATGTAAAACGTAATATCGTTTGGGTTAACGAGGGGTTTGAACGTATTACCGGATACAGCCAAGCCGAAGCCTTCGGCAAGTCGCCGGGGAGATTACTGCAATGCAAAAATACAGATCGGGGTGTAGCCAGTCAGATGAGGGTGGCGTTAGATGCCGGAGAGCCATTTAAGGGTGAAATCGTCAACTGTACTAAATCAGGGCAAGAATATTGGGTTGAGCTGGAGATCCAACCGCGTTATAACGATAAGAATGAGCCAATCGGCTTTATGGCTATTGAGTCGGATATTAGTGAACGTAAAGCGACTTATCAACGTCTTGAAGTGGCCTTGCGTGAAAATGATGCTTTACTCAGCACCCTTAATTTACACGGCATTACTTCTACCGCAGATCGAGATGGAATAATCACGGATGTTAATGACGCATTTTGTACTATTAGTGGTTACAGCCGCGAAGAACTTATGGGGCAGACTTACCGCTTAGTTGATTCTCATACGCACTCGACTGATTTTTGGCAATCGATGTGGAATGATATTGCTAATGGAATCTCGTGGCGTGGCGAAATTTGTAATAAAGCTAAAGATGGTTCTTTATATTGGGTCGATACTACGATTGCTCCGTTTAATAATAGTTCTGGCCAGGTTGAGCGTTATATTTCCATTCAAGTTGATATTACCGCCAATAAAAATCAACAAGCCAATCTTATTATTGCTAAAAATCAATTAGTCAGAGCGGCAGATGTCGCTGAGTTAGGTATTTGGACCTGGAACATTCCAGAAGACACGCTTTCTTTCGATGATCGGATGAATGATATCTATGGTGTCCCTGAGGAATTACATAATGCTCCTATCCCGTTGGCATATTGGTATAGCCTCTTGCATCAAGAGGATGTTCCCAATGTTAAAAGCGCGATAAAAGCTGCATTAGAAAATAAAAGTGTCTATCGTCAGGTTTTCCGTATTGTGGTGAAAAATCAAGTCCATTTTATTCAATCAACTGGAACGGTTGAACAGGATGAAAATGGAAAAGCCTTATTGATGATGGGAATTAATCGGGATATTACTCAACAACGTGAGGCCGAAAATATCCTGAAAACAGCAAGAGAAGCGGCTGAAAAAGCTAATAAGGCCAAGTCTGCATTTTTGGCTAATATGAGTCATGAACTACGGACCCCGATGAATGCCATCCTCGGCATGCTGACATTACTGCGTAGAACGGGACTTGATAGGAAACAAGCTGATTATGCCGTTAAAAGTGAAGCCGCCACGCGTACTTTACTGCGATTGCTGAACGATATTTTGGACTTCTCCAAAATCGAATCCGGTAAAATGGAACTGGAATGCATTCCTTTTGACATTCATATCATGCTGCGTGATTTGGCGGTTATCTTATCGAGCTATCTGAAGGTTAAAAAGGTTGAGGTCTTATTTGATATTGACCCTTCACTACCTCAGTTTGTTGAGGGAGATAGTATGCGACTTCAACAGATATTAACCAATCTGGGGGGCAATGCGCTGAAGTTTACCGAACTTGGTGAGGTGGTGCTTTTCATCAAGGTTATAGCGCAGGATAGCCATCAAGTGACGTTGCATTTTGGGGTGCGCGATACCGGAATTGGCATTGCGCCAGAGAATCAGGAAAGTATTTTTAGTGGTTTTACGCAAGCTGAAGCCTCGACAACGCGCCGGTTTGGTGGCACGGGCTTAGGGTTAGTGATAAGCCAGCGCTTTGTTGCACTGATGGGGGGGACGCTCACCTTAGAAAGCCAACTGGGTCAGGGGAGTCTATTTCATTTCACTATCACGCTGCCGCTGCCTTCTTATACCAATCTGGTTATAAATAATGAAACACCAGATACGTTGGCAAGCAGAGCGGAGGCATTGAATCATTTACGGGTCTTGGTCGTTGATGATAATCCGACGGCCTGTAACCTGATCAAGCAGATGGGGGAATCGCTAAAGTGGAGCGTTGATGTTGCAACCAGCGGTAGTGATGCACTGCAACTGATGAGACAGCAGCATGAAAGGGGTATGACTTACGGGGCGCTCTTTATTGACTGGCAAATGCCGGGGTTAGATGGCTGGCAGACCAGTAAATGTGTGCGTGAAATGATGCCAGTAGATAACGGCCCTATTATTGTCATGATAACCGCCCATGATCGCGAAATGTTATTACAGCGTAGCGAAGAAGATCAGGCATTACTAGATGGTTATCTGGTTAAGCCGATCACGGCATCTATGTTGTTGGATTCAGTGAACGATGCATTAAGTGAACGCAAACAACCTGATGTTGTGAAACCGGCAATAGCCGAATCTTTACACCGACTGTCTGGTATAAGACTGTTAATTGTTGAAGATAACTTGAATAACCAACAAATAGCCCGCGAGTTACTTGAGGATGAGGGGGCTGTGGTCAGTATTGCTAACCATGGTAAAGAGGCGATTGAGATATTAGAACATCATCCGTCTTCATTTGATCTGGTCTTGATGGATTTACAAATGCCGGTTATGGATGGCTTTAATGCGACAAAGTATATTCGAAAAAGTATTGGGTTAAAAAACTTACCGATTATAGCCATGACAGCCAATGCGATGGTATCTGATCGTGATGCCTGCCTTGCTGCGGGCATGAATGAGCATATTGGTAAACCCTTTGACTTGAATAATCTAATACACATCGTCCTAAAATACAGTGGGCAAGCTGATGTTGCCGCCACGGTTAGTTATATGACCCCTCGCTTGTTATCTGCTGAATTAAAAAATGTTGCGGCAACGGCAGGAATTGATGTTGATGTTGCCCTTAATCGATTAGGAGGCAATATTACGCTATACCAAAAAATGCTGTCGCTGCTCAGTGAGGATTTGGCTAATTTCCCCACTCAGTTGGAGACATTGTTGACTGCAGGCGACCATATGTCTGCATCTCGTCTGTTACACACTGTCAAGGGACTTGCCGCGCAACTGGGGGCCACTGAACTCTCTTTGAGCGCAGGGCAGGGAGAAAAGTTATTTAGCCAGAATGCAATACCTACAGCAGACACGATTAATCAATTACTGAGCGAGATGAGAAATAAAGTATCCGCTATACAATCTGGGATAGTGACATTAATCCAAATGCTATCGCAGGATAATGTGAGGAATGTCCCGGCAGAGGTATTTGATATACAACCTATTGAGTCGGAATTGAATCGTTTGATCTTGTTATTACAAAACTCTGATATGGCTGCGTTAGAGGTGATGAATAAATTGATGACGACTTTTGCTGAACAACTTAATGGACAATTATCTATCCTTAATGATGCAGTCAATCAATTAGACTTTGCCAAAGCTATCCAGCTATGCCAAACCCTAATGGTTAACCTTCCTACTCGGAGAAATAAGAAGACATGACTATAATCCATTCTTTTTCTCAAGATTTGGCCTTAAATTTACCAGGGGTTGGGAAACCCAAGATCCTTATTGTTGACGATCATCCGATAAATATTCAGATGCTCTATCAAGCATTTTGTTCGGATTATCATGTGTGTATGGCAACCAGCGGTAAACAGGCGCTCGACGTCTGTCTCAGTCAACATCCAGACTTGATTCTGCTGGATGTCGAAATGCCCGGAATGAATGGTTTTGAGGTCTGCACCAGACTTAAGGCATCGCCAGACACGCAGGATATTCCTGTTATCTTTGTCACTGCGCATATTGATGAAGAGACCGAAACCCGCTGCTTTAGTGAAGGTGCCGTAGATTTTATCAGTAAACCGATTAACAGAAACACCGTTCGGGCGAGAGTGAAAACACACTTATTGCTTAAAGCTCAATCTGACTTATTACGCCAACTCGTCTATTTAGATGGATTAACCGAAGTACATAACCGGCGTTACTTTGATAAACAGTTAGAAGTGGAGTGGAAACTATCAAATCGTAACCAGACTCCACTTGGCATGATTATGATTGATGTTGATTTTTTCAAAAAATATAATGACTTATATGGGCATCAGGCCGGGGACGATTGTTTGCGGAGGGTTGCAAAGGTTATCCGAGATACACTCAGACGCCCTGCTGATCTGGTGGCCCGTTATGGCGGCGAAGAATTCATCTGTTTGCTCCCCGACACCGAGTTAGTTGGAGCAATGGATGTTGCGGAAACTATCAGACTGCATATTCTTGAGCAAAAAATCCCACATTCTGGCTCCACTGTTTACCCGTTTGTCAGTGTTAGTTTGGGGGTCTGTTGTAAAGAAACCCATAGTGTAGATTCACCCTCGAGTCTTTTGCTCAAGGCTGATAAACAACTGTATCTGGCAAAGAATAGCGGTAGAAATAAGGTGAGTGGTCAGTGTGTTATCTGAGTGAGGTATAAGGGGCTTTTTATCAACAAAGATAGGATTCGCGCTCTTCAGTTTAGCGTGGAGCGGTTTTAGTGCGCATGGCAGATGAAACGAGACATGCACCGCTATCAATTATGCTGCGGTATTTATTGAAGATTCAGGCTTGACGCTTTCAATATGGATACTGGGAATATAAGTAAAAGATCTGCCTAATGTCACCGTCCAATAAACCCTACCAAACTAAAGCCAATCAGTGATCGAATCCTGCAATCTGTTACAGCCTTAAGAATTACAGGTATAATCCTAGAAATTATTCAACTGGTTTAGAAACGAAGATGACAAAACTCACCTTACAAGAGCAGATGCTCAAAGCTGGATTAGTAACCAGCAAAAAAATGGCCAAAGTCCAAAAAATGGCTAAAAAATCTCGGGTGCAGGCTCGTGAGGCAAGAGAGGCTGTGGAAGAAAATAAAAAGGCACAGCTTGAGCGCGATAAACAACTAAGCGAACAACAGAAACAAGCGGCTTTATCTAAAGAACATAAAGCTCAAGTGAAACAGCTTATTGAAATGAATAGAATCAATATCTCAAAAGGTAATATTGATTTTAACTTCACAGATAATAATTTAATTAAAAAAATAGCTGTGGATAAGCTTACTCAATCTCAGTTGATCAGTGGTCGCCTGGCTATTGCTCGTTTGGCTGCTGATAACAGTGATGAGAGAGAGTATGCAATTATTCCTGCGAGCGTAGCCGATAAAATTGCGCAGCGAGATGCGAGCAGTATTGTATTAAATAGCGCGCTTAGTCAGGAAGAACAAGACGAAGAAGATCCCTATGCTGATTTTAAAGTCCCAGACGATTTGATGTGGTAATTAACGCTTTGCCGATCCCGATATATGAAAAGTCCTAACGGGCTTTTCATTAAGTTTTCATGTCCAATCCGTTCAGCGAAAAACGCCAATGCCGCGTATGATTTTCACTGTTCGCGATAGATATCAGGTTTACAGTCAACACTATCTGATTAATCACTCTCATTTCCACTTTAATGCCATACTCCGTGCCTTCGCGGCAGCATCATGAGAGATATTTTCGCTATCAGAACGGGCTAGTATGACGGGCTTTGATCAACTCTTGGCTGATGGGATGAACAAAATGCAACTCACTTGCGTGCAGCATCAGCCGCGCTGTCTGTTCGGTGCCGGGTAACCGAAGGCCGCCATACAGGTCACAGCCCAAAATGGGGTGGCCCAACTGCTGACAGTGAATGCGGAGCTGATGAGTTCGCCCGGTTTCCGGTATTAGCCGTACTCGCGTCAATGGCAGTAACCTCCCATCTTCCAGCTCGCGATAAAAGCGCTCAACGACCCGATAATGGGAACGAGCAGGTTTGCCGCGGATTGAACAAATCGACATCAACGGAAACAGCGCCGCATCTTTGGCAATCGCCGCGTCTATCACCCCTTCATCGTTGTCCAGATGCCCGCAAAGCAGCGCGCTATAAACTTTGGTCACTGTACGTCGGCTAAACTGCTGGCAGAGCGCGGCATTGATAGCCTTATTGCGGGCAATAACCATCAGCCCGGAAGTACCGAAATCAAGGCGATGAACCAGTGTACAGCCAGGGAATATTTGTACCAGCCGATGGTGTACCGAGTCGAGATTTTGCGGGTTTTTCCCCGAGAGACTGAGCAGTCCGGAGGGTTTATTGATAAGCACGAGGTGATCGTCCTGATAGAGATTTTCGATCTTGTCATGGCACGGCGGGGCAATAAAGGTATCGATAATCTTAGACATCAGGTGACTCGGATAGATTGTGTGAGCGGATGATAACACGCTAGTTTTAACGGATCGTTGCTATCAGCGATAGTCTTTGATAATTGCATCGACATCGATGCTCAGTATGGCGCTAAAAACGTTATCCCATATTGATCGGATTGGATGAAAAGGCGCCTGTCACAAATAAAATATCTGAGCATCCGGTCAGCGTAGGCGGTATTGCTCGGTATAGCATCGCTGTTTTGTCCGTGCCCTCAAATTGGCTGGCCGAGGTTAAAGCTATGTTCTCGAGGACCTGCCATCTTGCGGATAAGGTAAGCTTTTTTTCAGCGTTTGATTCCTCGATACCCCTCAAACTGGGGAGTCTGCTGTTATGATAAAAAAGTCGTAATATTGACTAATCTTATTGCGAGTGATGGTCGGATTTGTATGATGGAGAATATCGGGCCAGGCAAGTAAGTGAGTTGGCAACCAAACTTTGGTTGCCATTTTCTGTTCAGTAAGGGACACCCGTGCGGTCATCGTATAATGGCTATTACCTCAGCCTTCCAAGCTGATGATGCGGGTTCGATTCCCGCTGACCGCTCCAAATTTTAGATACAACTGAGGAAACGATGAAAAAATCACTGGCTACGTTGGTTTTATCATTGGGTTTTGTTGCCGCATATGCTGGCGCGTCAACAACTAAAAATCGGCTGCAATCGCCGACGCCAGGTGTTGTATGCGACACATACGTTTGTGCCGATGGCAAAAATGGCATATCAGTGCCGCTGACAGAGCGGTATTTAGGTAAGAAGAAAAGTCAGCGTTTAGCCTCTCAGGGGGATTTCGATCGCACGCAATTTACCTTTGTAAATGGCATATTCTGTGACGTGAAAGAAAGATTATGCCGTAAAGATCGTTATTACGGTATTGACGGAAAACACAGTGGCGCCATTGACACACAGACAACTGAATGGTTGTTCGGCCAGAAAAAATAGCGCGAATTTCGTATTCCTCGTGGTGCTTAACACTCCAAATCGCAAGGCTCACTTCGGCGGCGGTATTTTTAAACGATGCCGATGAAGGCCGCGAGCATTCCCATGGGGCTTTGCCCGTAGAAGGTTCATGTTGAATCTCAATTCGTCCAACCGCCATCGGAATAAATGGCGGTTGGCGAGGGGGAGTTAAAACGAGATTACTTCACTTTGGTTATTTGTTTGACATCTAACTCAACGGAGTTCCAGTCTTTATCTATTTTCCCTTGCAATTCTACGGTATCTTTCGGGGTCACCGTCAGGCCATACCAACGCTTATGATCGATATCTACGGTCATGGTGCCAGTTGCATCGCGGAACAGGTAATGATCGCTGCCAATACGCTGCTCGATGTTCCCGCGCAGTGTCATCCAAGAGTCATCCCGCATGGTTTTATTGCTTATCTGGTTGGTAACGCGTGAGCTCGCTTCGCTGCGCCGATTAGCAACCCGCCTGAGCCAGCGCCAGCCTGACGATGAAACGCCGCTGCCGTTGACTGCGATTCCAAGTGAAGTCAAACCGCTGGTGACGGCGCTAAACAGCCTATTTGCCCGAACGGGTAATATGCTGGTGCGCGAACGTCGTTTCACATCGGATGCTGCCCATGAGCTGCGTAGTCCGTTGGCCGCACTTAAGGTACAAACTGAGGTCGTTCAGCTGGCACAAGATGATACCGAGATACGAAATCGCGCTTTAGCCAATCTGACAAAAGGCATCGATCGCGCCACACGCCTAGTGGATCAGTTACTTACACTATCGAGGCTGGATTCATTATCGGGGTTAGATGATGTGCAAGACATTGCCATGCAGGATATCTTGCAAACTGCCGTGATGGATCATTATCACACTGCTCAGGCAAATGGCGTGGAACTCATACTGGATATTCGTCAGCCACCGTCACAGCGTCGCGGTCAGCCCTTATTATTGGCATTATTGATACGTAATTTGCTAGATAATGCTATTCGCTATAGTCCGCGTGGCACCACGGTCAAGATCACGTTAGATGCACAGGGATTTAGCGTCGAAGACAATGGCTCAGGCGTTAGCCCCGAATTTTTACAACGCATCGGGGAACGCTTTTTCCGACCGCCGGGGCAAGAGACATCCGGCAGTGGATTAGGCTTATCCATCGTACAGCGCATTGCGGTATTGCATGGAATGACCACGAGTTTTAGCGCTGGGAAGAACGGTGGATTTCGGGGCGAGGTGAGCTGGTGGTAGATTTTTGCTATTTCGTTATTTCAACTATCATAATTGGTGCAGCTGGATACATATAACACTAACAAATATTCTGGGTCAATGTAGAAGGGAGCAGATTGTTAGATAACTTTACGTATATCTTTCTTCTATTAATAGATTACTGCCAATAGCATTGAAATCAATCAGAATGTGTATCGGCGCGCGATGATATTTTATGTTTGGTAAATAAATATAAGGGATTAGTTAAATATTTATATCACTTATATTTAACTAATCCCTTAGATGGAAATAATTATAGAAATCACTCTGTTTAATATTTGTTTATAAAATATGCTTTTTGAATCTGATATGTTTATTCGGCAAATTTGATAAGGAGGTTATTATGTCTGGATTTGTGGATTTCAAACTGGTTCATTCAGGAGCGCCAGTTACAATTAGTAAAACGGCTATTCTATATGTCGAGGAAAACACTCGCGAGGCTAATGTCACCAACTTACATTGTGTTGGTAGTATCACCCATGTTGTTAGCGCAACATACGCTGAAGTTCGCAAGAAACTACCCAAATTTATCGAAACAAAACGCAGTGACAATGGAACGCCAAAAGTGGCATTACACGACTGGAATGTTTCATATATAGAGAAAAGCAGCAGCGGTACTGCAATAGTCTATTTTACAGAGCAAGGACTTAGTGTTCCTGTAGCAGAGCCGTATGAGAATATTATTAAAATTTTCCATGCGATATAATATTAAATAACCTGAGCAAGGTGGGGTAAAGCCCCCACTAACCCTGAACTTATCTTGGTTAATAACGGTTAAATCATGCATACATTGATGATTTACTTTCATTAGTGTATGCATGGCTACCAATGATACCTCATAGGTAGCCTGGCTCTTAAACTGTGAGTTATTACTCGTTAAACTAAGGGCAGCGAAGGCGTTTATGATGTACTGATGTTTTTATTCAAGGTACTTCGCTTAAATAAGCGCTGGAGGAGGGAGGAAATCGTTCTAAGAAGTTTGTAGGTAGTGCTATTGTGACTAGTATAGTGAACTAAGATTTTCTTTTTATTATTAATTCTGTAAAACTTACCTCGTGAAGATTGTAACTCTAAATCGTCGCTTATTATAGCGGTTTTCTTTTTTAATCGGCTAAATAGCTGGTGGATGTTATTGTTACTAATGGTTGTCTCTTTTTCTGGCCAGATTGAGGAAAGTAAGACGTCTCGATCTATTTTTTCACCGTTTATTGCGTTTTTTATCAAAACCATAAATAAACAAAATTCTTTATTTGTCAATTCCACACTACCTTTCCAGCTGTAAACCACTTTGTCGTCAATTGCCACAAAATATATCATCGTCGCTCCATAATGAAAAAAGTCACATGCAAATATATCGCAGTCAGAATGGTTTTGTAAGATCACTTTCAATTTCAAACTAATTATATTGATTAGCCTCATATTTTTATTAAAAAATAACCAAACCGCTTAACATTATAATTTCTATTTATGATGTTTTTTTACTTATACGGTTAATGGTATTGGCTTACATTCATTAAATCAGGTCATTATGAACTGTAGCCCAATGGAGGAAGGCTAAGGTAAGTGATTATATTGTTTAAGTTTCAATAAATACAAAGCCAACTGGATTTTCATGATGTAAGTTACCTGAGGTATTCTTACGTTCAACTCACATTCAATTTTAACCGTGGAATAATAAGTCACTTTTCTATTATATGCTTATAAATAACTTACAGATTAATTTTAATGGTTAACTTGTTGACTATATTAGTTACATTAAATAAAAATTCACTATTAAGTATCAGTAGTGAGCAGTTTGATTTTAAAATAACATCCATTGATTAATCCATGTCTGTACAACTGAGTTGCGCCGGCAAATAAGATGACGATAAGAAGTAAACAGATAGATTTAGTTGGCGTAATAATACTATTTGTTGTGTCAATTTTCTTGGTTCCTGACTAAAACATTAAGGTTTCTCAGTTAAGCTATATACGATAAATATTGGCATCTTTCTATTGCAGGATGATTTCTAGTGCTAAGCATTATAGCCAGGAGTAAAGGAAATAACGCTTTAACGATACCACCATTAATTTAAAAAATGGAGTCTGAAATGGAAAAAGAAGAAAAAAGCAATCTCATCTACGATAAAGATCCTGGATATGTGTGGGACAATAAAAATGAATGCGAAGGAGCAGCAGAAGAGACCTATCAAGAACTCAATTATGAACCCTCTATATCGGCAGATAAACTCACCTGGACCCCAACCCGATTGGCGAAAACCGTATTTAATACTTATGAGGATGATGACGATTTTAACGTACTTTGTTATTTCACCGATTGGTCACAATATGACCCCAGAATAATCAACAAGGAGATTCGTGATACTGGTGGGAGAAGCGCAGATATATTACGACTTAACACACCGGATGGTCGACCCTTTAAGCGGCTGATCTATAGCTTTGGTGGATTAATCGGTGACAAAAAATACTCAGCTGATGGAAATGCCAGTATTGCAGTTAGGCTGGGCGTAGCAACTGATCCCGATGATGCGATCGCCAACCATAAAGGAAAGACGATTCCCGTCGATCCCGATGGTGCAGTGCTTGCAAGCATAAACTGTGGATTTACAAAATGGGAGGCAGGGGACGCCAACGAACGTTATAACCAGGAGAAGGCCAAAGGACTATTGGGTGGTTTCAGATTGCTTCATGAAGCGGATAAAGAACTGGAATTTTCCCTCAGTATTGGCGGTTGGTCAATGAGCGGCTTATTTAGCGAAATTGCCAAGGATGAGATATTACGTACCAATTTCGTTGAAGGTATCAAGGATTTCTTTCAACGATTTCCGATGTTCAGTCATCTGGATATTGACTGGGAGTATCCAGGTTCTATTGGGGCCGGTAACCCAAATAGTCCCGATGATGGTGCTAATTTTGCTATTTTGATTCAACAGATTACTGACGCAAAAATCTCGAATTTAAAGGGGATTAGCATTGCGTCTTCTGCGGATCCGGCAAAAATTGATGCAGCAAATATTCCGGCGCTAATGGACGCGGGTGTGACCGGTATTAACCTGATGACCTATGATTTCTTCACTTTAGGTGATGGTAAATTATCTCATCATACTAATATTTATCGGGATCCTAGTGACGTCTATTCGAAGTATTCAATTGATGATGCAGTGACTCATTTAATTGATGAGAAAAAGGTTGATCCTAAAGCCATTTTTATTGGCTATGCGGGCTACACGCGAAATGCAAAAAATGCCACGATAACAACAAGTATACCGTCAGAAGAAGCCTTAAAGGGCACCTATACTGATGCTAACCAAACGCTAGGCAGCTTTGAGTATTCTGTCCTCGAGTGGACAGATATTATTTGCCACTATATGGACTTTGAAAAAGGGGAAGGACGCAACGGCTATAAGCTTGTACACGATAAAGTAGCGAAAGCGGATTATCTCTACAGTGAAGCAACTAAGGTGTTTATTTCTCTGGATACGCCACGCTCGGTTAGAGATAAAGGAAGATATGTAAAAGATAAAGGTCTGGGCGGATTATTTATATGGTCAGGCGATCAGGATAACGGAATATTGACCAATGCCGCGCATGAAGGGTTGAAGCGACGAATCAAAAATAAGGTGATTGACATGACGCCATTTTATCTTGATTCCGATGAAGAATTACCTACCTACACAGAACCGGCTGAGCCACAGTGCGAAGCATGTAATATCAAATAAATAGCCTCAGATAATTAATACTATTAACGAATCATGAAATGATTCGTAATGGCCTGTTACATTCAAAACAAGATGGAATAATGAAATGGATAAATATAATAATTATTCTAATGTAATAAAAAACAAATCGAGTATTTCTCCTTTGCTCGCTGCTGCAGCAAAAATTGAACCAGAAATAACAGTACTATCAAGTGCATCTAAAAGTAACCGTTCTCAATATAGCCAGTCTTTGGCAGACACTTTATTAGGGTTAGGTTATCGCTCTATTTTTGATATTGCTAAGGTTTCCAGACAGCGCTTTATTAAACGGCATGATGAGTCTTTATTGGGAAATGGGGCCGTTATTTTTGATAAGGCCGTTAGCATGGCTAATCAGGTCTTACAAAAATATCGCAAGAATCGGCTTGAAAAGAGTAATAGCCCATTAGTGCCGCAAACGTCTTCATCGACTGATGCATCTAGCGAATCGCAGACGAACAAGCTACCTGAATACAATCAACTATTCCCTGAACCTTGGGATAACTTCTGTCGCCCGGGCGCTATTGAAGCATTGGATAGCCCAGCAAGTTATTTATTGGATCTGTATAAGTTTATTCAAAGCGTAGAGTTGGATGGTTCAAATCAGGCAAGAAAGTTAGAAACGCGTCGTGCCGATATTCCTAAGTTATCTTTGGACAATGATGCACTGTATAAAGAAGTTACTGCGTTATCAATTGTCAATGATGTACTGTCAGGCAGCGCCAGGGAATATATTGACCAGTCAGGTCAGGCAGATAAAGCGGTTAATCAAATCCTAGGGGATACGCATTTTCCCTTTACACTACCTTATAGCTTGCCCACCCAACAGATAAATAAAGGACTCGGCGCTAGTAATATTGAACTAGGAACGGTAATTCAACGTGTTGACCCTCAGTTCTCCTGGAATACGACTCAAGAAAAATATAATCAGGTTTTATTGGCATATACCCAATTAAGCAGTGAACAAATTGCTTTGCTGAGTTTGCCTGATGTGTTTACCCAAAATTTTTTAACCCAGACTGAACTCTCCGCCGGCTATTTAAGCGCCAGTACCACGGAAATCTTGGCGGAAAAAGATCTTTCTCGCCACGGCTATATTGTAAAAGCTGCGGACAATATAAAGGGGCCTACTCAGTTAGTTGAGCATAGTGACGCCTCTTATGACGTAATTGAGTTGACATGTACCAATCAGGCTAAAGAAACTATTACCGTTAAATTACGCGGTGAGAATATTATTACTTATCAGCGTACCAAAGCGCGTATGGTGCCTTTTGATAATTCTTCCCCTTTTAGTCGACAATTGAAACTGACTTTTGTTGCTGAAGATAATCCTTCCCTAGGCAACCTAGACAAAGGCCCATATTTCGCCAATATGGATATTTATGCCGCCGAATGGGTGAGGGAAAATGTCAGTAGCGAAACAATGGTAAGCCGACCTTTCCTAACCATGACTTACCGTATCGCTATTGCTAAAGCAGGGGCTTCGTTGGAGGAATTGCAGCCTGAAGCTGACGCGTTCTTCATCAATAATTTTGGCTTGAGCGCAGAAGACAGCAGCCAGTTAGTCAAACTCGTTGCTTTTGGCGATCAAACCGGTTCCAAAGCTGAAGAGATTGAAAGTTTATTGAGCTGTGGAGAAAACTTACCTATTGTTTCACCTAATGTCATCTTTGCTAATCCTATTTTTGGCAGTTATTTCAACGATGAGCCTTTCCCGGCTCCTTACCACTTCGGTGGCGTTTATATTAATGCCCATCAACGAAATGCAATGACGATTATAAGGGCGGAGGGCGGAAGAGAAATTCAGTCACTCTCTAACTTCCGACTGGAGCGGTTAAATCGTTTCATTCGCTTACAGCGCTGGCTGGATTTGCCCTCCCATCAACTTGACCTGCTATTAACATCGGTAATGCAGGCAGATGCTGATAATTCGCAACAGGAAATTACTGAGCCTGTGCTAAAGTCTCTCGGTTTATTCAGGCACTTAAATTTACAGTATAAAATCACGCCGGAAATATTTTCGTCTTGGTTATATCAATTAACGCCTTTTGCCGTTAGCGGTGAAATCGCATTCTTTGATCGCATATTTAATCGTGAACAGCTATTTGATCAACCCTTTATTTTAGATGGTGGTAGCTTTACCTATCTGGATGCTAAAGGCTCAGATGCTAAATCGGTGAAACAATTATGTGCTGGTTTGAATATATCTGCGGTCACTTTCCAGTTTATTGCTCCGTTGGTACAAAGTGCATTAGGGTTGGAAGCTGGGACGTTGGTTCGCAGTTTTGAGGTTGTGTCTAGCCTTTATCGCCTGGTCAGTATTCCGCAGACATTCGGTTTATCGACGGAAGACGGATTAATTTTAATGAATATCCTGACCGATGAGATGGGATATCTGGCGAAACAACCTGCCTTTGACGATAAACAAACGCAGGATAAAGACTTCCTTAGTATCATTTTGAAAATGGAAGCCTTAAGTGCTTGGCTAACAAAGAACAACTTAACGCCGGCCAGCCTGGCATTACTTTTAGGTGTTACCCGATTAGCGGTGGTGCCGACCAATAATATGGTGACGTTCTTTAAAGGTATTGCGAACGGTTTATCAGAGAATGTGTGCCTGACAACGGATGATTTCCAGCGCCAAGAGTTAGAAGGAGCTGATTGGTGGACACTTCTATCAACGAATCAAGTCATTGATGATATGGGACTCGTGCTTGATATTCATCCAGTCTGGGGTAAGTCGGATGAAGAAATGCTCATGGAAAAAATACAAAGTATTGGTGTAAGCAACGACAACAATACGCTGAGTATTATCGTGCAAATTTTGATTCAAGCCAAAAACGCTCAAGAGAATCTGTTATCGCAAACCATTTCTGCTGAGTATGGAGTAGAGCGCAGTGTGGTGCCGCTTCAATTACGTTGGTTAGGTAGTAATGTTTATAGCGTTTTGAATCAGGTATTAAATAATACGCCTACTGATATATCTAGTATAGTTCCGAAGTTGAGTGAATTGACTTATAGCTTATTAATTTATACTCAGTTGATAAATTCGTTAAAACTCAATAAAGAATTTATATTCCTGCGTCTGACGCAACCAAACTGGCTTGGTTTAACACAGCCCAAATTATCAACTCAATTATCCCTACCTGAAATATATCTCATTACCTGTTATCAGGACTGGGTGGTTAATGCAAATAAAAATGAAGACAGCATTCATGAATACCTTGAATTTGCAAATATTAAGAAAACTGAAGCTGAAAAAACTCTCGTTGATAATAGTGAAAAATGTGCAGAACTGTTGGCGGAAATATTAGCCTGGGATGCCGGTGAAATATTAAAAGCGGCCTCTCTACTTGGATTAAATCCACCTCAGGCGACGAATGTTTTCGAAATCGATTGGATTAGACGACTACAGACATTATCCGAGAAAACGATGATTTCAACCGAGTATTTATGGCAAATGGGCGATTTAACGGAGAATTCTGAGTTTTCTCTGAAGGAAGGCGTTGGTGAAGCAGTTATGGCCGCGTTAAAGGCACAAGGAGATAGCGATAATGTCTAATTCTATTGAAGCGAAACTACAGGAAGATCTACGCGATGCCTTGGTGGATTATTATCTGGGACAAATTGTTCCTAATAGTAAAGATTTCACCAATCTGAGGAGCACCATTAAGAACGTTGATGATTTATATGATCATTTGTTACTGGATACGCAAGTGTCGGCTAAGGTCATTACTTCACGTTTATCTCTGGTGACGCAGTCGGTACAGCAATATATCAATCGAATTGCACTTAATCTTGAGCCTGGTTTGTCTATTAACCAGCAGGAAGCCACTGACTGGGAAGAGTTTGCCAACCGTTATGGGTATTGGGCCGCTAACCAGCAACTAAGAATGTTCCCGGAGATTTATGTTGATCCTACTTTACGTCTGACTAAGACAGAGTTCTTCTTTCAATTAGAAAGTGCCTTGAACCAAGGGAAATTAACCGATGATGTCGCGCAAAAAGCCGTATTAGGTTATCTGAATAATTTTGAAGAAGTCAGTAATCTGGAAATTATTGCTGGTTATCAGGACGGCATCGATATTGAGAACGATAAAACCTATTTCGTTGCCCGAACCCGAATGCAACCCTACCGTTATTTCTGGCGATCTCTGGATGCCAGTCAGCGTAATGCTAATTCCCAAGAGTTGTATCCAACGGCATGGAGTGAATGGAAGGCGATATCCGTACCATTGGAAAACGTTGCTAACGGGATTGTTCGGCCGATTATGATGGATAACCGCCTTTATATTAGTTGGTTTGAGGTGGCGGAAGAAAAGGAGACGGATAGCGACGGCAATATTATTGTATCGGGACGTTATCGCACTAAAATTCGTCTGGCTCACTTAGGATTTGACGGTGTTTGGAGTTCGGGAACAACGTTAAGAGAAGAAGTGCTGGCTGACCAGATGGAAGAAATGATCGCGGTGGTCGATCGCATGGAAGATGAGCCTCGTCTAGCACTGGTTGCATTTAAAGAAATGAGTGAAAGTTGGGACGTCGTATTTAGCTATATCTGCGATAGTATGCTGATTGAATCCAGTAATTTACCGACTACCACTCATCCGCCAAAACCAGGAGACGGTGATAAAGGATTGTCTGATCTGGATGATTACGGTGCTAATCTGGTTTGGTTCTATTTACATGAGACTGCCAATGGAGGCAAAGCGGAGTACAAGCAGTTAATTCTCTATCCGGTTATTATTAACCGGGATTGGCCAATTGAATTGGATAAAACTCATCAGGGAGACTTTGGCACTGTCGATGATTTCACGCTGAATTCTAATTATACTGGCGATGAATTAAGCCTGTATTTGCAATCTTCGTCCACCTATAAATATGACTTTTCTAAAAGTAAAAATATTATTTATGGCATCTGGAAGGAAGATGCAAATAATAATCGCTGCTGGCTTAACTATAAACTTTTAACGCCAGAAGATTACGAGCCGCAAATTAATGCTACGTTGGTAATGTGTGACAAAGGTGACGTCAATATCATTACTGGATTCAGTTTGCCTAATGGCGGTGTTGATGCAGGCGGAAAAATAAAAGTTACTCTTCGGGTTGGTAAAAAACTCCGGGATAAATTCCAGATTAAACAATTTAGCCAAACTCAGTATTTGCAGTTCCCTGAGGCGTCCAGTGCTGACGTTTGGTATATCGGAAAGCAGATTAGGTTAAATACGCTGTTTGCTAAAGAACTTATAGGTAAGGCAAGCCGAAGTCTGGATTTGGTTTTAAGTTGGGAAACGCAGAATAGTCGTTTAGAAGAAGCTATTTTAGGTGGCGCGGCTGAACTTATCGATTTAGATGGCGCAAACGGCATTTATTTCTGGGAGCTATTTTTCCATATGCCATTTATGGTGTCCTGGCGCTTTAATGTGGAACAGCGGTATGAAGATGCGAACCGTTGGGTTAAATATTTGTTTAATCCGTTTGAGTGTGAAGATGAACCGGCATTATTGCTAGGCAAACCGCCGTATTGGAATAGTCGTCCGTTAGTGGATGAACCATTTAAGGGTTATAGCTTAACGCAACCTAGCGATCCCGATGCCATTGCTGCCAGCGATCCTATTCATTACCGTAAAGCGGTCTTTAATTTCCTGACCAAGAATATTATTGATCAAGGCGATATGGAATATCGCAAATTGCAGCCGTCGGCCAGAACGCTGGCGCGTCTGAGTTATTCAACGGCCAGTTCATTATTAGGGCGTCGTCCTGACGTGCAGCTGACTAGTTTCTGGCAACCGCTCACTCTTGAGGATGCGTCCTATAAAACGGACAGTGAAATTCGTGCTATTGAAATGCAAAGTCAGCCATTAACATTTGAGCCTGTCGTGCATGACCAAACCATGAGCGCCGTGGATAATGATATCTTTATGTATCCAATGAATAACGAATTGAGGGGTTTGTGGGATCGGATTGAAAACCGTATTTACAATTTGCGCCATAACCTGACGTTGGATGGAAAAGAAATCAATATGGATCTTTATGATTCAAGTATTTCTCCACGTGGTTTGATGAAGCAACGTTATCAGCGGGTCGTTACCGCTAGAAACGCCAGTAAGATGAACTTCAAAGTCCCTAACTATCGTTTTGAGCCGATGTTAAACCGGTCAAAATCGGGTGTTGAGACTCTTATTCAATTCGGCAGTACTTTATTGAGCCTGTTAGAACGCAAAGATAGTTTGAGTTTTGACGCTTACCAAATGATTCAGAGTGGCGACCTTTATCGCTTCTCGATTGATTTGCAGCAGCAGGATATTGATATTAATAAAGCCAGTCTGGAAGCATTACAGGTAAGCAAACAGTCTGCTCAGGATCGTTATGATCACTTTAAAGAACTGTATGACGAGAATATCTCTTCGACGGAACAAAAAGTTATTGAGTTACAGTCACAGGCTGCCAATTCGTTGTTGATGGCTCAGGGAATGAGAACGGCTGCCGCCGCTTTAGATGTGATTCCGAATATCTATGGTTTGGCCGTTGGTGGCTCTCACTGGGGCGCACCGCTGAATGCTGCGGCTGAAATTATTATGATTAAGTATCAGGCGGACAGCAGTAAATCTGAAAGCTTGAGTGTTTCTGAATCCTATCGTCGTCGCCGTCAGGAATGGGAGTTGCAGTATAAACAGGCTGAATGGGAAGTTAATTCTGTTGAGCAGCAGATCAATTTGCAGAATATGCAAATTAAAGCAGCTAATAAACGTCTGGAACAGGTTGAAGCTCAACAACAGCAGGCAATGGCTCTACTGGATTATTTCTCCGAACGCTTTACAAACGAAAGTTTATATACCTGGCTGATCAGTCAACTCTCCAGTTTATATTTACAAGCGTACGATGCGGTGCTTTCACTTTGTTTATCTGCAGAAGCTTCTTTGCTATATGAGCTGAATTTGGGCGAGCAGAGTTTCGTCGGTGGTGGCGGTTGGAACGATCTGTATCAAGGATTGATGGCCGGTGAAACACTGAAATTGGCGTTAATGAGAATGGAGCGGGTTTATGTTGAGCAAAACTCTCGTCGTCAGGAAATTACCAAAACGATCTCGTTGAAAGCACTGCTCGGTGAAAGCTGGCCTGCGGAGCTGAATAAGCTAAAACAAAAAACGCCAATTAACTTTAATCTGGAAGAACAGATTTTTGTTGAGGACTATCAAGAGCTGTATCAGCGCAGAATTAAGTCGGTTTCGGTCAGTTTGCCGATGTTAGTTGGGCCTTATGAAGACGTGTGTGCGCAGTTGACTCAGACCTCCAGTAGTTATAGCACCCGGGCAGACCTCAAGACGGTAGAAAATATGCTGACTAAAAGAACGTTTGCCGATACGCCGCACTTGGTTCGTAGTATTCAACCCAATCAGCAGATTTCTTTATCGACTGGGGTGAATGATAGCGGGCTGTTTATGCTTAATTTTGATGATGAGCGTTTCTTGCCATTTGAAGGTTCTGGCGTTGATTCAAGCTGGCGTTTGCAATTCACCAATTTGAAACAGAATTTGGATAGCCTCAACGATGTCATTCTACATGTGAAGTATACAGCCGCGATTGGCTCATCAACTTTCAGTCAGGGCGTAAGGAAAATATTGGCCAATATAAACAACGATGAATAACTGCTGTTTTTGATCAGCTATTTATTTTTTCAATCATATTTATCTCACTTGGCTCCTTTTTAATCAAAGGAGCCAACAAAAATAGTGGAGTTCTGTTATGGTCAATAAATATACTTACACCTCATCTAAAGCAATGTCTGATATTAGTGATGTTATTGGTGAACCTTTAGCTGCATGGGATAGTCAGGTCGGTGGGCGGGTATTTAACGTTATATTTGATGGTAAAGTTTATACCAATACCTATTGGGTTGAACGCTGGCAGGTTCCCGGTATTGGTAGTTCTGATGGTAACCCTCACAATGCCTGGAAATTTGTACGGGCGGCAACGGCAGACGAAATAAATAAAATAGGGAATCCAACCACAGCAGATGTTAAACCGACGGAAAATATTCCTTCACCGATATTGGTCGAAGATAAATATACCGAGGAAACGTATTCTCGCCCTGACGTAAATTTTAAAGAAGATGGCTCGCAAGGGAACCTTTCTTACACTGCAACCCGAGTTTGCGCCCCGATGTACAATCATTATGTTGGTGATAAAACAAAACCGAAGCTGTCGGCTTATATTACCGACTGGTGCCAATATGATGCTCGTCTAGACGGCGGTGGTAGTAAAGAAGAAGAACGCGGGCGTGGTTTTGATTTAGCGACGTTGATGCAAAATCCCGCTACCTATGATCGACTGATTTTCAGTTTCCTCGGTATTTGCGGTGATATCGGCAATAAAAGTAAAAAAGTGCAGGAAGTCTGGGACGGATGGAATGCTCAGGCGCCGAGTTTAGGTTTACCTCAGATTGGTAAAGGGCATATTGTTCCGTTGGATCCCTATGGTGATTTAGGCACTGCTCGTAACGTGGGGTTGCCGCCTGAAAGCGCCGATACCAGTATTGAATCTGGCACATTTTTACCTTATTACCAGCAAAACCGTGCTGCTGGCCTATTGGGTGGATTGCGTGAACTGCAAAAGAAAGCTCATGCGATGGGCCATAAACTCGATCTGGCCTTCAGTATTGGTGGTTGGAGTTTATCCAGCTATTTCTCCGCTTTAGCGGAGAACCCGGATGAGCGCCGCGTTTTTGTTGCCAGCGTGGTTGATTTCTTTGTGCGTTTCCCAATGTTCAGCTGCGTGGATATCGACTGGGAATACCCCGGTGGCGGTGGCGATGAGGGAAATATCAGCAGTGATAAAGATGGCGAAAACTATGTATTGCTGATTAAAGAGCTACGCAGCGCATTGGATAGCCGTTTTGGTTACAGTAACAGAAAAGAGATCTCAATCGCTTGTAGCGGCGTCAAAGCGAAATTAAAGAAATCCAATATTGATCAGTTGGTTGCTAATGGTCTAGATAATATTTATCTGATGAGCTACGACTTCTTTGGCACCATCTGGGCCGATTATATTGGTCATCATACAAACCTGTATTCACCAAAAGATCCCGGCGAACAAGAGTTATTTGATTTATCGGCCGAAGCAGCGATTGATTATTTGCATAATGAACTTGGTATTCCGATGGAGAAAATTCATTTGGGGTACGCTAACTATGGGCGCTCAGCGGTAGGGGGGGATCTGACAACCCGTCAGTATACCAAGAATGGCCCAGCGTTAGGCACGATGGAAAATGGTGCTCCGGAATTCTTCGATATCGTTAAAAACTATATGGATGCCGAGCACAGCTTAAGTATGGGTAAAAATGGTTTTGTGCTGATGACTGACACGAATGCCGATGCTGATTTTCTGTTTAGCGAAGCTAAAGGCCACTTTATTTCATTAGATACCCCTAGAACGGTAAAACAAAAAGGTGAATATGCCGCGAAAAATAAATTAGGCGGCGTATTTTCCTGGTCTGGCGATCAGGATTGCGGGTTATTAGCCAATGCAGCCAGAGAGGGACTGGGTTACGTTGCCGATTCTAATCAGGAAACGATTGATATGGGGCCGCTGTATAATCCAGGCAAAGAGATTTACTTAAAATCAATTTCTGAAATTAAGAGCAAGTAAGCGTTTACAGCGCCAATTGTTATTTAATCGCGATTGATTTCTATTAATTATCTAGCCTATTAATTTAAATTAATTGAAAAATCAGATAGCGGAACGTGGCGGGTTGTTTTATTGCTTATTTAAAATGGCGTTATTTATAACCTGTCACGGTCTGGCAATGTTCGGCTATTGATTAATAGCTGACAGGAGTCTTTATGCAAAATTCACAGGAAATGGCTATCACGACCCTTTCATTGCCGAAGGGCGGAGGGGCAATTAATGGGATGGGCGAATCAGTGGGTCAAGCAGGGCCTGATGGAATGGTGACCTTTTCCATACCATTACCCTTCTCCGCAGGTCGTGGCGTAGCCCCGGCGCTTTCGTTGAGTTATAGCAGCGGTGCAGGGAATGGCCCTTTTGGTATGGGATGGCAATGTAGTGCGATGAGTATTAGCCGTCGTACTCAAAAAGGGGTTCCCCAATATAACGAAGATGACGAGTTTCTTAGCCCTTCCGGGGAAGTGATGGCTATCGCTTTAAATGATAGTGGTTTTGAAGATGTGAGAACGGCTAACCGTCTACAAGGTATCCCATTACCTTTCAGCTATAAGGTCACTCGTTACCAGCCGCGCCTTATTCAAGACTTCATCAAAATAGAATATTGGCAACCCGTTAAACAAACTGATGGCACGCCATTCTGGATAATTTATTCTCCCGATGGACAAACGCATATTCTGGGGAAAAATTCCCATAGTCGGGTGGCTAATGCTGAAAACCCATCGCAGATTGCTAGCTGGCTGTTGGAAGAAACGGTTACGCCTACCGGCGAGCATATTTACTATCAATATAGCGGCGAGAATCAAGTCAATTGTACTGATGCGGAAATAGCGCTTCATCCACAGGATAGTGCCCAGCGTTATTTAGCGCGGATTGACTACGGTAATATTTCCCCTCAAGCCAGTTTATTTGTTTTAGATGAAGAACTACCTAATCTCACCCAGTGGTTATTCCATTTAGTGTTTGATTACGGCGAGCGAGATATCTCTATTAATAAAATTCCTACTTTCGAGGGAGGAACCACCGGTTGGTTAGCCCGGCCAGATATGTTTAGCCGCTACGACTTTGGAATTGAAATTCGAAATCGCCGCTTATGCCACCAAGTATTGGGGTTCCATCGGCTGGAGGCCTTGAATGATCGAGATGTGACTGACGAAATTCCCGTTTTGGTGAATCGACTCACGCTAGATTACGACCTGAATAACAGCGTCAGCACCTTGGTAGCTGTCCGTCAGGTGGCGTATGAAACGGACGGCAGCCCAATCACTCAGCCGCCGTTAGAATTCGACTATCAGCGTTTTGATACAGGGAGTATTCCCGGCTGGCAGGAAATGCCGCAGCTTGAGGCTTTTAACGGCTATCAACCATACCAAATGATTGATCTGTATGGTGAAGGTACACCAGGCATTCTGTATCAGGAAACGCCGGGTGCCTGGTGGTACAAATCGCCGCAACGCCAAATTGGGGGCGATTCTAATGCCGTGACCTATGGGGCAATGAAAGCGTTGCCCAAAATCCCTCGCTTGCAAGAGGGAGCGACGCTGATGGATATCAACGGTGACGGTCGTTTGGATTGGGTGATCACTTCAGCGGGAGTACGAGGTTTTCATAGTATTCATTCGACAGGTGAATGGACACATTTTACACCATTGAACACCTTACCCACCGAGTATTTTCACCCGAAGGCACAATTAGCAGATCTGGTTGGCGCGGGATTATCTGATTTGGTGCTTATCGGGCCTAAAAGCGTGCGGTTGTATGCCAATCAGCAGGGGAACTGGGCTCCGGCGCAGGATGTCACGCAGGCAGAAAACGTCAGCTTACCGGTCATTGGAATCGATTCCCGTCAATTAGTCGCTTTTGCCGATATGTTAGGTTCGGGTCAGCAGCATCTGGTCGAGATCACGGCAGATAGCGTGAAATGCTGGCCAAATATGGGACACGGCCGTTTTGGCCAACCTTTGACTTTGGAAGGATTTAGTCAGCCGCAGACCAGTTTCAACCCCGATCGGGTGTTTCTGGCTGATATTGATGGTTCTGGCACTAACGACATTATTTATGCTCATTCGGAATGTCTAGAGATCTACCTAAACGAAAGCGGTAATCGCTTTAGTAAACCAATCTCTTTATTACTGCCGGACGGTGTGAATTTTGATAACACCTGCCAACTGCAAGCAGCTGATATTCAAGGATTAGGCATCGCCAGTTTGGTGATGACGGTGCCGCATATGTCACCGACTCATTGGCGCTGCGATCTGGCGTTGAATAAGCCTTGGTTATTGAATGTGATGAATAATAATCGGGGGGCGGAAACCTGCTTGTTTTACCGCAGTTCGGCTCAATTCTGGCTGGATGAAAAACAGTTGGTTGAGGCGGCGGGGCAGCAACCTGAATGTCATTTGCCATTTCCTATGCATTTACACTGGCGTAGCGAGATTTTTGATGAGATTACAGGTAACCGTCTCACTCAAGAACAAGAATATGCCCACGGTTCCTGGGATGGCCAAGAGCGGGAATTTCGTGGCTTTGGCCGGTTGATTCAGCGCGATACGGATGGTTTTGCCCAGGGAACGGTCGACATTCCTACTCATCCTTCCCGAACTGTTAGCTGGTTTGCTACGGGAATCCCTGAGATTGACACCACGCTATCCGCAGAGTTTTGGCGCGGAGATGATCAGGCATTCAGCCCTTTCTCACCTCGGTTTACTCGTTGGGAAAACGATTCAGAGGCTGGTTCCGATGTTGCTTTTATACCTTCAGAGCATGATGCCTTTTGGCTGAATCGCGCGATGAAAGGGCAACTTTTGCGCAGCGAACTGTATGGTGATGATGGCACTCCCGAAGCCGAGATTCCTTATTCGGTCACAGAAATGCGTCATCAGGTGCGGGCGTTGCCCACAACCGACGCCACAGTACCTTCGGCATGGTGTTCCACCATTGAAACCCGAAGTTATCAATACCAACGGGTGGCCGCTGATCCTCAATGTAGCCAACAAGTAGTCATAAAAGCGGATCGCTATGGTTCGCCATTATTAAGTGTGGCAATCAATTACCCGCGACGTAAAAAACCGGAAAAGTCGCCCTATCCTGATGATTTACCGGAAACGCTGTTTGATAGCAGCTACGACACGCAGCAGCAGCAACTGCATCTGACCAAACAACAGCAAAATTATTTTCATTTGACCAATGACGATAACTGGCTGTTAGGGCTGCCAAAAGAGCAACGAAACGATGGCTATCAGTACGATCAGGAACGCGCTCCGGCTAACGGATTTACGCTAGAAACGCTCATCGCGTCCAATAGCCTGATCGGTTCGAATCAGCCGTTTACCTATTTGGGCCAAAGTCGGGTGGCTTATCAGGGCGGTGTGGATGAACAACCGTCTTTGCAGGCGCTGGTGGCCTACGGCGAAACCGCTATTCTGGACGAGAAAACCCTACAGGCCTTTGTCGGCGTGCTGGACAGCAAAACACGCGATGAATTGCTGTTTTCCGCCGGTTATCAGTTGGCTCCGCGCTTGTTTAGGGTTGAGTCAGAGCCGGATGTTTGGGTTGCCCGTCAGGGTTACAGCGAATTCGGTGACTATTCGCAATTTTGGCGTCCTCTCAGCCAGCGTAGTACGTTGTTAACAGGGAAAACTACGTTGAAGTGGGATAAGCATTATTGCGTAGTGATAGAAACCCAGGATGCGGCTCAACTGGTGACACAGGCGCGCTACGATTACCGATTCCTTACCCCATATAGCCTGACGGATGCCAATGATAACCAGCACTACGTGGTTTTGAATCCGTTTGGGGAGGTGATTGCCAGCCGGTTTTGGGGAACGGAAGCGGGTAAAGACGCGGGATACAGCACTCCTCAAGCCAAACCTTTTGTGGTACCTGCCACGATTGAGGCAGCACTGGCGTTAAGCCCCGGAATTCCGGTGGCTCACTGCGCCATTTTTGAACCTGAAAGCTGGATGCAAAAACTGACGCAGCACGATGTTTCCGAACGAATGGCGGATAACGGTACTCTTTGGAACGCATTGCTGCAGGCGCGTTTTGTCACCGAAGATGGTTATGTCTGCGCGCTGGGTCGGCGGCGCTGGATGGCGCGCCATGGTTTATCGGTGCTGATGTTGACGCTACTGGCCGAGATTCCGCGTACGCCGCCTCATTCCCTTACTATTACTACCGATCGCTACGATAGCGATGACCAACAACAATTACGGCAACGTATTCTATTCAGTGATGGTTTTGGCCGCCTGCTACAAAGCGCTCAGCGTGTTGAAGCCGGTGAGAGCTGGCAACGCAGCGAAGACTCCTCGCTGGTGGTCAATGTTTCCGGCACACCAGCCTTAGTGGTGACGGATAATCGTTGGGCGGTTTCCGGACGTACGGAATACGACGGGAAAGGGCAAGGAATACGCGTTTATCAGCCTTATTTTCTGGATGATTGGCGTTATCTCAGCGATGACAGTGCACGCACTGACCTGTTTGCCGACACGCATATTTACGATCCTTTAGGGCGCGAATATCAGGTCATTACCGCGAAAGGTTACCGGCGTGAACGCCAGTATACCCCGTGGTTTGTGGTGAATCAGGATGAGAACGATACGGCAGCAAATCTGGCGATTTAGTTCCCATAAGAAAATTCGCCCTACATTGTCGTGGGGCGGATGAAAACGAGGAAATATGGTGTTGAAAGCCATTCCCTATCAAAAGGATAACCGAGATGAACCAGTTTGATTCTGCGCTCCATCAGGGCACGCCGGGGGTTAGCGTGCTGGATAATCGTGGCCACGTTATACGGGAGTTACGGTATTATCGCCATCCAGATACACCGCAGGAAATTGCTGAGCGTATAGCTTTTCATCAATATGATAGTTATGGGTTTATTTCTCAAAGTATCGATCCGCGTCTGGCGGAAAGACGAAAGCAGGATAGTTCGGTTAAGCCGAATTTGTCTTACTTTACGGCCCTTAGCGGCGAAGTTTTGCGTACTGACGGCGTTGATGCAGGCACAATCTTTTCCCTGAATGATATTGCCGCTCGTCCTGCCATTAGCATTTCCGCCACCGGCGTGTCACATACCTGGCAATATGAAGGTGAAAATCGGCCGGGGCGGGTACTCAGTCGCAGTGAAAGGGAGAAAGATCGAGAAGAGCGAATTATTGAGCGCTTTTACTGGGCTGGCAGTGATGCATCGCAAAAAGCGAACAATCTGGCGGGGCAATGCTTACGCCATTATAACAGCGCCGGGCTGAATCAAACGCTGAGTATTGCGCTCACTGGCACGCCGATATCGGCGTGCTTTCAGCCACTGCTGGAGAGCGCAGAGCCGGAATGGCAGGGGACGAATGAATCGGCGTGGCTGGAATTATTGACGCCGGAAATTTTCACCACTTACAACCGCGCCGACGCCAATGGGGAAACCTTGGTACAAACGGACGCCATGGGGAATATCCAACGGTTGGCCTACGATGTAGCCGGTTTTCTTAAAAGCAGCTGGCTGAGTTTAAAGGGCGGGCAAGAGCAGATCATAGTCAAATCGTTGACCTATTCGGCCGCCGGACAAAAGCTGCAAGAAGAGCACGGTAACGGTGTGCTCACCACTTATAGCTATGAGGCGGAAACTCAGCGTTTAATCGGTATCAGAACCGAGCGTCCAGCGGGGCATTTATCGGGAGCCAGAGTGTTTCAGGATCTGCGTTATACCTACGATCCCGTAGGTAACGTGCTGCGTATTACCAATGACGCGGAAGCGACTCGTTTCTGGCGTAATCAGAAAGTGGTGCCAGAAAATACCTACATCTACGACACTTTGTACCAATTAGTCAGCGCCAACGGGCGCGAAATGGCAAACATTCCGCAACAGAGTAGCCAACTTCCCACACTGTCTCCGATTGATAACAATGCATATACCAATTACATCCGCAATTATCACTATGATTCTGCTGGTAATTTGATGCAAATTCGCCATACATCGGCCGCAGCCAATAATAGTTACACCACCAATATAACTGTTTCAAAATACAGCAATCGTGCGGTATTAAGCTCACTAACCGACGATGTCGATAAAGTGGAGGCGTTCTTTGACGCCGCGGGACGGCAGAACCAACTATTGCCTGGTCAAACGTTAAGCTGGAATGCTCGCGGTGAACTGGCGAAGGTCACGCCGGTTGCGCGCGATGGGCAGGAATCTGACAGTGAAACATACCGTTATGATGCTAATAGTCAGCGCGTTAGCAAAATGGCTATTCAGCAGTCCAATAACAATACCCAAACTCGGCGAGTGCTCTATCTGGCAGGTCTGGAACGAAGAACAATTCATCAAGGTAATACGTTGTTTGAAACGTTACTGGTGGTGAAAATTGGCGAAGCTGGCCGGGCGCAGGTACAGGCAATGCACTGGGAGCTTGGGCAACCTACTGAAGTGGCTAACGACGAACTGCGTTACAGTTACGATAATCTGATTGGCAGCAGTGGGTTAGAGGTGGATGGAACCGGGCAATTGATCAGTCAGGAGGAATATTACCCCTATGGTGGTACTGCCGTGTGGATGGCGCGCAGTCAACGAGAAGCGAGTGATAAAGCCTATGGCTATTCAGGCAAGGAACGGGACGCCACGGGGTTGTATTACTACGGTTTCCGCTACTATCAGCCGTGGGCTGGCCGCTGGCTGAGTGCCGATCCGGCGGGTACGATAGATGGGCTGAATCTATTTAGAATGGTCAGGAATAACCCGATTGTACTCCATGATCCTGACGGCTTGGCTCCGGGTTTTTTTGAGCGCATCAGTTCATTTCGGAAGAAAGACACATTAACGATTTCATCCCTCAAAGGAACCGGGCCGTTTTATACCCGTTCAGAAAGCGAGATTGACATCGATTTTCTGTTCTCCAGACAGGATAGGGATAAAGACTTTCCGCCACAGAACCACAAGGAACTTTCTGCGGAAGATCGTCGAGAGGTGTTAGAAGTTTCCTCAGGTGAGAATATCACATCAGCCAATAAATCCTCTAAATGGTATGCAGGAACACATTGGGAAACTAAACCATTAAAAAATAATACTGATCTGGTGGTTCTTCACAACGGTGTGCAGGGTGCCGCAGGGATTAATATTAATCTGAATGATATAAAACCTGGCCGCTCCGTGCTGGTGACGGCTGGGACATTAACCGGATGTACGATGATTACCGGTGTTAAAGGGAATAATTTTTATGCTTTGCATGCCGGAACCGGAACCCCATCCGAAAATTGGGTAACCGGTGAACACGGAGTGACGGATAATTTCCGAATGCTGAATAAGTTAATTCCGGATGCCGGTATTGACCTGAATCCAGAAGCCGTGAATGACAGCTTATTAACGATATTGGATTATTTTGATAATGGAACTATCGCTTACAACGGTAAGAAAGGCAGTGAAATACATAGAGATGCAGATAATATTCTAAATTACCGAACCACAGGTTACGAAAATACCGTTGGTGTATCTTTCAGTCTATTAACAAAAGACAAAAATGGTGAGGTGTCGGCATCAACGTTATTAGAGCTTGGTGAGCTAAAACCGCATAAGAAACATAGAACAAGAGGCCAGTTTGGAATGACTGAACTGAAATACGAGGCCAGAAAGAATACCGTCGTTAAATTACGCTGAAGCACTAGCCTGCCTGATTTAATCATTTATTTAATAAGGCAGGCTATTTTTTCATCCTCACTATGTTGTTTTTATATTTTCAAACTGCGCTATCAAAAATAGCCATAAATAATATGGGGTGTCGAGCAACATTCTTTTAGTACGTAATCGTATAGTTCACATCTATCGAACGTATTCCCATTCATGTGCTCGTTTTTTTCATGTTTAACCAGGAGATATTTATGGACATACAGCTGTTTAGTAAAACCCCATCGGTCACGGTGTTTGATAACCGGGGCCTAAGCGTTCGCGATATCGCGTATCGCCGTCATCCTGATACACCTAAAGTGACGGAGGAATGTATCACCTATCATCAATTCGATTTTCGCGGTTTTCTGGCTCAAAGTTTAGATCCAAGACTAAATCATAAAGAGGTTACTAATTTTTCTTATCTAACTGATTTAAATGGAAATATCATATATACGCAAAGCGTTGATGCGGGTAACACGCTAGTTCTGAACGATACTGAAGGAAGATCCGTTATAGCGATGACCAATATTAGCAGAGGGGAGAATGGTAAGGACGACCTCAGTCTGGCCGTCACCCGAACCTTTCAGTATGAAAATGCCCCGTTGCCAGGCCGTCCACTGAGTGTAACCGAGCAGGTGAACGGCGAAAACGCGCGGATTACAGAGCATTTTGTGTATGCGGGCAATACGCCGCAGGAGAAGAATCTGAACCTCGCCGGGCAGTGCGTCAGTTATTATGATGCGGCCGGCCTGATACAGACAGACAGCGTGTCATTAACGGGTAAACCGTTATCGGTTAGCCGTAAGCTGCTGAAAAATTTGGATGATACGAACATCTTGGCCGATTGGCAGGGGAACGATACTTCCGCCTGGAATAGTCTGCTGGCGACAGAAATCTATACTACTGTGACTCGCACGGATGCGGCGGGTGCGGTGCTGACAACCATTGACGCAGTGGGCAATCAGCAACGCGTGGCGTTCGATATTGCGGGCCAACTGTCAGCGAGCTGGCTGACGCTAAAAGGAGGGCAGGAGCAGGTTATCATAAAGGTGTTGACGTACTCTGCCGCTGGACAGAAGCTTCGAGAGGAAGGCGGTAACGGTGTGGTAACCACTTATACTTACGAGGCGGAAACTCAGCGTTTGATCGGTATTAAAACCGAGCGTCCGAACGGCCATGCCGCCGGTGCGAAGGTGCTACAGGATTTACGTTATGAATACGATCCGGTAGGAAATGTTCTCAGCATCACTAATGACGCAGAGGAAACGCGTTTTTGGCGCAATCAAAAAGTGGTGCCTGAAAATGCCTACCGTTACGACAGCTTATATCAATTGGTCAGCGCCAGCGGACGGGAAGTGGCGGGAGCTGGCCAGCAAGGCAGTGATTTACCTTCCCCTCTCGTTCCTCTTCCCTCTGATTCTTCGGTATATACGAACTATACCCGCACTTATACCTATGATTCCGCCGGTAATCTAATGCGCATCAGACACAGTGCGCCCGCGACCAATAATAATTACACCCTAAACATCACCGTGAGTGAGCGTAGCAACCGTGGCGTAATGAGTTCGCTAACGGAAAACCCTGCTGATGTGGATGCGCTCTTTACCGCAAGTGGAAGCCAAAAGTGCCTACAGCAAGGGCAGAGCCTGATTTGGACACCGCGTGGTGAGTTACGCACTGTGCTTTTAGTGGCTCGCGGCGAAACGGCGGATGACAGTGAAAGCTACCGTTATGACGGCAGCAGCCAGCGTATTTTGAAAATCAGTTCGCAGCAAACGAATCACAGTGCGCGGGTGCAACGGGCGCTATATTTGCCGGGGTTGGAATGGCGAACTATGACTGGCGGCGTGGCGGAAGCGGAAAACTTACAGGTTATCTGCATAGGTGAGGCGGGGCGTGCTCAGGTGCGTGTACTACATTGGGAGAGCGGAAAACCAGATGGAATAATCAACGACCAGATACGCTGGAGCTACGATAACCTCACCTGTAGCAGCGGTCTGGAAGTGGATGGCGATGGGCTGGTCATCAGTATGGAAGAATATTATCCCTATGGCGGAACCGCCGTGTGGGCAGCACGGAGTCATATAGAAACGGCATATAAAACAGTCCGATACTCAGGCAAAGAACGGGATGCAACCGGGCTGTATTATTACGGTTTCCGCTACTATCAACCTTGGGCGGGTCGTTGGCTCTCCGCCGATCCTGCGGGTACGGTTGATGGGTTAAATCTGTATAGAATGGTGAGAAATAATCCACTGCGGCTCACCGATCCGGATGGAATGGCTCCATTAGATTGGCTGGATTTGGATACGACTAATGCGTCTAGGGATATTGTTAAGGCCATTTACCAACTAAACCAGATAGACGGGCCTCATAGAGGCGTTAGAGATACTTATCAACGTATGACTGAAAGTACCGGAATGATTTTACAGGAGACCTTAAATAATGAGGCGGTGCTAAAAGGTATAAAACAGAAAGACAAAGAAAAAAAATCAAGAGGAATGAAATTTACCAATTCAAAATTAAAAACCTACGCCGCTCATGCGGGTGTTTTAAATACGCTGCAACCGGATCCGGTTTATAAAGATGGTTTTCTGAATCTTCCCGGAAGCTTGGGTAATAAAAATACCTTTCCCGGTGTGGAACTGATTGAGGATAAAGTGAAACCGTCACTGAGTCAGTATCATCCTGATAAACTAGGTAAAAGTCAAAGATGGAAGCCAGAATCGAGCCTGGGGTATTACCGAGTCGCAGATACAGAAGCATTTATCACTGGCATCCGTAGCCAATATAAATCATCGGGAACAGATCTTCATGCGGTGGTTGAAGGGCGAATTCGGGATCATCTTTTAGCAAATAATAATGTTTTACCTAAAATGGCCGGGATCGCCGGTTTACATGCAGAAGTACAGGCGCTGAATTATATTATTTCTAATCCTGATATTGAAGGTGGAAACGCCGAAAGGCTCAACGGCAGTTATATCTTTACCCAAAGGCTGGTTGGGGATGTGAATCAAGATTTCCCCGCCTGCTATAACTGTTCCGGAATTATATCCGGTCTGGAAAACGTCATGACCGGACGAGTCAACAATGATGTAAGACTAAAGCGTCGAAAGTCATTTTAGACCAGCGCGCAACGTTGAAATAGGGCCTGATGTGATAGGCATTATTTTTGTTCAAATCTGAATACGTAAGTTATACCGCTCCCAATATTGGGAGCGTTTAATTTTCGGGTATTATTATTCCCCTAAAAATGTAACGACCGTTGATATTTCTGGCGGCATGAGGGAGGGGGTAAACGTTTTACGAAGTCACCCAAGGTTAAATGGTGTTTTATTTGATCGGCCAGAAGTATTGGCAACGAATAGGATTGGGGGAATTAGGTGATGATTCTTGTTGGGAGTCGCAGCCAGTCTTTTGAATCCAGTCCTGCCGACGATATTTATTTGTGAAAATACATCGTGATAGATTGGCCTAACCAGCAGGTACGGAAAATATTAAAATGTTGCCGTAAGGCAATGCGAGCAGATCCTACAATTATTAATATTGAAGCTGTTATCGGTTAAAATAATGGTTCTAATTTTTGGTGGAGCCAAACCGTCTTGCTATATTAGGTTTTATGATTTTATGATTTTATGATTTTATGGTTTTATGGTTTTATGGTTTTATGGTTTTATGGCCGTATTTCTTATCGCCAGGCGTTACCACGACCAATATTAATGAATTTCGTAAATTTAAGGTGCCTAAAATATGTTCATTAGTTATTTTCATTAAAAATAACTACTACAATTAGAATCTCTCCTCACGGCAAAGTAGAGTTTATTCCCATCACTTCCCCGTAACCTTCAGTTACAACATTTGCGGAAAGTAAATAATTATATACCTCATGTCCATATTGGCCTACAAATTTGTAGAATGAAAAAATCGGATATTCTCAGGTGGTCGTAAAATTGGTGTGGCCGACGTATATTGCCGATTTTTGAAAGTATATTCCGCTTAAAAACGTTAGCTTCTTTCATGTTTATTACGAAGTTCGGGTTTATATTTTGGCAAGACCACCGCTATAAATATCTGTCTATTCATCTCATAATTTTCTTAGCCTTTTTTCAGGTACATATTATGCCTTTATACCCTTTAGTTCCCAATAATCGTCAGGTTTCAATTGAAACACAGTTAATTGCAAATGCCACTACGCCGGAAGAGCGCACCGAGGTTAAAAATCTGTTTGCCCAGATAAAGATGCTGCACAATGTTCCAGAATCGCAGACGGTGGTGTCATCAGGCCGGCCAAGTCTAAAAAATGTCTTGTTGCATGGATTGTTGGCACAAGGCGGTATGCCGTTAACATCCGAGCGGGCCGCTCCTGTGCTGATCGCAGGACACGGAGCTAATCCTATAGCCCAAACGCTGGGGCAGGTTCGAAATTTACAGCGGGAAATCGCAACCACTCCCACTCTTCTAACCGAAGAAACAAAGCTGCGTATGCCACGCTATGCGGTATTTCCACCTAAAACAACGCCTCAACCGCCGGTTCTGGATGACGTCAAAATTGTTAAGATGTTTGATTTTTCCTGTATGAATAACGGCGAAAATCTGACTTTTGCACAAATACTACGTCAAATTGGTAAAACTTTGAGGCAGCCAATTACCATGATGACGGTTGAAAGTAAGAATATAGATAGCTGGAATAAAGGCCAAGGGTGCCCTACGAATCAGGAAATAGAGAAAGCGACCAATATTACCGAGAAGATTGATTCTATTACTTCTCAGCTTTTAACTTTATTGCCCGGTAGCCAGCCTTTGGCTATTGCTCAATATATTGTCGGACCTTTGCTGGAACACGCGGCTAATGATCTTGAAGGAAAGCCTACTTCGCCAGAAGAGGAACTGAATTTATTACAGCAAGTGACTCAGCAAGCCAAATTCAGCATGAGTGCCAGCACGCATAGTGAACAGCAACGCTTATATACCAGGCCAATATCTGAACCGAAACTACCACAGGTAGAGCTGCCAAAGTTCTATCTGAAGAATGGAGTTAACCATATTAAACTGGCGCTCAATGGCAAACTTCATGATGTTCCTCTCGTTGAGCATAAAGGGAAAAGTTTCGCTGTGTTGCCTAAAGGAAAAAATGGCGGAGAACGCCGGCAGCAAGTCTATTTCAGCTACCTTTCGCAGGAGTGGAAAACGACTGGCGATGGTAAATTCATTCGCTTTAGTAAATTAGATCAGCGTGTGGCACATGAACTCTCCCTTCATTCTCGCCATCGCCATAAAACTGCCGACGGCAACGCCAACGTTTACAGCGTACGTAATCCTGTTTCATCTCAGCCTCAACGATTGCAGGCCATTGAACTCTATGGTCGATTGGTGCCTTATCGCTACGATTTGGCCAGTCATGAGCAATTTGTTTACGATGCTAGGCAGCCAGAATCCACGGGTCATAAAGTAGAATATGCGAATCAAGAATGGCACATTAAAGCACCGGTCTCTCTGGACGTGGTGCCTGAAGTGTCTACGGCCATGGGTAAATATGATATTCAACCGCTGCAGTTGAATGAAGCGAAGCTTTCTGCGCCAAACCATTTCGGTATTCAACGTACCCGTAACGGAAAGCAGGTGATTAAGATTGATGGAAAGCATTATTCAATTTCTCAACAAGGAAAGCAGTTGCTACTGGGACATAGAAATAATATTCCTATCGAGCTGACATCAGGGGAAGGGAGTAAGGTAAAGCTGGCATTGGCGAATACAGGAACGGCGGGTAATAAGGCATTTAATCTGGTAGATCTGCCAATAATTGGTAAATCCTTGAAGGTTCAAATGGCTCGTAAGGTTATTACCAAATCCTTGCCAATTGCTAAAGCTAAAATTGAACTGACTCTTGAAGCCATGGATAAGCCCGAACTCAGAGAACAGGTGAAATTAGCGCAAAAAGCGTATTTTGGCAGAGAGTTTCCGCTTAAACCACAGAATGAAATTATACTACGTAAGACGTTGAGTCATATCAAAAATGACTTAGAGCGTATTAGCCATCGTAATTTCAGTTTCGACAGTCAGGTAGGAGAGACAAATACGGTGGCCGAGTTGTCAAAAGATCAATACCGTCAGTTGGGTAGAAATCCTAATAGCAAAATAATCAATGTAGGTCGCGACGGTTTTCACACCTATTACAAAATGATGGGAAAAAGTAAGCAAGCGGTGGCCGATGTACTCATTCATGAGTTGTCTCACGGTGCGCCAAACTCACTTGATTTTGTGTATATAGGTACTCGGCAGCAGACGAAAGTCGGCAACGTTGATGTGTTCGAACTGATTAATCTCGGAAATAACAATCTCAATAACCCAGATGCGGGTCAGGCACCGCAAAGTGTATATGCGGGAAGCGATCTCAAGGATTTCAATAGTATTAATACTTCGGGTTCAAAAGGTTTGAAGAATGCTGACTCCATTGCACAATATGTTTCCTTTTTGAGTAAAGCAGAACGAAATCCTGACGCTTTTAATCAGGATTATCAGTCTCTGCTAACGGCAGCGGAAAAATCCAATGACTTCCAGCAGCGTGTAGAAGAAAGCGTGCCAGTCAGCCGCAGCCGTCGCGCGGTAGAGTCGATTCATCAGCCGCCGTCTGGTCTTCTGTTAGCTATAGAAAGAGATTCTGGGCGCTATCACCTCTATCGACCACTGTAGTGTTAATCCGAATGGCTAAGGTTATAATGCTGTCATGACTTCTCGCCGGATAATACATCATACTTTCTTGTTTATCCGGCGATGCCAAAAAATAAAGAGCTAAAAGATGACATTATTTATGTGGCAGATAATGAAGATGTATTGCCGATATTCAATAGTAAAAATACCTGCATAGCTTGATAAAGTCGAAAGTTTGAATTTTCGTGAATTAATACGACGAGAAGTCAGAGCTTTGCGGAGTATTTAACCCTATCGTTCGGTCTTTTCATTGTGAAGATTGAAATTAGAATGATTCCAATATAAGAAATAAAAAATGAATGGGAAATAGCAGGATTACTCACTATGGCGAAATTTTATTAGTTGGCTGCCGAAAATACGGCAGCACAATGTTAACTGATTAGATAAGACAAAATAGACATATATTTAATGGTTAGGCCTCTGGCATGGCCGAAGAGTGATGTGTTGATATTTTCCACTCATTGCCGTCCCAGGCATAAGTAAAGGTATAACGTGCTGAAACCGTTGATTTATCGGAAAAGGTAAAGGTATAGGTGCCAGTATCAACGGCTTTATTGCAGCCAATACGTATGGTTCGGCTATCAATTTTGCCAACGGGTTTTTTCTCCAGGAAATGCTCAAAATAATCGATACGTTCTGCGTCTGTCAGGCGTACCTTATTCGAAACCGTGGGCAGTAATACCGCATCGCTTAAGTAATTACCTGCCACTTTCTTAGCATCTCCGGTCTGCAAAGAGTCATTCCATTTATCAAATAACCGTTCAATTTGTACCGATTCAACCTTAGTGCAATTGGGAGCCGTTGTAGCCAAAGCGGAACCAGAAATCAGCAGCAGTGAGCCGAATAAGCCAAGTGATTTTTTCATATTTATTCCTTTCTTCAGTTAGTTTTTCCTCCTGTCAGAAGTAACAGTAATAACCTGAGTAAACAACATGGTTTTAATATAGTTACATTTATTTACTATAATTTAGGTAACTATGTAATTTTATATATTGAAGTGAAATAACATACTGATTAATTTACAGGGTATGAGTAAAAAAACAGGAATAAAAAACCTAATTATTTTTATTTCCGCCCATAAAACTCTATTGACATCGAGTTTTATGGTTCATTATCAATATATTTTTGATTGCCATGCTAGAATTCAATTTGGTTCGGTTAATCAATTGAGTTGCAGATTAATCATCATGATAATTAATGATTATTTTATTTGTTATACTCAGCATTTATAGAATGGAATATATATCTTTATTGGGCAGGCTAATTTGATGAGGGGGGTATTTTAGAATAAGACTTGATTGATTTCTTATATCGCTATCCTGTTTTTGCACTCTCTACAACCGAGTTACCTAGAAATTATGAAAAAAGTCATTATTGCTACTATTTTGATGCTGTTTTCATTCAGTGCATTGGATCAGGATGCGGATGTCAATAATTCAGGCGATGTATTATCTACATCAACAACGGCGGAGATAATCAAGAAAGACTGTTCTGGAAAAACGCTAAAGCCGTGGCCAGTTTTGCTTGACCACGACAAGGGAGACCTATGACGATGACGGAAGCGCTTGTCTAAGCTAAAACTGTGATGATTGATAAGGTGGTGTGGGAGTAGATAAAATAATGCGGTGAGTATCGGGAGCATGGATATTCAAGCTGTTGGGAATTGTTGTCGATTTGTGTATCTTCTTACTTGGTTAACTCGCAGCGTAGTTCAAGGATGATTTATATGAGTTTTAAAAATTTCTCTGTTTTAATGGTGTTGTATTTCAGTTTTATTTTCTCTCTGAACGCTGGTACGAATATCAGCCATGATTGGCACTATGTTCCTCCGGAACCCGCTTCTTCTTTGGCAAAGAGCGATCGATCGTCGCTAGATGAAGCGCTGGATAATCAAAAGAATAGAAAAGCGCTGAAGTGGGAGCTTAAAGAGCGATATCGAACGTATTCCGAGCAGAAAATCGATCGGGTAACAGGAGAAGTGGCAGAGGAAAAACAAGGGATAGTGTTTGAATAAATTTATTGAGATGAGATTGGCTCAAAATTTCACGATGAATTTTATCTTATCTAACTATAAATTATAGGTTTTTTTCTGATCTACGGTGTTTTGGCAACCGTTCGCAAGTTTTTAGCTGTGAATACTATTTACAGAGGGGTTCATGACTTTGAGAGCCTACGATAAGTCTTAAAGTAACCCTTGTTTATTGTACGTATATGTTTTGCCACATATACTGCCTGTCGCTAACCGCCATTAGCTCATTATGGAAGAGCGTACGACCATTTCAGTTGTAGGTTCGGGGTTCGAGACCTCGATGGCGGACCAAATAAATAAGCAAACTGGGTTTAAGTCGATGACGGGTACCCCTGAGATGTCCAGTTTGCTTACTCAGATTGATTTACGGCCTATTTATGGATTATTACCAACGGCTGTTTAAACAGTGCTCCGAATATTCATGCGGTCATCGTATAATGGCTATTACCTCAGCCTTCCAAGCTGATGATGCGGGTTCGATTCCCGCTGACCGCTCCAGCTTTAAATACCACTTCAGCCGTTTAACGGCTCCACGCAATCGAGAAACGGTAGGCCGTTAAACTCTGTTCTGACATCAGAGCGACATCTTCTTTATCACGGTGATAATGATCGACGGCGATATCGCCAGTGGTATTTTCAAATGTTTTTCCGAGAATTCGTACAAATTTATCCCAAACTGAAGCTCCTTTCACATCGAGATTCCAGGCTTCTTCTACCTGATTGGCAGCAGACGCAGAGACCCATAAAAAATGATTTGGAAAAACTTTAGTTTTTTTTCTCCATTATTTTTATACCTTTCGGCTGTCATTTTTAGTATTACAAGAATGGAGGCTAAACTACGTGGGTATGATTAAAATCGTAAATCCGAACACTTTATTTTATGCGCTACTGTGTTCACTTATCTCTCTCGCAAAAAACAACCTGCACAGCCTGTTTTTGATGACGAAGTTTATTTGTTATATAGAGAAAAATAGTATGGGTGAGACGTTAAAGCGGTGCGAAAGTGTTTTTTGCGGGTGTTGTTAAATGCCTTAGGGATCGAATTAACCTTTTGGAGTATAAAGTTGGTGATGTTTTCTCTTCAGAACAAAATGAGCTTTGGCGTGGAATATTTCACGTAATACCTTGCGTAAGATAATGATGGTTTTAGTGGAAAAAGGGCTGCTTGAAAAACATCATGGTTCCGGTATTTATATAAGAAAAAAATCTTCAGCCCAATGTTAATACGCTAAAAAATTTTTTGAGAATGCTCAGCAGGCGAGTAAAAGTTGTACCAATAAAGTGCTCTAGTTTATGGTGATAAAAGCCAATGCGGATATTGCTTCTCAGCTGAAAGTAAAAACGGGCGAGCAGGTTTATCACGCGATATTAAAACTATCGCTCCGATCATAATCCGTCAACTGGCTGTGAAAGTGAGCGATCTCCGCTGCTATTTTCATCATTGAAAATAGGAATGGCTTTCCCATGATCGATTATCTTAATTTTCTCCCTCCATGCCGGTTTTTCTGTTTTTAATCTATTCTCCTCTGTGTTTTTAATCCTGCTTTGATGGCAGGCTTAGTCATTTTTAACCTGATTGCACTGATTAAAGGAAAAACAGCTTATTAAATGGGTTTTGTGCACAAATAAAGTGCGACGAGGTACAGGGTTAATCTTTTTTTTGTATTTAAATTACTGATTTTTAAGCCAAATTATAATTGGCATTGTAATTGCTAAAACTATTTCATCTTGTATACCAGATGGGATACCAATCAATGCCTATATTAACTGTAGCGGAATGGGTCAGTTTTTATCATAAACAGCCTGAACGGCTGAACGCGGCGCTTCAGCACATGAGTAAAGAATGGCATAGCGATGATAATGCATGGATTTACTTGGCTAATGAGCAGGAAATTGGTTCGCAGGTCAATCGGCTGTTAAAGGAAATCAATTCCGGTGGAAAAAAGGCCAGTGATTTCCCCTTATTTGGCGTTCCCTTTGCGATAAAAGATAATATCGACGTTGCAGGTATGCCCACCAGCGCTGCTTGTCCCGCTTTTACTTATTTCCCCGAGGAGGACGCCACCGTAGTTACCCGCCTGAAAGCCGCAGGTGCGATAGCGATTGGAAAAACGAACCTCGATCAGTTCGCGACAGGATTGGTGGGAACCCGTTCCCCCTTTGGTACGGTTGCTAACGCTTTTAACGCGGACTATGTGAGCGGTGGTTCCAGTTCAGGCTCTGCCTCGGTGGTAGCTCGCGGTTTGGTCTGTTTTTCGTTAGGTACCGATACTGCTGGCTCTGGGCGTATTCCGGCTGGTTTCAACAATATCGTCGGGTTGAAGCCGACCAAAGGCTGGCTGTCTACGCGTGGTGTCGTCCCGGCCTGTCGGCTGAATGACTGTGTGTCTATTTTTGCTTTAAGCGTCGAAGATGCCTATTGCATTGCCGAACTGGCGGGAGGTTACGATCCGCTGGACGCCTATTCGCGCAGACATCCGCAAACTGCATCCGCTTGTTTCAACCCGATTCCGCGTTTTGCCGTGCCAGATAGACTGGAGTTTTTTGGCGACTTTCAGGCGGCAGTCGCATTTGACCGTTCGTTGACACGTTTAACCGAAATGGGGGCCGAGCTCGTTGCGATTGATTTCTCTGCGTTCCGGGCGTTGGCCGAACAGCTCTATCAAGGTGCCTGGGTAGCGGAGCGCACGCTGGCCGTTGGGGCGATTTTTCATGCGCAACCGGAAACCATGGATCCTCAGGTGCGCGCTATTGTCGCCAATGGCCTTAACTACAGTGCCTGCGATGCCTGGCAGGCGGAATATACTCGTGCGGAGCTGGCGTTACGCATCAATCAACAATTGAGTCACTTTGATGCGCTGGTTGTGCCGACGTCTCCCACCATTCGCACTCTTTCTGAAATAGCCGAACAGCCGGTGCGCTTCAACGCGCAGTTCGGCACTTACACTCATTTCGCTAATCTGGCGGATTTAAGCGCGCTGGCGTTGCCGGGATATTTTCGAGCCGATGGTCTCCCCGCCGGAATCACCTTGATCGCCCCAGCCTGGCAAGATCGGGCGCTGAGTCAGTTTGGCATTCTCTGGCAATCAGCGCTTTCGCAAAAAGTTGGTGCGATAGGGAAAGTGCTGGCCGCGGCTACGCCGCTAGCGGCCAGCTGTCACCATGTTCGCGTAGCGGTAGTGGGGGCGCATCTGCGCGGTCAGCCGCTCAATTCACAATTAACCCGTCGTGCGGCCACTTTTGTTGCAGAAACCCATACCGCCGCAGATTATCGCCTTTATGCCTTAGCCAATACTCAGCCTGCCAAGCCGGGGCTGGTGCGATCCCGTCATGGCCAGCGGATTGCGGTGGAGCTTTGGGATATTCCGCTGGCCCATTTTGGCGAATTTGTGGCGGAGATTCTGCCGCCTCTGGGGATAGGAACCCTTACGCTGGAAGATGGTTCCACGGCGAAGGGATTTATTTGCGAGCCTACGGCATTGAACGATGCCACGGATATCACTGCCTGGGGCGGCTGGAAAGCCTGGTTGGCCCGTGATCACCGAGCCTGAGGAGGCTATATGTTTAATTCGGTTTTAATTGCCAACCGTGGCGAAATAGCCGTTCGCGCGATTCGGACGCTAAAAAATATGGGAATAACCAGCGTGGCGGTGTATTCCGATCCTGATGCTAATGCCCAGCACGTTATCGATGCGGATATTGCCGTGGCGTTGGGTGGGGACAAAGCCAGCGACAGCTATCTGGATATCGACAAAATCCTTGCGGCGGCCAGACAAAGTGGCGCTGAAGCGATTTTCCCCGGATATGGCTTTTTGTCTGAACGTGCCGAGTTTGCTCAGGCCTGCGAAGACGCTGGCATTGTCTTTATCGGCCCCACTGCGGAACACATTGCCAGCTTTGGTTTGAAACATCGTGCTCGCGCCTTGGCCGCTGCGGTCGCCATGCCGATGACGCCCGGAACCTCATTACTCGCAACCCTGCGGGAAGCGCAAAGGGCGGCTGAGGACATCGGATATCCGGTGATGCTAAAAACCACCGCAGGGGGCGGAGGAATCGGGCTGATGCGCTGCGATAACGAGGGGGTTCTGGTAGAGGCGTGGGATAGCGTTAAGCGTATGGGGCAGCAGTTTTTCAGCGACGATGGTGTGTTTATCGAGCGTTTTATCGACCGGGCTCGTCATCTGGAAGTGCAAATTTTTGGCGATGGAAAAGGCAGGGTGGTGGCATTGGGAGAGCGGGATTGCTCGCTCCAGCGACGGAATCAGAAAGTTGTTGAGGAAACTCCGGCACCGAATTTACCGCAGGCTACGCGGGAAGCGTTGTATGCCTCTGCCATTGCCTTGGGGGAATCTGTTAATTATCGCAGCGTAGGAACGGTGGAGTTTATTTACGATGCGGCCAGCGATGCGTTTTATTTTCTGGAAGTGAATACCCGGTTACAGGTAGAACATCCGGTGACAGAAAGCGTCACCGGGCTGGATTTGATTGAATGCATGCTGAAAATCGCGGCGGGCGACGCGCTGGATTGGGAACGCATGGTTCAGCCACCGCGCGGCGCATCCATTGAAGTACGTTTGTATGCCGAAGACGCGCTGAAAAATTTCCAGCCCGCGCCAGGCGTACTGACCGAAGTCTGTTTCCCCGAAAATGTGCGCGTTGATAGCTGGGTTAGCAGCGGAAGTGAAGTCAGCGTGTTCTACGATCCCATGATCGCCAAAATTATTGTCCACGGTCAGGATCGCCATCAGGCGCTGGAGCGGCTGGTAATTGCCCTAAATACGACACGCTTGCATGGCATTCCGACCAATCTCGATTACCTGCGGCAGATTATCGGTCTTGCCGAATTTAAGGCTGGCGTGATGTGGACGCGTCTGCTGGATAGCGTGGTGTACCAGGCTCACAGTATCGAAGTGTTGGAACCGGGTACCTGGAGCAGCGTACAGGACTGTCCGGGGCGGTTGGGTTATTGGGATATCGGCGTACCGCCTTCTGGCCCGATGGATGATTTCGCTTTTCGTCTGGCCAATCGTATCGTCGGGAACCATCCATCATCGGCGGGAATGGAATTTACTCTGCAAGGCCCAACCCTGCGTTTTCATTGTGATGCCACCATTGCCTTGACCGGAGCCGACTGTCCAGCAGCGCTTGATGGTCGTGTCGTTCCCTATTGGCAGCCGCTGATCGTGAAAGCAGGGCAAATCCTGACGCTGGGGCGAGCCACTCGCGGCTGCCGTACTTATCTCGCGGTGCGTTACGGCCTGGATGTACCGGTCTATCTTGGTAGTCGCTCGACGTTTGCTCTGGGGCAGTTTGGTGGTCACGCCGGCCGTACCCTGCGCGTGGCGGACATACTGGCGATATCTCGGCCCGATCTGGCAGCCTGTACCACCCCTGCGCCGATTGCGCTGCCGCAAATACCGGAGCCAGCCCTGATCCCGCAGTACGGCGACTTGTGGGAGATTGGCGTGCTGAACGGGCCTCACGGTGCGCCAGATTTATTCACCGCCGCATCGATGGAAACCTTCTTTGCCAGCGAATGGCTGGTGCATTACAACTCAAATCGTTTAGGGGTGCGGCTGGTGGGGCCTAAGCCCGAATGGGCAAGAGCTGACGGTGGCGAAGCAGGGCTACATCCGTCCAATGTCCATGACTGCCAATATGCCATTGGTTCAGTGAATTTCACCGGTGATTTTCCGGTGATTTTGACTCAGGATGGCCCCAGTCTGGGGGGGTTTGTGTGTCCGGTGACCATTGCTAAAGCCGAACTGTGGAAAGTCGGGCAGGTTAAACCGGGCGACCGAATCCGTTTTCGCAGGGTGACGTTTGAGCAGGCGCAGTCTCTGGCGTCCGCGCAGGACGCGGCGTTGGCTGATTTACAGGCCATGTCGGCACCAGTCTCAACGGGAAAAGTATCACCCATTATTGAACCAATACATACGCGAAGTGCAGCGATACTGGCGGAATTACCGGCACACAATCAATGTCCTGCGGTGATTTATCGTCAGGCGGGCGATAACTACATTTTGATTGAATACGGCGATAACTTGCTAGATTTGGCGATGCGCCTGAGGATTTACCTGCTGATGCAGGCAATTACCCAAAGTGAAATAACGGGTATTGAAGAGTTGTCTCCGGGGGTACGTTCGCTCCAGGTGCGTTACGACAGTCAGCGTTTGACGCAAAGCCAATTAATGGCGCTGTTGCTGGGTTTGGAACAAACGTTGGAAGACGTCACTTCACTAAAAGTACCTTCCCGTATCGTGCATCTGCCTATGGCGTTTGAAGATAGTGCCACTCTGGCGGCCACCGAACGTTATCAACAAACCGTGCGGGCCGAAGCGCCGTGGTTGCCGAATAATGTTGATTTCATTCAACGTATCAATGGGTTATCCAGTCGTGAGAAAGTGAAGCAAATCCTGTTCGCCTCCAGCTATCTGATTCTGGGATTGGGAGATGTGTATCTCGGCGCCCCCTGCGCCGTTCCTCTTGATCCTCGTCATCGTTTACTCAGTTCCAAATATAACCCCGCGCGAACCTGGACGGCGGAAGGCGCCGTCGGTATCGGCGGGATGTATATGTGCATCTATGGCATAGATTCTCCCGGTGGCTATCAATTGGTTGGTCGTACGCTGCCTATCTGGAACAAATTCCTAAAAAATGAGCAATTTGGTGATGAACCCTGGCTGCTGAAATTCTTCGATCAGGTGCGTTTCTATCCGGTAACGGAAGAGGAACTCACCGCGTTTCGCCGCGCTTTTCGCGAGGGGCGAGCGCAGATACAAATTGAAGAGGTTGAATTCGATTTTGCCACTTATAGCCGATTTTTGATGGAAAACGCCGACGACATTGCGGCATTCCGCCAGCGTCAGCAGCAGGCATTCAACGGGGAAGTGGCTCACTGGCAGGCACAGGAAAGCGCAGCGGTCGAAAGCGCCATGCTGGCAGAGGCAGAGATAACCGAAGACCCGGATGGTCATTTGGTTAGCGCCGACCTGAACGGCAATATTTGGAAAATTCTGGTGGAACCGGGGCAATGGGTGAAGCAAGGAGAGCCGTTGATTGTCGTGGAGGCTATGAAGATGGAGCTGATGGTCGTCTCGCCCTACGACGGCACAGTGATGCGAATTCACTGCCAGCAAGGGCGGGCAGTCGAGCCGGGGGATGCGCTGCTGTGGCTGGATATTGCCAGTTGAAGATGCGTGTTATTGCCAAAATCGGAGACTCCAAATGATGTCGAATGCCAGAAATCAGCCACGGCCGGAAGGAATAGCTGAACGGGTTTACCGCTTACTGAAGCAGGAAATCTTCGATTTTCAGCTATTACCCGGCGATCGTTTTAGCGAAAACGAAGTGGCGGTGCGAATGAATGCCAGCCGGACGCCGGTACGTCAGGCGCTGTATGCGTTGGAACAAGAGGGCTACGTGGACGTTCAACCGCGCAGTGGATGGCAAATCAAAGCGGTGGATTTCGATTATCTGGAGGCGCTGTACGACCTGCGAATTGTGCTGGAGCTAGAGGCGGTGAAACGGCTGTGCGCCTTATCGTCGGCCGTTTGCCCGCCGCAGTTACAGCGCTTGACTGAATTCTGGATCGATGACCCACAGATGCCGAAAGGCAAAGATGTGGCGTCTCAGGATGAGGCTTTCCATATGACGCTACTGGATGCGGCGGGAAACCCTGAGATGGCGCGGGTTCATCGGGATATTACCGACAAGATTCGTATTGTGCGACGTCTGGATTTTACTCAGCGCTCGCGCATCAGTGCGACTTACGCCGAGCACGGTCAGATTCTGCTCGCTATTTTAAACCGCCAACTGCAAGAGGCGCAAAATCTGTTACACCGTCACATTTCCGTCAGTCAAAAAGAAGTTCGTCAAATCACGCTCCACATGCTGCATCAGGCGCGGCAGGAGAAATTGGGTTAATTAAGGCTCTCAGCAGACTTTTCAGGGGTGACTGCTATGCAACATCGTATCTTTATTAAAGCGTTGGCGTTATCCGCATCGGTTATCAGTCTCGGGCTGGCTTTTAGCGCTCACGCCGTCGACACCATCAAAGTGGGAATTATGCATTCCTTGTCCGGCACCATGGCCATTTCCGAGACGCCACTGAAAGACGTGGCTTTAATGACCATTGACGAGATCAATGCCAAAGGCGGCGTATTGGGTAAGAAACTGGAGCCAGTCGTGGTGGATCCCGCCTCCAACTGGCCGCTGTTCGCGGAAAAAGCCCGCCAGTTGCTGGCTCAGGACAAAGTGGCCGTAGTCTTTGGTGCCTGGACGTCGGTGTCACGAAAGTCAGTTCTGCCGGTATTTGAAGAACTGAACGGACTGCTGTTCTATCCGGTGCAATACGAGGGGGAGGAAATGTCGCCAAACGTATTCTATACCGGCGCAGCGCCTAACCAACAGGCTATTCCCGGGGTGGAATACATGATGAGCGAAGACGGCGGCGCGGCAAAACGTTTCTTCCTATTGGGTACCGACTACGTTTATCCGCGCACAACCAACAAAATTCTACGCGCCTTCCTGCATGCTAAAGGCGTTCAGGACAAAGATATTGCCGAGGTGTATACCCCGTTTGGCTACAGCGACTATCAGACCATAGTTTCAGATATCAAAAAATTCTCCGCCGGTGGCAAAACCGCGGTTATTTCGACCATTAACGGCGACTCGAACGTGCCTTTTTATAAAGAGCTGGCTAATCAAGGGCTGAAGGCGACGGAGGTGCCGGTGGTGGCCTTCTCGGTTGGCGAAGAGGAACTGCGAGGAATTGATACCAGGCCTTTGGTGGGGAATTTGGCGGTGTGGAACTACTTTGAGTCGGTGGACAATCCGATCAATAAAGCCTTTGTGTCCCAATGGAAAGCCTATGCCAAGGCGCGTAAATTGCCCAATGCGAGCACCGCAGTGACTAACGATCCGATGGAGGCGACATACGTAGGTATCCATATGTGGGCGCAGGCGGTAGACAAAGCGGGCAGCACCGATGTGGATAAAGTCCGTGCGGCAATGGCAGGGCAAACCTTCAAGGCGCCGTCGGGCTTTACGCTCACCATGGATGCCGGTAACCATCATCTGCATAAACCGGTCATGATCGGTGAAATCGAAAGTAACGGTCAGTTCAACGTGGTGTGGCAGACGGATAAACCCGTGCGAGCTCAGCCGTGGAGCCCGTTCATTCCCGGTAACGATAAAAAACCAGATACGCCGGTAAAAACCCGCGCCCACTGATTTTGTCACCGCCAAACTCGTCCCTCCCACTGTGGGAGAGGGTTATCCTTTCAGGGAGAACATAACCATGACACCTGCTCACGTGTTCCGATGTCTATTTTTGGTCATCTGGCTACTGCCCTGTTGCGCTAAAGCGGGAGACAGCGAGGATTTTGCGGTGGCGAACCGTACCCAGCAGGCGAAATTACTGCAAAGTTGGGCTGCGGCACCGCAGAAGGTTCGCATTCCGTTGCTGAAGGCGTTAGTACAGGAAAAACTGGTGGTCGATCGGCATCAGCGGCCCTTTAGCGAAACGGGTACGGCTTTGATTCCACTTGGTGAAGCCAAAACGCCGGTGGGGGAAACCCATAAAGTCCGTCTGACTAACCGCCTACGGGTATTGGCGAGGAGCGCGCTGGCAACTCATCAACTGATCAGTGACAGCGCCAATGACAGATTGAAAGCGGCGCTAGCCTTACAAAACCACGCCGATTCTGAATTATTGCCGCTATTGCAACAGCGTTTGCGTCTGGAAAGCGACGGCGGTGTGCGCGATGCGCTGGAGGCGGCGCTGGCTCGGTTGCAACTCGCCAGTCCGGATGCCGCAATACGACTCCATGCGGTAACTTTACTGGGATATTCCAGCGTTCCTTCTGCACAGGCATGGCTGGAACCTTTGGCTGATAAGCAGTGGGAAAGCGATCCGAAAGTGCGTGCCGCTGCCGCCGACAGCCTGACGAAAATACACTATCGGTTGAGGCTGGGAGATCTTCTCGGACAGGTCTTTATGGGGCTTTCGCTCGGCTCCATTCTACTGCTGGCTGCGTTGGGACTGGCCATTACCTACGGTTTGTTGGGCGTGATTAATATGGCCCACGGCGAAATGCTCATGCTAGGAGCCTACTCGGCCTGGCTGGTTCAGGGGTTCTTTCAACAATTTGCGCCCCACTGGCTGGCATATTATCCGTTGGTGGCGCTACCCGTGGCCTTTGTGATTACCGGCGGTATTGGCATGGTGTTGGAGCGCACCATTATTCGTCATTTATACGGTCGTCCACTGGAAACCCTGTTAGCGACCTGGGGTATCAGCCTGATATTGATTCAGGCTGTACGGATGCTGTTCGGCGCTCAGAACCTCGAAGTGGCCAATCCGGCTTGGCTGTCCGGCGGGATTCAGGTATTGCCGAACTTGGTTCTGCCGCTGAACCGACTGGCGGTATTGGTTTTTGTCATGCTGGTTTTACTGTTCACCTGGCTGCTGCTGAACAAAACCCGATTGGGCATGAATGTGCGAGCGGTGACACAGAATCGTGCGATGGCGGCCTGCTGTGGCGTTGCCACCGGACGAATAGATATGCTCGCTTTTGGGCTAGGTTCAGGCATCGCGGGTTTGGGCGGCGTAGCGCTTTCGCAGTTGGGCAACGTCGGGCCGGAGCTGGGGCAGGGCTATATCATTGACTCGTTTCTGGTGGTGGTGCTCGGTGGCGTGGGGCAACTGGCGGGTAGTGCGGTAGCCGCATTTGGGCTCGGGTTTTTCAATAAAATTCTGGAACCGCAGATTGGCGCGGTGCTCGGGAAAATACTGATTCTGGTGCTGATCATTCTGTTTATTCAGAAGCGTCCACAGGGGCTGTTTGCCGTGAAAGGGAGGGTTATCGACTAATGAGACAGCCAATCATGTCCGCCATTGCCCGTAAAGCGCCGCGGAGTATCAAATTACTGGGCAGTTTGATGGTTTTACTCATGGTGGCACTGCCGTTACTCGCACTGTTACCGAATATTCACCCAATGAATATTTCTACTTATACCCTGATGCTGGTGGGCAAAATTCTTTGCTACGCCATAGTGGCAATTGCGCTGGATTTGGTTTGGGGTTATGCGGGATTACTGTCCCTTGGCCACGGTATTTTCTTCGCTCTGGGGGGGTATGCCATGGGAATGTATCTGATGCGACAGGCGGCGGGGGAGGAATTACCGGCGTTTATGTCCTTTCTTTCCTGGGATCACTTGCCGTGGTTTTGGTGGGGAACTCAGCATTTTGCCTGGGCGATGGCGCTGATTGTTTTGGTGCCGGGATTACTGGCATTGGTTTTCGGATTCTTTGCCTTTCGCTCGAAAATCAAAGGCGTTTATTTCTCTATCATGACTCAGGCGCTGACCTACGCGGGCATGTTATTGTTTTTTCGCAATGAGACAGGTTTCGGGGGGAATAACGGGTTCACCGGGTTTACCACCTTACTCGGAATGCCAATCACCGCAACGGGCACCCGCATTGGGTTGTTTATTGCCACGGTATTGCTGTTGGTCGGCAGTTTAGGCATCGGTTTTATGCTGGCTCGCAGTAAGTATGGTCGGGTATTAACGGCGGTGCGTGATGCAGAGAATCGCCTGATATTTTGTGGTTACGATCCCCGAGGTTTCAAGCTGCTGGTGTGGACGCTTTCGGCAGTGCTATGTGGCCTGGCTGGTGCGCTTTACGTGCCACAGGTGGGCATCATTAATCCTAGTGAAATGTCACCCACTCATTCCATTGAAGCGGCGATTTGGGTTGCCTTGGGCGGGCGCGGCACGCTGATTGGCCCGGTTATCGGCGCAGGGTTGGTCAATGGAGCCAAAAGCTATTTCACCATGGCGGTACCTGAGTATTGGCAGTTATTCCTCGGTTTTATCTTTATCGCCGTCACGTTGTTTTTACCGCGCGGCGTGATGGGGTTATTCCGTAAAGGAGACAAATAATGCAACCCGACGAACCGCTGTTTACCCGCCAGCATTTGGCCGATCGCTATCGTGAGCAAACGGACCCGATTCTACAGCTGGAAAATATTAACGTCAGTTTTGATGGTTTTAAGGCCTTGACCAATTTGTCCCTCAACATTGGCGTGGGGGAGTTACGCTGCGTCATTGGCCCGAACGGCGCGGGGAAAACCACGCTTATGGATGTGATTAGCGGTCAAACCAAGCCTCAAAGCGGGCGTGCTTTTTACGATCAGTCTACCGATTTGACGAGTCTTGAACCGATAGATATTGCGCAAAAAGGTATCGGCCGCAAATTTCAGAAACCCACGGTGTTTGAGGCGCTGACGGTGTTTGAAAATCTGGAAATTGCACAGAAAAGCGATAAGTCGGTGTGGGCCTGCTTGCAGGCAAAACTCAGTGGCGAACAGCGGGATAGGATCGACGAAATGTTAATCACGCTGCGGCTATCCAGGGAGCGCATGCAACTGGCTGGTTTGTTATCTCATGGTCAAAAGCAGTTTCTGGAAATCGGCATGCTGTTGGTGCAAGAACCGCATTTATTGCTATTGGATGAACCGGTCGCCGGAATGACGGATGCAGAAACCGAATATACCGCAGAGTTGTTTCGCTCCCTGGCTGGGAAGCACTCATTGATGGTGGTGGAACACGACATGGGATTTGTGGAAAACATCGCCGATCATGTCACCGTGCTACATCAAGGGCAGGTTCTGGCTGAAGGTTCCCTGCGAGAAGTTCAGGCCAATGAACAGGTTATAGATGTTTATCTGGGGCGCTAAGGAGCAAATATGTTGCAGGTTAACGAACTGAATCAGTATTACGGCGGCAGTCATATTTTGCGCGGCGTCTCTTTTGAGGCACAAATCGGTGAAGTGACTTGCTTGCTGGGGCGCAACGGCGTGGGTAAAAGCACTCTATTGAAATGCCTGATGGGATTGCTGCCGGTTAAATCTGGCAGTATTAACTGGCAACAACGCAATATCACTCAGCGCAAACCTCACCAACGAGTTCAGGCAGGCATTGCTTATGTGCCGCAGGGGAGGGAAATTTTCCCACGTTTAACGGTAGAAGAAAATCTGCTAATGGGGCTATCTCGGTTTTCTGCCCGGGAGGCAAAGCAGGTACCCGAAGATATATATCGGCTGTTTCCAGTGCTGAAATCCATGCAATATCGGCGTGGCGGCGATCTTTCCGGAGGTCAGCAGCAACAACTCGCCATTGGTCGAGCGCTGGCCTGCAAACCGCAGTTGCTAATATTGGATGAACCGACGGAAGGTATTCAGCCTTCGGTGATTAAAGAAATTGGTGGGGTGATTAAACAGCTTTCATCTGAGGGCAATATGGCTATTTTACTGGTGGAACAGTTTTATGATTTTGCCGCCGAATTGGCGGATAGCTATCTGGTTATGTCGCGGGGATCGATTGTGCAACAGGGAATAGGCAGTGAAATGGCGCAGCAGGGCGTTCGAGGGCTGGTAGCGATTTAAATGTCTTCTTAATTGAATGCGAATATGTGAATCACAAAGGATTGAATCATTCCCAATGAGGGGGACGGAAAGTAAAGACAGTGAAGTATGAGTTCAGTTTAGTTATCTGATGAGTAAAACTATCATTTGCAGGCAAACCTGGCGATGGTCGATCTCTAATATAATATTACTGAGTTTAATTTACTATTCTGGCGCTAGTGTCCAATGACGCGCGTATCTCATACTGAGAATCAAATACAAACGCAGATACAATTCACCGGTTTACTGGAAATCAGATTATTGTGCGGGAAAATGTTGTTGCGCATTGCTACAACTATGAATACCAGATTACCTGATAATCATGCGGGTGAAGTGAGGTTACCCGGAAAAGTTGCAGCTATACGGATTGAGATGAAATTATATTAGCCCTAGCTGAAAATTTCTTATTGATGAATGGAGGATGAAAATCGAGCGGAATATGCGTTTTTTTTCGGCTAGAATGAATTGATATTGATAATATGGTTCGTTATTGCAACGATTAAGACGAAGCGATTAACAATTTATTTACATGTATTATTAAATGCTACAGAAGCCGAACTTGCACAAACGAATGTACTTCTGTAACATTTTTCTTTGTTATAGATATTTTTTTCCCTGGTGTTGGCTAATATTGCCCCCTGACTACGTACTACGTGTAGTCAGGTTTTTTTTATCACCCAATCACTAAGTTTCAAATTATACAGATGCAGACGCGATGCGATAGCTGTACTAAAGTGTGATCCGATACTGTACTTTTGGACAGAAAGACCACATGAAATTTAAAGGGATGCAGTTAGACTTTGGGAGAAGGAGAATGTTTTTTGGTGTAAAAAATGATGAAAGGATAATTGAGACTCTACGGGATTATATCGACAGAAAGCTAGCCAGCTACGATTCGCCCAGATATACCTACATGGTGATTGATAAAAAGAATCCCATTGATATATTCATGGTGTCAAGTTATCCAAATGAATGGGTTGATATCTACCGAACCCAAAACTACCAGCATATAGATCCCGTGGTTCTGACAGCGTTTAAACGCACCTCACCGTTTTCGTGGGATGAAAATATTACCATCCTCTCCGACTTGAAATCATCCAAGATTTTCGCTTTGTCGAAAAAATATAACATAGTCAATGGATTTACTTTCGTGCTGCACGATCACATGAATAACTTGGCTATGTTGTCGCTGATTATGGACCATAGTGATGGTAAAGAGCTAGAAGCTCAGATAATCAATGACTCAGAGCGGCTGCAAATGTGTCTGATTAATATTCACGAACAGATGCTGATGCTTGGACAAAGTACGGTGCGTACTACGAATGGGAAACCTGCGGACATCACGAGTAAAGCCATTTTCTCTCCGAGAGAAAATGAGGTGCTTCACTGGGCTAGTATGGGTAAAACCTATCAGGAAATTGCGCTGATTGCGGGCATTACGCCCCGAACAGTTAAACATCACATGGGCAATGTGGTGAAAAAGTTAGGGGTGATTAACGCCCGCCAGGCCATCAGGCTGGGAGTTGAACTGGAATTGATTAAGCCAGTTCTGAAATAACGGGCAGCGAAATTGGCCATGCTCGTAGCGCTGAGTCTGGCCCCTGTAAAAATGCATTTATCTGCGATGCCATCAATGCCTGATTGTGTAAGTCCGTTGGGAGATTGAGTAGATAAATACGTTCTTTTTCGCTGACGAATGCTTCTTTAATAATCTCTATCTGCCAGCCAGAGCGTTTAAGTATGGTTAGCATGGCGCGGCTAACTATAGTGTAAATACCCGTATGACCGTGGTGCCGGGTATAATTAATCATGGCAAGGAAGAGCACATAGCTTATAGGATAGCGGTTACCTAAAAGCAACTTTGCACGGGTTTTATCAACAAAAAATCGGCTTGATTCGATATAGTTATTGTCAGGTAAGGTAATATCGTCGAAGAGAGCGTTAAAAGTATGAGTTATCATATTCGGCCGGTTCAACTCAATAAAACGCACGCTGCAAATTAGCTGGCTTCCGTATATGCCGAGTAGATAACGAGTGTTTGGGTTATCATATTCGTCAAACTCCATGTCGTTGCTGCATTTTACAGCCCACTGTAGGCGATCTTTAAAGGTTTTTTTTCTCAGTCTGTAAAGATCCTCAGACCGCATATTCATCAGCTCTTCATAGCTGACATCGAAAATTTCTAACATTTAATTTCCTATTATTTAATACAGTTGAATTTCTATATAGGGTAATAAATTTTATCATCAGAAAAGCCGGTTGTCGCGATCAGGAATAGCGCTTTATCTATTTCTTGCTTATCGGCACAATCGGGTCAATATAATAATATTTTTTATTAGCGGAGCCGCAGTCGATGAACCATCGAGGCGATGCAAAAAACCGCGTGTTTACCTGTTTCACCGTTGATTTGTCGCCATACGGGCATTAATTCTGATGTTTATTTCATTGCCCAACGGCATGATGGTTACCCATATGGTTAAGTTTGGCATAGACAAATAGACCAAGGTTGATATCACCCTATTTCAGAGGTTATGGCAAAGCTTTACGGGCAGTACCATTACGACGTATCTGAAATATTAGATACGATTGGTTTATCTCACGTCCATCGCAAATACAATAACATTGGTCTGCGATGAGCTAAACGAATTTTACAAAGCTAGCTGCGAATAAAATTGTTACTGAAATTTGTTGCTACAATGTATCAAAATTTCTCCTGCGATAGGGAGCGGCACCGCCAATAATAAAATATTGGCCGGTATTATCGCTATTCCACCCAGACGATAATGAGAGTATATCTCACCCCATATTAACCAAAGCTATACCATTAGCGCACGCCATGCATAGGATAAAGGCACGACGAACAGTAATGCGGGTAAGAAATTAACTACGGAAAATATCTTGATCTGGGCAATACGTAATCCAACGGCGATCATTATAATACCGCCACAGGCTGAGAAATCAGCGAAGGCGATTTCATCCATATAGGGCATGATCCAAACGGCGAGGCCAAAAAGTAAGCTCTGAAGCAATAATTGTGGGACTGCGATAAATATCAGTGCCATTCCCAAAGAGATGGCAAAAATCATCGCTGTAAAGAAATCCATCATCGATTTGACCAAGAGTAATTGGTAATTCCCGCTTAATCCCTCGGTTAAAGCACCGACAATTCCCAGCCCGCTTGCACAAAACAGCACGATCATCGCGGTATAACTTTGCGCAAACTCCTCTGCGGGTAAGGGACTACGCGTTTTGATCACTTTGGAAAGTATGCGTTGTAAAAACTCTGCGCACTGTTTGACTCCACGTTCCAGACTAAACAGTTCGCCAAATGTTGTGCCCAGAATCAATGCCAGAACAACCGCTGGCATGTATTGCACCTTTATTATCATGACAACGCCGATGCAAATAGAAGAGAGAGCAAAAATTGCTGGTAACCCTTCTCGCAAACGTAATGGTACATGTCGTGCTAAAGCAACGCCCAGTAAGCCACCTAAAATTATTGCCGCACTATTAATCCAGGGTCCCAGCATGGTATGACACCTCTTCATTCTTATATTCGGATTTATTAATTCTAGCGGAAATAGGTGAGTAATGTGGGGATTGCTGTGCTACTTCGGGATAGATAGTTAATTTTTTATCAAAATTTAATTATCCGTTGGCGCAGAAAGCAAAAACATAAATAGTACTAAAGTAAACTTGGTTACAGCCGATATTTAGAACGCTTAGTTAAAACCGAATAGACAGTTCGTCTGTCGAGTTAGAAATTTAAGGATGAATGTAATATGAGCAATGTAGACATTGGAAGTAATGAGAAACCAGACCATTCGATTAAAAATAACCGATTTCGTGGATACAATAAATCTTGGGAACGTAAATTTTTGCTAATGGATAAGCTTGGCTTTCGCGACGATAAATACAGTGGCGATCAGACTCTTGCTAAACAGTTAGCCTTTGGAGATCGTTTTACGATCAATTTTAATGCTTGGGCGCTGCTGTTTGGATCGGTATATTACTTTATCAAGGGAATGTGGCAGAAGGGCTTAATCATTATGGCTGCCGGAATACTCTTTTCTGCTTTTGCAATTTTCCTAGGTTATGAGCGACAGGCGTACCTTATTCCATCAGTGGTGACGGCTTTGATGGCCAATGTTGATTTCTATCGCTTAAGCCGGTTTAACGAAAAGATATGGCCAAAATTCCCTGCTATATTCGGTAAGATTAAATTTTGCCTGCTGGTATTGGTTTTTTCATTAGTCATTGGCGTAATGACGGTGGTGGCCAGCGAACGAGCCGAGCTAGAAACATCGGCCTGCTCGGTTTTAACTGAAATTCTTCAATGGCAGTTAGATAGTAATGCAACCTGTAAGAAGGTAACGATCGATGAGGAAGTGACGGAAGGGTTCTATCGCGCTCACGCCGTGCTGGATAACGGTAATGAAATGCTTATCACGCTGGAGCAGCGTAACAACCAGATTTATGTGGTTGTGCCTGAGCAATAAGCCGTTTGATATCAGATGAATTCACTCACTCAGCGCTCAGTCAGTTATCTCGCTGAGTGAGGAACCGATTAGCTTTCCGTCAAAGGTCAAGCTCGTAGGTTTTTTCCAGATTAGACGACTGTATCAAATTAATTGGCATCGTAATCTTCCCTTTCCTGTCTCCTACCTGAACCAAAAATGTTATTGCCCAATGATTCTTTTAGTCAAAATGACCGTATTTTTAGGGATCAAATAAGTTTGGTTCTATGGCGCAGGTTTTATGGCTAACACTCCATTGAAATTTGCTAGCTGTGTACTGTTTCTTAATCTAAATACGTTGATAAAGATAAAAATCTACATAGTACTAATACCAACCCGACAGATAATCCCGTATCCCGTATCCCGTACCCACTGTACCAGTGCCACTATTATCAGCGCGACGACCATAAGTCAGAATCCGGCAGTTTTGCAACCTATTACGCAGGTGAGTTTATTTTCCCTGCTGCTAGCATATTGCAGTAATGACTCAAATCGAATGTTATTGGATATCATGGTATAGCCAGTAATACTGATAAAACTGGTAGGTAAAGATAAATCGACTCCCAACAGCCTTAAGACAAAAGCGAATTTTCTAAGTTGGGGAAATAAAAGCAGTGAGATAAACTGAATGAGTAGCGAGCAGGATACTGTCCAGCGGTTATCAGCATTAATTGAGTCATTTCTTGTGGTATAAGGCTGAGCTCATCAGCCTCCACATCAATAATTTTTTCTTCTAAAAATAGAAATATAAGCACGTACAGGTTTATCAACAGGCAAAACCACACTAAATATGTGTATTTTTCATGAACTAATTCCATTTAGATACAAAAGTATGAAGTGATTATCGAATAGATGAATAATAACGAAATTGACCTAACGTGTTTTTTTATTTTGTTGGTTCGGATCTTTATTAATACCATGGCAAGCCGGAATGGTTGCCACCACGAGCAAGATTATCCGATCGTTTTCGGGCACAAGGTTTTTGTAATGAGGAGATTTGGTTTGGCAATTCTTCTATGTAAGGGGACTTATTGCATAACTGTGCGGGATAGATGTGCTTTCCTTTACATTCATCAGTTTATACGCGAAAAGATAAACGATGGTGTTGTTGGGAATGATAATTTGATGAATAATGTGCCAGATAATCTTCCCTGATGAGATACGTGTAAATGTTACGCATTTTAGTGACCCGAATTGATTTCCTCGGGGATATGGTCTGCACCACAGCATTGATTCGCGCGCTTAAACAGCATTGGCCAGAAGCTGAAATTCATGTGCTGGCCAATAAATATAATGCCCCGGTACTGGATCGTAATCCGGATGTCGCTGCGGTACATACCTATGTGTACAGTAAACAATGTGAGCGTAATCAGCGCCTGGGAAAATTAAACGCTTTAATAGATCGCTTAGCGCTAATCTGGCGTTTACGTCGGTTGCGTTTTAATCTGGCGATTGTCCCCAATGGGGGCGTGAGTAAAAATAGTATCCAGTTTGTCCGACAGTTAAATGTTGCCGATTGTCGTTGGCATACAGCTGAGAGTGAATTTGACGATCGGGTTGCGTCCCACGCAGCTAGCCGGCCAATGAAGCATGAGTCATTATCTGGATTTACGCTGTTACCTGAGCTAGCATCCATTGATATCAATGCGCTACGGCTTTATGTCTATCCTGAGCCGCAGTTACAAGCTCAATGGCGAAATTGGTTTGGTGATAAAAATAAACCCAGGATTGGATTATTTATTTCAAATAAGTCGGTCGATCGTCGCTGGAGCTGGCAGAAATGGCACGATGTAATCATTGGCCTTGAGTCCAAAACCGAGCTATTTATTTTCCACGATCCTGCAGAAAAACCGACGGATGAACAATTGGCTCATTTACCCGCTCGTTGCCTTTCTACCCCTTCGGTACCCGATATGATAGCCGCCATGAGTCAATTAGATTTGGTGGTTTCGGCAGATAGCGCCCCTATTCATTTAAGTGCAGCATTACAGATTCCGGTTGTAGCATTATTTGAAAACCGGCCTGAAAAATATTTACGTTGGTATCCATTGGGTGTGCCGCATATTTTATTGCGAGAAGGGAGACAGGTTGAGGATATTCAAGCTCAATCGGTTATTGAAGCGGTTAGCTGTTTATTAGATAGTAAAATTCCGCCATTGGAAGAAAGCGGCTTTCATTAATCTGTCAGCAAACTTTTAGCCAGTAACTTCGACGCCTCGCATAATGCGGGGCGTTTTTATTGGTATCAGTGATTCCTAAAATGAGATAAGCAAAGGAAAACCTTTGGACTGACTAACGACTTGTAAGGTATTACCAATACTAACAGTGTGATTAATAGTTTGTTTTTTGCCAGTATTCACTCTTACGCCTAAGCTAGAAAGGTTCAACAGTGTCTTAAACATAAACATGGAGGAGTTACGTTTGATGCGTTTATCTACGTTGGTTTTAGCGATGAGTATGGCACTCGCCGGGCAGGTCCAATCCGCAGAAATAGCGGTAAAGGGGCAGTTAAATAAACCTCAGTTGGAAGATGAAGCTAATCGGGTCGGTCAAAATCCGTTCTTTAGCTCGAGTAAACTACCTTTCCAGGCACCGCCGTTTAATCTTATTAAGGAAAGCGACTATGCGCCGGCGATTGAATTTGGAATTGCCGAACGTTTGGCAGAGGTTAATGCTATTGCAAATAATCCTACACTGCCAACCTTTAAAAATACCTTTATAGCGTTGGAGAAATCAGGGGGAACTTTAACCCGAGTGATGAACGGATTTGGCGCAATGACATCGGCCAATTCAAGTGATGTCCTGCAAAAAATAGATGAAGAAACCTCGCCAAAACTGGCGGCTATGGAAGATGCTATCAAGCTGAATAGCACACTGTTTAATCGTATTAAAACAATATATGACCAGCGAGATAAACTCGGTCTGGACGATGAATCGAGACGTTTGGTGGAAGTGACTTACACTAACTTCATTCTGGCAGGCGCGAATCTTTCTGATGCGGATAAAACCAAACTTAAAGCTTTAAATCAGGAAGCGGCTGGTCTGAGCACTCAATTTACCAATAAACTTTTGGCTGCAACCAAAAACGGTGCGGTGGCAGTTAAAGACAAGTCTGTTTTAGCGGGGCTGTCAGAGGGGGAATTAGCCGCAGCGGCGCAGGCTGCCGGCGACCGTCAACTGGATAAACAATGGCTATTGGTATTGCAAAATACCACCCAGCAGCCGGTGCTAAAAAATCTTAGCGACCGAGATACGCGAAAATCGTTGTTTGATGCATCGTGGAATCGAGCCGAGCAGGGGGATGCCAATGACACTCGCCAGATAGTATCTCGTTTGGCAAAAATACGGGCTGAACAGGCTCAACTCCTTGGTTTCCCGAATTATGCTGCTTGGAAATTACAGAACCAAATGGCAAAAACCCCTGATACGGCACTGACTTTCATGCGTGATATCGTACCGGCTGCGACCGCACGTGCCGAGAGGGAAGCAAAAGATATTCAAGCGGTTATCGATCGTCAGAACGGTGGATTTAAGCTGGGGCCAGAAGATTGGAAATTCTATGCGGAACAGGTGAGAAAAGAAAAATATGATCTGGATGAATCACAAATAAACCCCTACTTTGAACTGGACAATGTACTGAATAACGGCGTGTTTTACGCGGCGAATCAACTGTTTGGTATTAGTTTTAAAGAAAGGACAGATTTGCCGGTTTATCATCCAGACGTTCGGGTTTATGACGTTATTGATAAAGACGGTCAGCCTTTGGCGTTGTTCTACACCGATTATTTCAAGCGTGACAACAAAGGTGGCGGTGCCTGGATGAGCAATTTTGTCGATCAGTCGAAATTGTTAGGTACCAAACCGGTTATTTATAATGTTGCTAACTTCACAAAACCGGCTCCTGGACAGCCAGCATTGCTGTCATATGACGATGTCATTACGCTGTTCCATGAGTTTGGTCATGCCCTGCATGGCATCTTTGCCGATCAGCAATACCCAAGCCTGTCTGGCACCGCGACGGCGCGAGATTTCGTCGAGTTTCCATCACAGTTAAACGAACATTGGGCCAGCGATCCAAAAGTGTTCGCCAACTATGCCAAACATTATAAAACCGGCGAGCCAATGCCGCAGGAGTTAGTCGATAAGATTCAGAAAGCCAAAAAATTCAATAAAGGTTATAGCATGACCGAGCTGCTTTCTGCGGCATTGCTGGATATGAACTGGCATATGCTAAACGCCAGTCAGCTGGAGCAGGATGTTGATAAATTTGAGAAAAAATCGTTACAGCGAGATAAAATTGATCTGAGTTATGTCCCTCCACGTTACCGTTCCAGTTATTTCCAACATATCTGGGGTAATGGTTATGCCGCAGGTTATTACGCATATTTATGGACTGAAATGCTGGCCGATGATGCTTTTGTTGGTTTATTAGAAAGCGGTGGGCTAACGCCGGAAAATGGTCAGCGCTTGCGTGATAAAATCCTATCTCGGGGTAACAGTCAGGATCTGGAAAAACTTTATATTGATTGGCGCGGCCAAGCTCCAAGTATTGAGCCAATGTTAATCAATCGTGGTTTGAAGGAACCCGCTAAATAAGCCAATCTTGTAAATAGCTAATTGGGGAATCAACATTCTTCGTTATAGCCAGTGATTTATGTTCCTACCGCGGGGCAGTTTGTATCAGATTGCCCCGTTCTATCTGTCAGTACATTTCATCCGCATATATCAGCCGTTGCATTGAACAATGAGATGCGGATCTCATAGCTCGAATCCGTCCATTGAATGAACAACCTCATTACCTTAATGTACACTCGTTTTCTATTTATTCTCTCATATTTAGTTGCTAACAAAACTACTCTCACGCTAATAGTATGTTTGTGGATGCTACTTTCCCCTAGCTATATTATTTTATAAATTCCACTTTGGTTAATATATTTACCTGCATTTATGCTTATTTGAAGCGTATGGCGTTAAATCGGGGAAATTAACTAAAGGAATACAATCTACCTCCGATAAGCACCTCATATTATTACTCTAGGGGTTTGTTTTTAATGTTTAAAAAAATGAGAATAAGTGTTGGCTTATCTTTGATTATTTGTGTGTTTAGCCTTGCGCTGCTTGGGGTGAGTGGTTTTAGCATGCAGGCTTTAACCAATAGTAAAGGTGCAACGTTTAGAATTGACCGTATTCAAGGCGATCAATTGGTGCCTTTATATTTAATCTATTCTGAGTTATTAAATACCCGTATTTACGCGCAAAATGCCGCATTACTGTTGGAAGCGAAGGCAGACGCCGGGGCCGATTTATTGAAGGCACAGGATTATCTTAAATCATCTGAAAAAAACATGGTCGCTTTAGGTAAAATTGTGTCATTGACCGCAGAAGGGCGGCGGTTACGTAAGAATATTGATACGACTTATGCTGATTACATTAACAATGGTATCAAACCAATGATGCAAACATTGCGTGATGGTAATGTGGCTGCTTATTACAATCTAGGACCGAGTGTTGTTCCTAAAAGTGAAGCTTTACGCAATAGTTTGTCTGAGTTCGAAACTTTTGCAAAAAATCTGGGCGAAAAAGAAATCGAGGGCGTAACCGCTTCTTATCGCCAAAATATGTGGATTATTGGCGGGGCATTGTTGTTGACGTTAGGCTTAATCCTTATGGCCATCAGATTTGCCAAACAGATTATTTTTTCCCCGATTAATGAAGCTCGCCAGCTATTTGGAAAGATATCCCGAGGTGATTTATCGAGTGTTATTCCGTTACAGCCCGCTACCGAAATGGGAGGGTTGCTAACCGCGTTAGACGATATGCAGCAATCGCTGAAGGGTATTGTTTCAGGAGTGAGAGAATCATCCGCCGTTATTACTATTGGGACGCGGCAGATATCCGCCGGTAATCAGGATTTCTCATCCAGAACGGAAGAGCAGGCGGCTTCGATTGAACAAACTGCCGCCAGCATGGAGCAACTGACTTCTTCGGTTAAACAGAATACCGACAACACCAGACTCGTCACGGCGATGGCGGATAATATGGCAGTGTTGGCGCGCAAAAATGGAGAAAATATTACCGATATCACGGCGAAAATCTCAGCGATTAACGAAAGCTCTGAGAAAATCTCCAATATTATTGGCGTGATTGACTCTATCTCTTTCCAAACCAATATTCTGGCGCTAAATGCCGCCGTTGAGGCGGCAAGAGCGGGTGAGGCAGGTAAAGGTTTTGCCGTTGTTGCCTCCGAGGTGCGTAACCTGGCGCAGCGGAGTGCAGTATCAGCAAAAGAAATAAAAGAGTTAATTGAAGACTCAGTCAGCAAAATCAAAGAGGGTTCTGATATGGCCTCACAGTCGGGTGACGATATGAAAACCCTGCTGAATGAGGTCGATCAGGTGAAGAGCTTGATCGACAGTATTGCTTTTGCGTCTGACGAACAAAGCCGTGGGATTGAGCAGGTCAATATTGCGATTGTGCAGCTGGAAGAAGTCGCCCAACAAAATGCAGCATTGGTTGAAGAAGCCTCCGCTGCCACGCTATCGCTCGCTGAACAGGCCGATACTTTAGACGCTTCGATGCAGGTTTTTACCTTAACCAAAGCGCATGAATAACCTTCGCTATTAGTTTTATCGAAAAATCTGACCGCCTTATGGCGGTCATGATCATTGAAATCGGCGGGCTGATCAGAGGGGCAGTTTTAATGAATCTCAAGTAGGGTTCCAATATTTTTTTGAAATTTATCTGTATTTTTTAATTGATTAACGTCAATGTAAAGTCTAATAATGATTTATAATATGTTGTTTATTTATTATTTCATGCTTGGTATATTGTTAGTTCATTACTTATTTCCCTCTATCATGCCATTTTAATTCCTGCCAGTAACTTTAATTACATAACGCCTAAATAACTTATTTAAACTAAACTTGTCGATTGTTTCACAATTACGTTACACGTTTATTTAAATGCTGTTCTTTTCGTTTTTTTAAAGTGTTAGTTTATCTGCAAGTTGACACCAGGGCTAAGTGGGATTTTATTGAGTGACTGTCCGTGAGATGTTTTATTGTCTGACAATATACGATGGGATGAAATGAAACCTCGTAGCCGTTTCCTATCTTATCCAGGAATTCTAATAATAGCAGGTTAAAATGAAAAGAATAAATCAGGATGTAATTTGTTCTAATAGTGAAGCAACTGAAAGCAATGGGACCAAAACACTTTCCATGAAGTTATTCGGTGGTATTTCAAACAGGGATATCAATGCGGTACCTTTGGCTTTATTCATTGCTATTGCTGCCATTGTCGTTACGTCATCTTATTCTAATCTTTTGCCAAAAAACATGATTGGCGGCCTAGCCATTATTATGACGCTTGGCTTTATTCTGTCTCACATTGGTCGCCGGATTCCAGTACTGAAAGATATTGGCGGGCCAGCTATTCTGTGTCTGATGGTACCTTCGGTTCTGGTCTATTTTGGCGTATTTCAGACCAATACCTTAGATACCGTACATCTGTTGATGAAAGAGGCCAATTTACTGTACTTCGTTATTGCCTGCCTGGTCGTGGGTAGTATTCTGGGGATGAATCGCGTAGTACTGATTCAGGGCATGATGCGGATGTTTATTCCCTTGGTAGTGGGAACTCTCGCTGCGGTGGCTTCCGGTCTGCTGGTTGGAAAACTGTTCGGCTATAGTTTCTATCACACATTCTTCTTTATTATCGTACCAATTATCGGTGGGGGTATTGGCGAAGGTATATTACCGCTGTCATTAGCTTACTCGGCAATTTTGGGTGAGTCTCCAGATGTGTATGTGGCGCAATTGGCTCCAGCGGCAGTTGTGGGTAATATTTTCGCCATTATTTGCGCCGGAGTATTGGCCAGAATAGGCTCTCGTCGTAAAGATCTGAATGGTGAGGGTATGCTGATTCGCAATGCAGAAGACAATGCAGTATTTACTTCACAAGAAGGGCCGCAACAAGCTGACTTCCAATTGATGGGCGGCGGGTTGTTAATGATTTGCGCCTTCTTTATCGTTGGCGGATTATTTGAAAAGCTGGTGCATATTCCAGGCCCCGTTTTAATGATTCTGATTGCAGTTCTGTGCAAATACTGTCAGGTCATTCCGGCTAAAATGGAACTGGGTGCGCACAGTTGCTACAAGTTTGTTTCAACCACTTTGGTTTGGCCGTTAATGATTGGTTTGGGTATGCTGTTTGTTCCGCTGGAAAGCGTCGTTGCGGTATTCTCGTTTGGTTATATCGTAGTGTGCGGTGCGGTGGTGCTTTCCATGGCAACCATTAGCTTCTTTATTGCTCCGTATCTGAATATGTATCCTGTGGAAGCATCCATTGTAACCAGTTGCCATAGTGGACTGGGCGGTACTGGCGATGTGGCTATTCTTTCGGCCTCTAACCGTATGTCATTGATGCCTTTTGCTCAAATAGCGACCCGGATTGGCGGGGCGTCAACGGTGATTGGTGCGACGTTATTATTAGGATGGATTGCCTGATTGCAGGAGTGAAAAAGCCACCGGTGCTCAATGTAACCGGTGGTTTTTGCTACATAGGGGTTATTCGCAGTATTGCTGCAATGCCGGAAGCTGGTCAGGCATTAATCGGTAAAGGTATACGGGGCGCCCTGTGGCACCGTAGAGAACGTGAATACTCAATACTGCCGTTTCTGACAAGAAGATGAGATATTTGCGACAGGATACTCGAGATACACCAATAGCATTGGCGAGTTGTTCTGTGGAGAATTCGCTGGTCTGGTTAGCCACAATCCATTCGCACACGGTACGTAAAGTCTGACTGGTCAATCCCTTAGGCAGTTTTTTCCGCTCACCGGTATTACGACTGTCTCGGCGCAATAGTTTATCTATATCTGATTGGGCATAGTTATCGCGCTGTTCCAGCAGGCGATGCTGACGTCGATAAACCGACAGCGCCTCTTCAAATCGGGCAAACTGGAAAGGTTTTATCAGGTAATCGACCACGCCGTACTGCAGGGCTTTCTTTATGGTATTGACGTCGCTCGCAGAGGAAATAACGATAACGTCGGTGTGCTCGCTAAATTCCCGCAGCGTGGGTAGCAAGTCTAACCCGTTATCTTGCCGCATGAAAACGTCTAAAAGTACCAAATGAATCGGCGTTTCGGATTGCATTAGCCTTTCTCGCGCCGCCTGTAGCGATGACACTACCCCGCAACAGGTAAATCCATTGACCTGACTTAAATAGCATTTATTCAGCTCGGCCACCATGGCGTCGTCGTCCACTATCAACACATTAATCATGATTTACCGCACTGATTTTATAAGGGATTTTAATAAAGAACTGAGTGTGACTTCCTGCCTCAGACTCGAATTCAAGTGTACCACCCACGGCTTCTAGGCTTCGTTGTACCAGTGTTAATCCAATACCGCGTCCATTTCCTTTTGTCGAAAAGCCTTCCTTCAGGATCTGGGATTGGCAATCAACCGTAATGCCTGGCCCATTATCACTCACTTCACAATGCAAGATATCGTCGACCAGATGAAAGCTAACGTTGATTTCTTTCTGCGGCATATCCGACATGGCATCTAACGCATTTTCAATCAAATTGCCAAGAACAGTTATTAGTGTGGTGGTGGTTTGTTCATCTGCAGTATCCGGCAGACGGCTATCTTCACTGACCAGCAATGTAATATCCATGTCCCGCGCCCGATTAATTTTCGCCAACAGGAAGCCTGCGATCACCGGGGATTTTATTTTAAATAGCAAAGAGCCGATCTCTTCCTGATAATTATCGGCCGTTTTAAGAATATAGTCTTCTAACTGCGGATAGTGTTTCATATGCAGCAGACCAAGAATAACATGAAGTTTATTCATAAATTCATGGGTTTGTGTTCTTAATGCGTCGGCATAATTGACCATGCCGGTTAAACGTTGCATCAAATGGCTAATTTCAGTTTTATCGCGGAAAGTTGCAATAGCGCCAATGATATCGCCATTCACCACCACTGGGACGGTATTGGCCAGCAGCATACTGCCGTTGAAATCTATTTCCTCATCGCGGCGAGCAATACCCGTGGTCAGCACCTGTTGTAGATTGAGGCGGTCTGGCCAATATTTGCTGGCATTATCCAACAGAAGGTTTTCCAACGGACCATTTTGCTTAAACAAGCGTTTGGCTTCGTGATTGACCAGAGTGATGCGGCAATCAGTATCAACGGCGATAACTCCTTCTTTGATCGATTGCAGCATGGCATCACGCTGTTCAAACAAATTGGATATTTCGTAGGGCTCAAAACCAAACATAATTCTTTTTAAGGCTTTGACTAAAAACCAGGTGCCGAGGCTGCCAACAAATATTCCGAATAGAATCGTCCAGGGAACGCTCCAAAGATTTTCATGAATAACTGATTGGATGTTGAGCAACGAAATGCCGACGGCGACTACGCCAATTTGCTGATGATTTGCATCATAAACAGGGGTGAAAATACGTAGGGCTGGCACTAAGGTTCCACGATTAATCGCGCTGCTTTCTTCCCCAAGCAATGCGGGTTGCAGATCGTCCCCAATAAAATGTCGTCCGATCATTTTAGTATTAGGGTGCGAGTAACGAATGCCGTCCATATCGGTGACGACGATAAATAATAGTTCGTTGCTCTTACTGACGCTTTCAGCAAAGGGTTGAATTTTATCCTTATCCTCAGTGTGACTTAATCCATTGATCACAATAGGGGATAATGCGAGAGTACGAGCAACCGCAAAGGATTTTTCTTTGAGATTATTCTGCGCAATATGGCTGATTTGGATAAAAAACAGCGTGTGTACTGCCAATAGAACCGAAATTATAACCACAGAAACCATAAGTGTTACTGAGGTGCCAAGCCGCAGCGGTTTTTTTTGCCTGCGCGCCGGTTTTACAACGTCCATGCCATGCTCCAGAGATATCCATCAGAAAAACCCTTCTAGAGTTGATAGATATTTTATGAATTAGTTCAAACTATTAGATTAATACCAACGAGAAAAATAAGCTGTGATGCAACACGAGATAAAGCGGGGATGAGAAAAAAGGTGAAGGATATAAACCGCGATCTGACCATAACTAGCCATCTTCCGTGACGCTCTGAATCCACTGCTGTAATAAGGTTAATGATTTTTCAAGATTATATCACATGAAATATGTGATGATGAATTAATTTACTTACTTAACCGAATTATTGCTTAGATATCGTCATTTGCATTATAAAAACAGCGGCTTGTCAGTTTTGGGCTAAAAAGTCAGGGGCGTGAATACACTCAGCGTTTAATTATTATTACTTACTCATATTCGCCAGACTTAAATTTATTATATTTCATTAGTTTTATAGTGATAAAAATTTATTAAATAAATTAGGTATGATAATTATTATATAGAAGTGGTATTTAGCTATCATGCGCCATGAGAGCTTTTTGAACAACAGAGACTAGATGGATGTGTATATGGTTTTCCCCATTAATTGTAGTGACGCTGGATTACTCTTAAGCAGGTTTTCTGAGTGTAAAAGAGTGACTGAAAAGAGTAGCAACCAAGCAGAACCCACGGCCCAGCGGATAGTTGTTGGCGTTTTGTTTTATCCTCCTGTTCCTGTTTACCCCTGACCGTTGGCAAAAAAGTACCGCCGTCTGAAACATTTCATGGAATGACTCTGGCTGAGAAACCATTCATTTAAACAAGATTTAGAAGAATCCAATTCATAAAAATAAATTGGGTCTTTACGCTTCACCATGATGAAAATCTATAAGGAACCCTTTTCTACTTAATATCTGCAACGTGCCCGTAAGATAAATCACATGAATTTTTGGAGCAATAATGACTTTTATGAAAGGACGCTTAGGGAAAATAAATTTAATTTTACTTATTGGATTATCTATTTGGTTTTATCCCACACCCGCAACGGTAGACCCTAAAGCCTGGGGGTTAATGGCTATATTTACCAGCACCGTCATTGGATTGATTATTTCTCCTTATCCTTTAGGTGCGATGGCGATATTCAGTTTGACACTATCGGTTGCGACCGGGCTAGTTGGAATTAAAGATATTCTAGCCGGTTTTGGTGAGCCGATTATCTGGATGATTGCCTGTGCTTTCTTTATTTCACGAGGGTTTATTAAAACCGGTTTTGGCAGACGAGTGGGCTATTTCTTTATCAGTAAATTTGGTCACAGTTCACTGGGCCTGGCTTACGGACTGGTGCTGACCGATCTGATATTCGCTCCAGCCATGCCGTCAACGTCGGCAAGAAGTGGCGGCATTGTCACGCCGATATTTCGCTCAATTTCTGAAGCTTACGGTTCGACGCCAGAAAATGGCACCGAACGGCAAATCGGCGCTTTTCTCATTCAATGTGTCTTCCAATGCAATGCGATAACCTGCGCGATGTTTTTGACGTCGATGGCTGGGAATCCGATGATCGCCAAATTAGCCAGCGAAATGGGAGTCACAATCACATGGGGAGGATGGGCGTTGGCCGCCAGCGTACCAGGGCTAATTTCTTTAGTGATTATCCCATTGTTACTTTACCGTTTTTACCCGCCGGTATTAAAAAAGACGCCGGAAATGAGAGCCATTGCCTGTGAGAAATTAAAAGAAATGGGGGCGATGAGCCGCCATGAATGGATTGTTTTGTGCGTGTTTATTTGTCTGGTTGCTTTGTGGGTTAGCGGCGCTACGCTGAATATCGATGCCACTTTAACTGCGTTTATTGGATTAACCGCGTTACTGTTGACCGGAACTTTAACCTGGGATGATGTCGTGGCAGAAAAAGAAGCCTGGCATGCCATGATCTGGTTCTCGGTATTATTAACCTTGGCCAGCCAACTGAATAAGTTAGGGTTGATTAAATGGTTTGGTGGAATCGCGGCTACCTGGGTGGATGGCATGAATTGGGTTCCCATGCTGGGAGTCTTATTGCTGGTTTACTATTATATCCACTATTTTATGGCGAGTGCGATTGCTCATATCAGCGCGATGTACGCCGTGTTTGTTTCTATTGCTATCTCTGCGGGCGCTCCGCCAATGTTGAGCGTACTGGTCTTTGGTATTTTTAGTAATTTATATATGGCTACAACGCATTATTCCGGCGGGCCTGCGCCGATCCTCTTTGGCTGTAATTATGTGCCATTGAGTACCTGGTGGAAGATTGGATTCCTGCTCAGTCTGGCCATTATTCCTATTTGGTTGATTATTGGCAGTTTATGGTGGAAAACCATCGGCTACTGGTAATCCGATTATGGTGGAAAACCATCGGCTACTGGTAATCCGATAGGTTTTATACGTTCAGGGCCGATATTGATCAATAAAGGCCCTCAACCAGCGAAAAATATGGCGCACAGGGTATCGGCTACTCGGTTATGTGGCCCGGAGCACGATCGCCAGTCTTCAGGCAATTCTGGTATCCTTCATTACTGAAACGGTTGGCATCAAGGTTAAGGGAGTATTCGCAGGGGAGGCAATGAGATGTTGGCGCGGAAGGGGATTCCGTCGCCATAGCCGGTGGAGAGAAACGGGCCAAAACTGCGGCCAACATTTGATAGAGTCTTTTCATTCTTGTTACCCTCATGATGATCTCGGTGAATGATAGGTTAGTTACGTCCTGTAATGATAACCATTATCAATAATAATCATAGAGCATCATTTATCCACCTTCAAACCCTAATAAGGAATCGTAATGGAATGGAATATTGCGCGTTCCTGATGATGTTTCCTTTCTCAGTTGGGACATAAAACTTACCAGAGCGCCACCGACGTGCCGCGTCATCTTCTGGTAAACGTTCTTTTCTACGGATTAACCATTCGGTTTTTCACACTGTATTAGCGATTAATTGACGTTATTTCAGAATGTATCCAGAGATTTCATCTTCAGTCTTGGAGAAAAAAATACCCCTGAAATAAATGTATATAAAAGGTATTCCATTCCAAATGAGAATTGTATTGATAATCATTACTGTTATGTATAATAATGCATTCAACATCTATTAGGTTGGAGGTAGAAGGTGTCAAATACAGAGAATTTAATTACACCTTCACCTGTAGGGGTAATAGCAGATATCGCGCAGCTCTTTGAGCAAACCTTTGCTCATTTTTCTGTAACGTTTAAAGTGAATTCCGATAATATCCCTTCCAAAAGTATGAGTTTCAATCATTGGTCAAATGAAGATAATTTTCCGTCACTGATGGAAATTTATCAAAATGAGTATTACGGCATCAATAATATAAAGCCGAATCAGAAGGCACTTTATTCACTATGGACACAATGGTATTTCGGTTTGGTTATTCCTCCAATGATGTTGTTATTAATGGAATATCCGCAGGAAATTGACTCCGACTGTCGAAACTTTAAAGTGGAATTTCATGATAGTGGCAGGCCAGATATTATTTACTATCAGCTAAAATGGAAAGGTCAGAGCGCGGAAAATTTACTAGAACGCTATTATGCACTGATTAATAACCATGTTATTCCAATAGCTAATAAAATTGAGTCCTATCAGGGTATAAACGGGAGATTACTGTGGAATAACATCGGATACCTGATGTATTGGTATCTGGGTGAGTTTAAAAAACGCATGAAAGAAGATGTTTATCAGTCTGTTATTCAAGGTCTTTTTATGACTATGACCTTGCCAGACGGCCGCGAAAATCCGCTTTATCGCACGGTTATACTACGTAATGACACCCTGCAGCGCCGTAGCTGTTGCCAGCGTAATAAGCTACCGGGCGTGGGTAATTGTCATGATTGTCCGCTCGAAATAACGCTATAAAGGTATTATTTATTCTGAAATAACCTCTTGCTTCTGGCCGGTGGTTTTTGTAGTGACTATTTAACTCTCTCTTAGAGTTGTCGACTATATACCCAGTTATCATTGCTTATAATAAAAATATCATGGAACAGTAATCTGAGCGCATCTATATATATTATAAGGATATATCATGTACGGAGTAGCCCATACTGAAACCCCTTTTTTATCGGAAAGTGGTGATATAAGTGAGGTGCTTTATTTGGGGAGCTTTCTAAATAAACAAAGTGCCGATAATTATCAGGAAGGAGTTAATAATGTCACTGAAAGAATTAAGGGCATATTAAACGTTGTTGATAAACCCTTTAGCGGGATATTACCGAATGAATTGTCACCGCTTATTTCTGGAATAAACCTGGATAATCCGCTGCCCTCACTCGATTCTGCGCTGGATGAATTACAACAGCTGTATATTAAAGATGCTGTTTATTTTCATCATCCTAAATATGTAGCGCATTTGAATTGCCCTGTGGTGCTGCCGGCGGTGTTTGGGGAAAGTATTATTGGTGCGATTAACTCCTCTTTAGATACCTGGGATCAGAGCGCAGGTGGTACGCTGATTGAACAGAAAGTGCTGGATTGGACCCGAGATAAAATAGGGTTAGGTGAAGAGGGGGATGGGATTTTCACCAGCGGCGGAACTCAATCGAACTTAATGGCTATGTTACTGGCTCGCGATCATTTTTGCCATCAGCGAGACCCGGCCCATAAAAATCAATTGCAGGGACTCCCAGCCGATTTTCACAAATTCCGCATTTTCACATCGGCGGTTAGCCACTTCAGCACGCAAAAAGCGGCCGCATTATTAGGCTTGGGTTACAACGCAGTGGTTCCTATTCCATACGACAGTGAATTTAGAATGGATACTCACGCCTTGGAGTTAAGTATCGAACGCTGTCTGGCACAGGGAAATATCCCTTTAGCGGTGGTGGCGACCACGGGAACCACTGATTTTGGCAGCATCGATCCTCTACGTCCTATTGCAGCGTTAGCTCAGCACTATGGTCTTTGGCTGCATGTTGACGCGGCCTACGGTTGCGGCTTACTGGTTTCTTCCCAGCATCGGCAACTGCTCGCCGGTATTGAGATGGCGAACTCGGTGACCGTGGATTACCATAAATCCTTTTTCCAGCCGGTGAGCTGTAGCGCCTTCTTTGTTAAGGATAAACAGCATTTTTCCTATTTGACCTATCACGCCGAGTATCTCAATCCGTTAAGCGCATTACAGGAAGGAACACCCAACCTGGTGAATAAAAGTATCCAGACCACGCGGCGATTTGATGCCCTAAAGATGTGGCTGACGCTGCGTATTATGGGTGCAAAGCAATTGGGGCTGGCTTTTGAGCGATTAATGGAGACCGCGCAGGTCGCTTATCAATTAATGCAGCCTAACCCGTATTTTGAACTGTTGCATCGACCCACGTTGAGCACGCTGGTATTCCGTTTTATACCGCTGGATTCCCGCAGTGATGCAGAAATCGATCTCACCAATGCATATATTCGTAAGGCGTTATTCCGAGAGGGAAATTCGGTCATTGCCGGGACCAAAGTCAATGGCCGTCAGTATTTAAAATTTACCTTTCTGAATCCGACTACGGGGATTCAGCATTTAAATGAAATTATCGATGCCATTATGACCCACGGGCAGAACTATGCGGATCAGCATCACGTCGCCGCGCTAAACAAGGAATGATTATGTCCATGCGACCTTATGATTTTATTGCCATCGGCATTGGTCCTTTTAATCTTGGATTGGCATGTTTAACCCAACCGCTGAACGATGTTCATAGTTTATTCATCGATCAAAATCCGGGTTTTGACTGGCATCCAGGGATGATGCTGGAAAGTGCAACTCTACAAACGCCCTTTATGTCGGATCTGGTGACGTTAGCGTCGCCAACGCACCCGTTGAGCTTTTTAAATTACATCAAACAGCAGGGCAGAATTTATTCCTTCTATATTCGGGAAAATTTCTTTCTGATGCGTAAGGAATATAACCAATATTGCCAATGGGCTGCCGCGCAATTGCCTAACCTGCGTTTCAATACTCGGGTTGAAACTCTGGAGTATGATGAGGAAACCGCACTGTATAAGCTGCGTTGTCTGGATTTGCGCACCGGCGATTATTACGAATGTCAGTGTAAAAAATTGGTATTAGGCACTGGGCCATCGCCGTGTATTCCAGAATGCTGCCAACCTTTTATCGCGAAAATGGTGACTTCTGGCGATTATCTGGATAACAAAGCGGCCTTGCAGAAGAAGGCCTCTATTACCTTGTTAGGCAGCGGACAGAGTGCGGCGGAGATTTTTTACGATCTACTCAGTGATATAGATCGCTTTGGTTATCAACTCAACTGGCTCACACGTTCCCCCCGTTTCTTCCCACTGGAATACACCAAGCTAACGTTGGAAATGACATCACCGGAATACGTCGATTACTTTTATAACCTCCCGGCAGAAAAGCGCGATGAGCTGAATCTGACTCACAAACAATTGTACAAAGGCATTAATAGCTCGTTGATCAATGACATTTTCGATCTGCTGTACACCAAGCGTTTGGACGGTGTCCTAAATGTGAATTTGTATACCAATAGCGAATTACAGCTGGTGGAGGAAAATAGTAATGGCAAAGGACTGAGTCTGTCTTTATTACAGCATGAACAGAATCAGCCGTTCACTTTGGCGTCCGAAAGCGTGGTATTGGCGACTGGGTATCAATATCAGCCGCCGTCGTTTATTGAAGGTATTCGCCAGTTAATCCGTTGGGATAATAAAGGCCGATACGACGTTCAGCGCAATTACAGTATTGATCGCCGCAACAGTATTTTTGTGCAAAACGTCGAGCTGCATACCCATGGTTTTGTTACGCCGGATTTGGGAATGGCCTGCTACCGTAATTCCTGTTTAATCCGCGAAATAACCGGAGTTGAACATTATCCTATTGAAGAAAGCATTGCTTTCCAGCGTTTCAGCGTGCCAGAACAGGGAGTCACACAATGACGCAGGCGACGGCGAAAATGAACCCACTGACGCCAGTGGAAAGCGGCGATTTCACACTGCGACCTTTAGATTTGATGCAGGATATTGGCTGGCTGAGTCATTGGGTCAGTCGCGAATATGCCCAGTACTGGGGAATGCAAAATCATAGCGAGTCACAGGTATTGGCGTTTTATCAGGAATTACTCGACCGGAAGCCGGGCAGCGTATTGGTTGGGATGAAACACCAGCAGCCTGCCTTTTTGCTGGAACGTTATCTCGCCAAAGAAGATGTCATTGCTGAATATTATCCGGCGCTGCCGGACGATGTCGGCATGCATATTTTAGTCGCTCCGCCGGTAAATAAAGTGGCAGGTTTCACTTGGCGTGTATTTCAAAGCATTATGGCGTTTATTTTCAGCGATCCACTGGTGGCGCGTATTGTAGTGGAGCCGGATGTACGAAATGAGAAAATTCATCGCCTGAATAAACTCGCCGGTTTTGTTTATCAGCAACGGTTAGAAATGCCTCACAAGACGGCATGGCTGGCTTTTTGCACCAGAGAACAACATCAACTTGCGCTTCAGTCTGCGCGTCAACTGGAGCGTCAATGATGATAGCCAACTCCGTCGTTGCCATTCAGCCCCACGGGTTAGCCGTGGCGCATTTGCAGCCGTCACTATGGCAAAAAGTGAATCGTTTGCACTTGTGTAAAGCTATTTCCGAGTTTTCCCACGAGCGCATATTCGCTCCTGAGATATTAATGAGTCGACAGGACGGTGAGGGTTACCACTCTTACCAACTGGCTACGTCAGATAACCGGATTCGTTACGTTTTCCGCGCCCGCCGGTTGGCACTGGATCACTGGCTACTGGATCCTTCGTCTTTGCAGAAAACCGTTGATGGGCAGCTGGCCGATTTGGATTCGCTGTTATTTATCATTGAATTTAAACAGGAACTTGGCATTAGCGATGCGGTGTTACCGACTTATCTTGAGGAGATTACCAGTACCTTATACAGCAGTGCGTATAAACACAGTCGGGTGGGTATTAGCGCGTCTGAACTGGTCAACGCCAACTTCCAGTTATTAGAACAGGAAATGATGGAAGGTCATCCTTCCTTTGTCGCCAATAATGGACGCATTGGTTTTAATGGGCAGGATTTCCAGCAGTTCAGCCCGGAGGCCGCTTCGGACATTCATTTGGTCTGGCTGGCCGCGCATAAAAGCAAAGCGCATTTTGCCAGCATCGAACAGCTAGATTATCGGCAACTGATGCTGCAAGAGTTGGGCGAGGAAGCGCTGGCGGAATTTGAACAACGGCTGATCGCCAAAGATCTCAATCCGCAGGATTATCTGCTGATGCCGGTGCATCCATGGCAGTGGCTGAGCAAGGTGTCTTCGGTATTTGCTGCGGATATTGCTAACCAAATGCTGGTGTTCTTAGGGACGGGGAAAGATGTCTATCAGGCTCAGCAATCGATTCGGACTTTTTTCAATCGGAGCGAACCGTTACGATATTACGTAAAAATGGCGCTATCTATCCTGAATATGGGCTTTATGCGCGGATTGTCGCCTTATTATATGGCTACCACGCCGGGCATTAATGAATGGCTGTTTGAGCTGGTGGAAAATGATGAGACGCTGCGCTGCTACGGTTTTAAAATTTTACGTGAAGTCGCCAGCGTGGGTTTCCGCAACAGTTATTACGAACAGGCGGTGACCGGGGATACGCCGTACAAAAAAATGGCCGCAGCCTTATGGCGAGAAAACCCGCTGCAATTGATTCAGTCGGGTCAGCAGGTGATGACCATGGCGGCATTGCTGCATCTGGATCAGCAGGGCAAGGCGTTTTTGCCTGAGCTCATTACTGCCTCCGGATTGTCCACAGAGCAATGGATAGCTCGTTATTTACAATGTTATTTATCACCGCTATTGCACTGTTTGTATGCCTACGATCTGATGTTTATGCCCCATGGGGAAAATATCATTCTCGTGCTGGAGAACGCCGTCCCTCAGCATATCTTTATGAAAGATCTGGCAGAGGAAATTCTGGTGATGAATCCCGTCGCAGATTTACCGGAAAAGGCGCAGCGGGTCAAAGTGGATATGCCGGAGGATATGAAAACTCTGACCATTCTTTCCGATGTATTTGACGGCGTATTTCGCTATCTGGCGGCGATCCTCGATCAGCAGGGGAATTATTCAGAAGGGCGTTTTTGGGCTGCGGTGGCGAACTGCATTTGGGAATATCAACGGCAACATCCTGAACTGGCCGGGCAATTTGCACGTTATGAACTGTTTACACCCAAAATTAAGCGTTGTTGTCTCAATCGGTTACAGTTGGCCAATAATCGCCAAATGCTGGATTTAGCCGATCCGGCTCAGAGTCTGAAATTTGCCGACGATTTGATCAACCCATTAGTTGCTTTTGGAATACCTGCCGTCTAGTTATAAGTTACATCAATACTACTGTGCCCCGGAGGCAATTTTCCGGGGCGTTAAGTCTTGGTTTAGGGTCGGACTAGCGCGGGTGATAGCGAGGAATAACTAAGGGTTTACCTGATTCAGGATCGGTAATAATTCGGCAACGTAGGCCGAATACTGCCTCAATACTTTCTTCAGTCACTATGGTTTCTGGCCATCCTTCGGCAAAAATCTTCCCTTCTTTTAGCATGATAAGATGAGTGGCATAGCGTAGCGCCTGATTAATGTCGTGCAAGACCAGCACCAGCGTTTTGCCCTGCTGATGCAATTGCTGACATAAATCCAGCATTTCAATCTGATGGGCGATATCCAGATAGGTAGTCGGCTCATCCAGTAACACGATTGGAGTATGCTGTGCCAAAGTCATGGCAAACCACGCCCGCTGGCGTTGCCCACCGGATAATTCACTGACCATCTGTTGCGCTAATGGCTCCAGGTTGACCGCCTTTATAGCTGCGCGAACGATATTATCGTCTGCGGCAGACCATTGACGAAAAAAGGATTGGTGGGCATAGCGACCCCGCGAAACCAAATCGAAGACCGTCAGGGCTTCGGAGACGCCAGCGCCTTGGGAAAGTAGCGATAGCTGGCGGGCTAAGGCTTTAGCTCTGAAATGCTGAATATTTTGCCGATCCAGTTTGATACAGCCACTTTGTGGCGATAAACCGCGACTTAACGCGCGTAATAGCGTCGATTTTCCACAACCATTTGGCCCAATAATTACGCTAAAAGCTCCGTTTTTAATGCCTACGCTGAGTTTATCGACGACAGTCCGCGGGCCGTAGCTTAAAGACAATAATTGAGTCGTTAAGCGTGGCTCATCGGTGTGGTACTGCGTTGCGGCCAATGACTCCGAGGATAATAGCGTAGAAGGGCAGTCTAACTCGCGTGGGGACGTCATTTTATTCTCCTGACTTCAGCGTACAGCAAATACATCAAATAGATACCGCCAACGGCTGCGGTGATTACGCCGACCGGAAGCCGGGAAGGCGTGGGCAGCAGCAGAGTGATAATATCTGACGCCAGCAGCAGTAGTGCGCCCATCAACGCGGTGCACAGCAGGGCAATTCCTTTGGAGCGGAGCAGATGGCGGGTAATTTGCGGCGCAGATAAAGCGATAAATGCCACCGGGCCAACCACCAATACCGCTGCGGTAGCCAAAGTTATTGCCAGTAACAGACTCAACAAATGTGTCAGACCAATATTGACGCCCAATGACTGGGCAACTCCGCTCCCCAGACTTAGAAAGTTGAGTTGACGACTGAGATACACCAACCCCGGTGTCACTACGCTTAACGTTAGGCCGATAAGGCATACGTCGCGCCAGTTTTTCTCCGCCAGGCTGCCGCTGAGCAATGCGGCCATCTGGTTTGCCTGTTCCAGCCGTACTTGCGAAATGGCGAAGTTGACGAATGCCATGCAAAGCGCACCGACGGCAATACCTGAAATAACAATTTTTCCCGAATGAGATAGGTTGTTAATGCTGCCTGCATAGACCAATGCGACGGCGCAACAGGCACCGAGGAAGGCACCTACGGGGACAGGAATGACGCCCGGCCAGAGCAACAGGGTGGCCACTACGCCCGCGGAGGCACCGGCGGTAATGCCAATAATATCCGGGCTGCCTAATGCGTTACGGGTAGTGGTCTGGAAAATGGCGCCAGAAATTGCCAATGCGGCTCCGGCTCCTAATGCGACTAAAGCGCGGGGAAGCCGCAATTGCAGCAAAATAAAATGTTCAAATTGACTGCCTTGCCCGGAAAGGACATTGAGCGTTTTTTCCCATTCAAACCCGTTAGGGCTCAATACCATGGCGATAAGCAGGCCTAACAATAGAGTCGGTAACATCAATAGTAGATAACGCTGTGTAGTGGGAACCGGAGCCAAAAACACCCAAGATCCCAGCGTTAGCGTTTTACAGGAATTAGTGGGAGGCATCGGCAAATCCTTTTTTACGATTGGCGACCGCATAAAGCAATGGGCCACCCACGGCGGCGGTAATCACGCCGACCATCACTTCGCCTGGAGCAATAATCACTCTGGCGATGATATCGGCAGTTAACAGTAGAATTGGCCCGACCAACAGGCTGTAGGGCAACAGCCAACGGAAATCGCTGCCAATCATGGCACGAACCAAATGAGGTGCGGCCAGACCGATAAAGGCGATTGGACCTGCCAGTGCCGTTGCCGCTGCGGCCAGCATGGTCGCGCCAATTAAGGCCAGTAGCCGGATTTGGACCGTATTGGCACCCAGCGCGGTGGCGATATTTTCACCGAAAACCATGATGTTAAGGGACGGCGCAATAGCGAGAACGAGGGCTAATCCGCCGATAAAATAGGGCACCACCGGCAACATCGCCATCATCGACATACCCGACAGCGAGCCAAGCACCCAGAAGCGATAGTTCTCTAACACGGCGGGATGGAGTAGTACCACACCTTGCACATAGGCGAACAGGCAGGCATTGATCGCCGCACCAATCAGTACCAGACGGGTTGGATTACTATTAGGTTTGCCGCCGCTTAACAGATAAAACAGCAGGGTTGCCAGCGCGGCACCGATCAATGCAGGCCAAAAGCGAGAAATAGCAGCCAGCGCAGGAAAAAAGGCAAAGCTGACGATGATAGCCGATGCACCCGCGTTGACGCCCAATAAACCGGGATCGCCGAGTGGATTACGTAGCAGTCCTTGCGTCACGGCTCCGGACAACGCCAGCGCCGCGCCGGCCATCAGACCTATTAAGGTTCGAGGCAATCGGGCCTCTATGACCAAATCGTGATAGTTACGGTCATCGGCGCTGAAATAGTGCCAGACCGCGCTGAGAGGTAAGGGTTTGGCTCCTAACGTCAGGCTGGCAACAATACAGAGTAGGGTGAGCAGCAAGAGTCCCACCCAGCCCCAAACGCGGCATGCTCGCTGCCGCCGATGAATCTGCTGAGTCATGGCGGAGTCTCCGAAACGGTAGCCAAATGGCGCGCTTTCTCTGCGACCAGCGGCATAAAGCGTTGCAATCCCCAATCGACGCTTAAAGGCGTGCCGTAGGACATTGCCATCACGATGGCCTGATCGGTCATTGGGATGTAGCCACCGTGGCGCACTGCCGCAATGGCATTAAATAATGGCTGCTGTTCTACTCGCTGGCGCTCCTGCTCGCTGTTGTACCAGGTCACTAGAATATCCACATCATTCAGTCGGTCAGCATTTTCCAGCCCAAGATTTGCGGCGAAACTGCCTCGGGACGCGGTCAGGTTTTTAATCGAGGGAGCCAATTGCAAGCCGGTTGCAGAGAGTGTATCTACGCGAGGATCGCCCGCGACATATATCGATAGATTGGCATTATTAGCCGCCGCTTTAATGTAAGCGAAGCGCAGTCTCGCTATGCCCGGTACCGTTTTGCCCGCGTCGGCCAGAGTGCTTTCTAATTGCAGTAGTAAATCTTGAGCCTGAGCTTCTTTACCCAAAGTATGGCCGATCAATTCAATCTGCTGGCGGGTAGACGTCAGCCAGGGCAAGCCGGGATAGGCGACCACCGGCGCGAAGCGCGACAGCTGATCGTACAGGCTTTGGCTAATACCCGACTGAGTGGCAATAATCACATCGGGCTTCAGGTTGATTAGCTGCTCGATATCCAGTTCGGGATACATGTGCAGAATTGTCGGTAGAGTTTGTCCTTGCTGTTCCAGCGCCTGACGAAACCAGGGCAGATAGCCTTGCTCGTCGCCGCCCCAGCGATGGGATTCAATGCCAATCGGAACCTGCCCCAGCGCCAGCACAATATCCTCCGATCCGGCTCCCAAAGTCACAATGCGTAGCGGCGGACGCTCAATGACCGCAGTACCGAGAGCAGTCACTACCTGCCGTGGGAAGCCTTTTTCACGAGCCGCTGTTACGCCGTCTGGCGCAGAAGCGTTATCGCAGCCGGAAAGCAAAAAAACCAGCGCCAACAGGCCGGTTAATACAGTCACTATTGTCCCCGTGCGATGACGGGCGAATCCATAGGGGCTTAGGGAATTATTTATCAATAACATTTGGGTCGAGAGTTTTTCCTTAGTGTTATCACAAGCAGCCACGGAGCCGAAAAACGCGCTCCGTGGTGTTGGCGGTATTAACAATAATCAGAAGGTGTAACGCACAGTGGCATCCACATTACGCGGCTTGCCCACTAGGTATTGGCTGTACTGACCAATTTGCGAGTAATAATGCTGATTGAATAGGTTATCCAGATTCACCGTAAGCGACAGCTGCGGAGTGAACTGATAGCGGCTCATCAGGCTGTAAACCGCAAAACTATCCTGACCCACGCGCTGCACGCCGGTCGGGCTGGTTACATCACTGTAGGTCTTGCCTTGCCAGTTGACACCGCCGCCGAGAGTCAGGTCTTTCATCGACCCTGGCAGGGTATAGGTGGTGAAAACTTTCAGGACTTTTTGCGGCGTGATCGGAGTGAAAGTTTGCCCGTTTGGCACTTGCACATGATATTGGGTATAACCGGCGAACAGGTTCCAGTTTTCAGTGACTTTCCCGCTGATTTCCGCTTCAAAACCACGGGTTTTAGTCCCGTCTACGGCATAGTAAGGGCGGCTGTTATCTGGCAGACGCGGCGCGGTGGTATCCGCCACTGGCATGTTGTCCTGACGAATTTCAAACACCGCTAACGAATAATCAATGCTGTTGTCGAAGGCGACGCCTTTCATTCCCACTTCGTAGTTTTGCCCACTGATCGGGTCCAACAGTTGGTTATCACGATTGCGGCGACTTTCCGGATTGAAGATTTCGGTGTAGCTGGTATAAACCGACAAATCGCTGTTGATGTCGTAAATCAGGCCGCTGTAGGGCACGAACTGATTTTTATATTTGGCATTTTGCGGCGTGCCGAAGTTATCGCCTCGGGTTTCCCATGTGGTTAAACGGCCACCGAGAATCAACGTTAGCGGATCGGCCAGAGAAAGCTGAGTCACCGCATATTGCGCGGTTTGATCGTTACGCCCTTTAGAACCGTAGGCGCGAGTAGTGCTCCAGATCGGTTTAGGATACTGCCAGCCCGGCTGAGTAAAATCCCCCAGTTCGGGGCAAGTACTGCGGGTGCTGCAATTGGCGGGATTGTAATAGTCGTTATCAAAATTCTGGCGTTGGTGGTTCCAGCCAAAGCCAAGCTGATGTTGACGCCCAAACAGACTGTAATGACCGTTAACCTGAATATCATAGTTTTGCTGACGGCGAGTTCCGTCAATAAGCGACATACTCCCTGGGCGCATGCCGATATTGGTCGTACGATCCGGATAACCATCTGCCCACATCACGTTTTGCAGCAGTTTGTCATTATCAAAAGTAAAGGTACCCTTGATGTTCCAGCCGTTGTCGAACTGGTGTTGCAGGCTGCTAAACAACGACTGGGTTCGGGTTTCGGAAGAAGTCCAGTCAGGCGCGGTGCTGGCCGAACGACCGTAATGAGTTCGGCCACTGTCGCTGTAAAACAGCGGCAACCCGCCAAACATGCCCCCTTGGGTCATATTGCGTTGAGTATCGGCGCCGATGGTCAGCAGGGTGTCTGGCGTCAGATCCACTTCCAGAATGCCGTAAAATGGATTGCTGCTTTGTTTGTATCGGTCAACGAAAGAATGGGTATCCTGATACGCCGTGACAAAACGCCCGCGGACGCTGCCATCGCTATTCAGCGGACCAGAAAGATCCAGCGTAGTACGCCATTTATCCCATGAGCCAACGCCGGCAGAAACGCTGCCGCGAAAATCCTGAGTCGGACGTTTACGTACCAGATTAATCACAGCCGATGGGTTTCCCGGCCCGGTCATTAAACCCGCCGCACCACGTACCACTTCAATCCGATCGAACATATCGGTATCCAGCGTGTTATCGCCGTAATTAAAGCGGGTATCGTAAAAAGTGGCTACGCCGTCGCGCATAATATTATTCACGCTCATGCCGCGTGAAGTAAAACCGAAGCGATCGCTATCGAACTGACGAACGTTCAGGCCGGTAATATTATTGACCGCGCTTTCTACGCTGGTCAGGTTTTGATCGCGCATACGCTGTTTCGTCAGAATACTGACCGACTGTGGCGTTTCGCGAGCAGAAATATTCAGACCGGTGGCCGTAGACATTGAAGAGGTATTATAACTGCCGCTGTCTTCCGTTACACCTGGGTGGTTTAGCGGCGAGGCAATCACGGTCATGGTGGTTTCTTCAGCGCTGTTTTTCGGTGATGACTTCGCGCTGTCATTATGATTATCGCTGGCGGCATAGGCGCTCCCCAATAGCGATAAATTAGCGGCAAGAGCCCATGCCACGGGTTTAACTCTGTGTGAAGGTTGCAGGCGAATCGGGTTCTTGCCGTCACTTCTTTTCATTATTCTTTTCACCAAATATCAGGTTGTGCCACTGGGGTGGGCAGCGACCCACGCCGCTGCCGTCATTAATTAACCTGCCGTTTTAAAGGCATGAATCGGGTTTGCTAAGGTGCCAGCAAATTTGAGATTCTTCTCCCGATCGTCGAGATCGATCATTTGCTGGTTATTGGCCATTTGCAGGCGATTCAGACAGGTGCGAACAAAATCGGCTTTAAACAGGTCGAATTGGTTATATTTATCGGCCAGTGCCGGATGCTGAGCCTGATAGGCATAAATGCAGTCCGCGACTAATTTCCAGAATTGGCGTTCGGGCAGTCCCAGATCTTTTTGTAGAATTGGCGTGAGATAACGGAAGAAACAGTCAAAAATATCCAGGAAAATATAATTGATCTTCATATCGTCTTCGATAGTGACATGCAGATCTTTAATCTCCTCGGGCAGTGTTATATCGCCGTTAAGAATGGCAATTTCTTCTCCGATATCTTTCATTAACACATGTACCGGAACGTTATTCTCCAGAACCAACATCAGGTTTTCCCCGTGAGGCATAAAGACCAGATCGTAGGTGAAGAAGGCGTGCAATAACGGAGAAAGATAGGCATCCAGATAATGTGCAATCCATTTATCTGCGTCTAAACCAGAAGAATGAACTAATGCGGCCACGACCGAATGACCGGTATTATCCCGGTGCAAGAGAGAGGCCATGGTCATTAAACGCTGATGGCTGGCGAGTAAGGGGATTGGGCTTTCTCGCCATAGCGCTGAAAGCATTTTCTTATGCGGATTGTCTTTAATCAGCGCGGTTTCGAAATAATCATTGAAATAGCCCATTGCTGCGCGTTCCCGCAGGAGGGTAAATTTTTTCTGTTGAAAGAATGGATCTTGGGAAACCAACGTTGCCAGCCATTCATTCACTAGCGGCGTGGTGGCCATACTGTGCGGGGAAAGCCCGCGCATAAAGCCCATATTCAGAATCGACAGCGCCGTTTTAACGTAATTCTTTTGCGGATTAGCGATATTAAAAAATGTGCGAATTGACTGTTGGGCTAGGTAGCTATCCTGCCCTTGGCCCAGATAAACAATGTCATTGCGTGCTATATCGGCGGCAAAGCTAGTGGCAATTCTTTCGTACCATTGCCACGGATGTAATGGCATAAAGAAATAGTCGTTAGCGTTCAGGCCACGGGAGGTTAACTGACGGAGGAAATCTTCTGTCTGGTCATTCCCCAGTTCTTCCTGCATTAACTGCTGATAACTGAGACCAGTTAAACTGGCAAAAACGGTTTTATTTTGGTGTACCGCAATCCAGATAAGTTTGATCGAATGAGCACTTTCCGGCGCAAAGTGAGCATAATCTGCAATATCAAACCCAATGCGACCATTATTAGCAATAAAAACCGGATGCCCTTCGCTCATCGCTGTTTCTACACTTTGGTAGTCTGCCTGAGTTAACTGTGTCGAACTCAGATTATTATGGTGATATTTAAATGCGTGACCATAAAGAGTGCTGGAGATCTCATCTAAATAGACTGGCAGCATTTTTTCGGAAATACAAAGCAGGCTATTTAATTCAATGATAAGTTGTAACGCATCCAGTGGCTGCGGTTTACCCTCCACGGTTTTGGTTAATGTATCGGTTTCAATATCCAGATGATCTAGTTGGTAAGGGTAGGCACTGAAGCGATATTCTATTTTGTTGTGATTGGAACTAACGCTGTCGGGACAAAAACTATAGCGACAAAGGCCATTCGCCTGCGTTTCCAGACGGGTTGGTGCGATTAATTTCTCATGGCTAAGTTCACGCAGTATTTTCCCAACTAAATGGGTATTCGCTCGAGACCAGTTCTCGCCATTAAGATGTTGGATATAGTTATCATTGAATTTCCGCGTTGAAGCCATCTCTATAGTGTCCCTATTGAAGAGTAGAATTTCAGGGAATAATAAGCCCAGACATACCTGAGGGATTGATATCCATGCTCAAGGTGTTCCTATTTGTCATTTGGCTAACGTTAAGAGAAAACGATTATTATTCCGTTCAAAGCGGGATATATATAGCATTATAAATTTTTTGATGCAAATAATTATCATTTCGATATTGATAATTGCATTTGTCGGTTTTTAACTGACTATATCATTGAATATTATGTGTTTTATTTTATCAGGTTGTTACGTATCAAACTGACTTAAGAACTGTTTTAGCATGTTTCCAGTAAAATCTGACCAGCCGTTTTCCAGATATATATCCAGTTAAAATGTCATGATATTAGTTTTGCTTTTCCCTCTAAAATAATAAGGTTAATCGACGGGGAAGGAACCTGAAAATCAGAATTTAATGAATTCAAGATGGATTTATTATTGGTTTAATTTTGGTTTTGTTATCCGCTTTTATTACGGCGTTCTTTATTCATATGCCTATTTTTCATTTATTATAACTTTATTGCATGATAAGTGGTTTTGAGGCGTAATTATAATTGGTTAATTTTAATCCTAGGTCGACAATGAAATGGATACATGTCACCAATATTAATTCACTATGCCAATGATTATCTATGAAATGATTATATATACATCTATTTTTATAAAAATAATTCAATAATTATTACAATATAACTCCATGTTTTAATTAAATTTTTAAATTTTTTCCATAAAGGGATAAAAATAAATTCCAATATTCTTGCGTTTTATAATAACCGTCTATAATTAATTTTGTATAACTACTTAGGCAGTTATCAATCATCTTTTTATATTTTTTTAGTCATACTGCTGCATGATCGCGGCAGCTGGAAGCCTGTGTCTTTAATTTATTATTAGATTAATTCATTGGCTATATTCGGTTAAATTGCACTTAAGCCAAATTACTTGGAACTTTATCTATGAAAGCAAGTAGTAATAAAACTGTCGATCAGTTTGATGCTGCTGTAGCGCGTAATGGCTATAATGCGGTAAATGAGTTATTACAGTATCACGCGCGTGGTGATGACCTGATAAGAAATGGCAAACCGTCTTACTCTACTGAAGACGCGGGGTTACAGATTACCCGTACCGGGCAAACCTGGAATGGTAAAAATGTTTTTGATCAGCCAGTAAAGCTGACCTATTCATTTTTAAACAGTGTTAGCAAAATTCCGAGTGGCGATAAGGGTTTTGTCAAATTCAATCCTGCGCAAATCGAAACGGCTAAGTTGTCATTACAGTCGTGGGCGGATGCCGCCAATATTACTTTCACAGAAATCGCGTCCAGCCAGAAAGCCAATATTACTTTTGGTAATTATACGCTTTCCCACGACGGTTCTCCGGCCGATTCCCAGGCTTATGCGTATTTACCGGGTAGCGGGAGTCCGTCCGGTTCGACCTGGTATAACTACAATGTCGATAATATTCGTAGCCCAAATACCATGGAATACGGCCGCCAGACTATAACTCATGAGATTGGACATGCACTGGGGCTTAGCCATCCGGGTAATTATAATGCGGGTCAAGGTTATCCGTCTTATAAGGATGTAACCTACGCGGAAGACACTCGTCAGTTCAGTATTATGAGTTACTGGGGTGAGAAAAATACCGGTGGCGATAACAAAGGCCATTACGCCGCCGCACCTCTTTTAGATGATATTTCCGCGGTCCAACATTTGTACGGTGCAAATATGACGACCCGCGCCGGCGATACTATTTACGGTTTCAATTCAAACACCGATCGTGATTATTACACCGCGACCGATAGCAGCAAGGCGTTGATATTCTCCGTATGGGATGCCGATGGCAACGATACTTTCGACTTCTCCGGCTATAGCAATAATCAGCGTATTAATCTGAACGAAAAATCTTTCTCTGACGTGGGCGGGCTGAAAGGCAACGTATCTATTGCCGCAGGCGTAACCATCGAAAATGCCATTGGCGGTTCCGGTAATGATGTCATCGTGGGTAATGATGCGCGCAATACCTTAATAGGTGGCGATGGCGACGATGTGTTATTCGGCGGCGGCGGGGCGGACGTGCTGTGGGGTGGCGCGGGTAAAGATATTTTTGTCTTTGCTCAAGTAAGCGACTCCACACCGAAAGCTACCGACTGGATCATGGATTTCGAAAGAGGTATCGATAAGATCGATCTTTCGGCCTTTAATCTGGGTAAAAGCGGTGGCCTGCATTTTGTCGATAACTTCAGCGGTAAAGCAGGTGAAGCCATGCTGACTTATGACGCAGGAAGCAACGTAAGCGATTTAGCATTAAATATCGCTGGCGACCGGTCATTCGCAGATTTCCTAGTGAAGATTGTTGGGCAACCGGCTCAGGCGACAGATTTTATTGTTTGATAGCTTAGATTCTTGAAATAAAAACAACGTCTAATGATTTTTATTAGACGTTGTTAATGACTTAAATCAGAAACTCCGGAATAAGCTAATAGGATTTTTCTGGGAAAATAACGCGTAAATTTAATGGTTGTAATTAGGATTTATCTTTTTTAAATTCATGCTGATTATTATTACTTGTTTTTAATAACGTAAAACATATAATCAAAACGCATTTTGATGATTAAACAAATTATCTTTATGTATTAATTAGTCTGAAAATAATTGTATATATGAAGTATGTTTTTATGTAATGCCACTACAAAGGAGATGACATGGATTTGCATTTTTTACACGGGTAAATCTTACCCGTTAATGAGTGTAGATAGTCGCCGTGGTGGTGAGTTTATTTAATTACAAGGAACTTAACGTTGAAAACAATCAAGAAGACATCTGACGCTCAACTCGCCTCAAATAATCATATGGAAGGTTATAGTGATGTAATCAATCTATTCTTAGATTCTGTTCGTGGCGATGGCGTTACCACTACTAGCGGTAAAGCGAGTTATGCTTTGGATAAAGCCGTATTGCAGTTAAATCGCGGTGGATTAAGTTGGAATGGTAAAATGAATTTAGGGCAGGATGCCGATCTTAAATATTCATTTTTAGACCACAATTCCAAAATTCCTACTGGGATTAACGGATTCATTAAATTTAATCCGGAGCAGGTAATTCAAACTAAACTTGCACTCCAATCCTGGTCTGATGTTGCTAATGTCCATTTCACTGAAGTCGGTCCAACGGAGAAAGCCAATATTACATTGGGCAACTATTCGTTAACCTCTACTGGCCAGTTAGCGGGCGGTCAGGCATTTACCAGCACCAGTTATTACAGTGATGGCAAAATTGCAAACGCGGGTACCTGGTATAATTACAACGTGGATAATATTCGCGAGCCAGGCTCAATGGAATATGGTCGCTTAACATTGGCACATGAATTAGGCCATGCTCTGGGGCTGAGCCATCCAGCGGATTATAACGCGGGTCAAGGCAATACCTTTAAAGCTGATGCGGTTTACGGCGAAGATACTCGTCAGTTCAGTATTATGAGTTATTGGGATGAAACTCAATCTGGAGCGGATCATCAAGGGCACTACGGATTAACGCCATTGGTGGACGATATTGCAGCAATTCAACGTTTGTACGGGGCTAATATGAGCACGCGTACTGAAGATAATACTTACGGTTTTAACTCCAATACTCATCGTGACTCTTTCACTTTGGCGGATAGCAGCGATCAGAAAGTGTTCTCCGTTTGGGATGCGGGTGGCAACGACACCTTTGATTTCTCAGGCTATAGCGTTGATCAACGCATTAATCTGGAAGCGACGTCATTCTCTGACGTAGGCGGCCTGAAAGCTAACGTTTCCATTGCGGCGGGTGTCACTATCGAGAATGCGATTGGCGGTTCCGGTAATGACGTCATCATTGGTAATGAAGCCAATAATGAGTTGCGCGGCGGAGCGGGTAATGACGTGCTGTTTGGCGGCGAAGGTGCAGATAAAATGTGGGGCGGCAGCGGCAGCGATATCTTTGTTTACGGTCGCGCCACGGATTCGACACTGGCCAACCCTGACTGGATTATGGATTTTGAAGGCGGTATCGATAAAATCGATCTGTCGGGATTCCATGTTGGGACAGGTGGAATTCATTTTGTCGATTACTTCTCCGGTTCTGCGGGTGAAGCATTATTAACTTACAATCCTGACACTAATATCAGCGATTTGGCTGTGAATATCGGTGGTGCAGAAGCCATTCCTGATTTCCTGGTGAAAATTGTGGGTCAGCCAATGCAGGCGACTGACTTTATCGTCTGATAGAAAAAGTGAAATATAGCCAATGTCTGATTGATTAAATCAGGCGTTGGCTATGAATAAAAAATTAATGGCAGGTTTTGTCTGTGTTTTTTATGAGAATAAGATAAATCTATAAGTTATTGACTAATAATTTTTAGGAATATTTTTATTTATTATAAAGAAAATATTTTCCTTAATAAGATTTATGATTAAAAGATTTATCACGTAGGGTGGTTTTACGGCAGCGGTATAGTGATTTTAATTATTCATTAGTGGATACCCAGATCGCTAAAGCATTTTGTGTTAAAGGTGCTTGCAGCCGTACAGTTCGAAAAATCTGTGAACGGTGATGCTTTTGAATTGAGGGTCATGACAAAAGCATTGGTTTTATCTAACCAAACTATCCGGAATATACGTGATGAAGCAAAGTAAAAATAAAATAACAGAGCAGGGACAACATAATGAATATCAGTTGGGAAGTTTATACGCGCAGGGGCTAATGGCGGGTGCAACTGATCGAATAGGCACATCGTTAAAGCAGAATAAAGTGTCGTTTACTTCGGAAGAAGCCGCCGATGCCATTACACGAACAGGTCACAGTTGGAATGGCATGAAACAAATTGATCAATCGGCAGAGGTCAATTATTTATTTTTGAACCCTAGGTATGGCGCTAAAACGCCTGCGGGTGACTCTGGGTTGACGAAATTTAACTCAGCGCAGGTCACCGCGGCAAAACAGGCAATGCAAAGTTGGGCTGACGTAGCCAATGTGACATTTAATGAAACCAGCGCGGTTCATGATGCGAATATTCGTTTTGGTAATTATGAAATTTACTCCGGGCAAGACTCTAACCCTAGCTTTAAAACCGGATATGCATATTTCCCTTGGGGGCCATCGAGTCAGGTAGGAGTATGGATTAATAACAATCATCAAGGGAATCAACGTCCAGATTTATATCAATCAGGTCATCAGACCTTAAGCCATGAAATAGGTCATGCGCTTGGGTTAAGCCATCCAGGGCGCTATGACTCTCTAAAAGGTACGCCAAATTATGGTAATGCGGGTTATGCGGAAGACAGTAGGCAGTACAGCATAATGAGCTACTGGAGTGAGTGGAATACTGGCGCTGATTTTAAAGGTTTCTATCCAGTTGGCCCTCAAATAGATGATATCGCGGCAGCTCAGCGTCTTTATGGCGCAAATATGAACACACGAACTGAAGATACTGTCTATGGTTTCAACTCAAATACGAATCGAGACTCTCTGAGCTTAAACCATAGCAGTGATAAGAAGGTGTTCGCAGTTTGGGACGCGGGTGGTAATGATGCGTTTGATTTCTCTGGCTATTCAAACAATCAACGGATTAACTTGAACGAACAGTCATTTTCCGATGTCGGCGGTTTGGAAAAAAATGTGTCCATTGCGGCGGGCGCGGTGATCGAAAACGCGATTGGTGGTTCAGGGAATGACATTTTGATGGGTAATCATGTCAGTAACATCTTAAAAGGCAACGCCGGCAACGATGTTATTTATGGTGCAGGTGGGGGAGATCATCTGTTCGGCGGCGAAGGTCGCGATACCTTCTTTTATGGCAATATCCAGGATTCAACATCAGAGAACCCGGATACTATTTATGATTTCGTCAGCGGCATAGATAAAATTGACCTGAGAGGTTTGAATATTGCTGAAAATAGTGCGCGGCTGGTGAATGAGTTCAGCGGTAAAGCAGGAGAAGCGATACTGAGTTTTGATGAGACAACCGGAATGAACGAATTTGCGTTGAATCATTCGGGCGGCGGACTTTCATCTGATTTTACCTTGAAAATTATTGGCCAACCGATGAAGGCTGCTGATTTTCTCGTTTGATAGTTGATAATAAAATATTGCCGGCGTCTGATTGACTTAATTAGACGTCGGCGATAAAAAAGAGAATAGAAAGGCTATTTTATGTTTTCTCATTAATTTCTCTGGTTATGGCGCTCGAGTTAACATAATGTTTTCTCAATTGAAAGGGATTTAATTATGAAAAACATAAAGAATGAAATGAGTGAAGTGTCTTACAGCGTTGTCCACAAAATTTGTATCATTAATAAAAGCAGTATCGATTGTCTAGATGATGGGAATGTCAATAATAACGCAAGTGGATTATATGGCGGCAAAATATTTAATTCTCCCATGCCGAGCAAAGATATTTATGCCTACAAGGATATAAAAGATCAATCCTGTTATCGAATTGATTTTATGTGGTATTTTTAATTTTTCGTCGATAGATTGGATGTTTCAGGTATGACATCGCTCCATGGGGCGAGGTTAAATGTTGTGGATGACTTTAATTGTTTATCAACGACTGGTGATGCAATGCTGGAGTATGATTCAGCTAGCGATATAACCCATTTTCACATGGCGAATGTTAATAATGGCGTTATGGAAGATCATTTTGAAGTTTCCATTATTGGTAAGCTTGGCTTGGATACGGATTTTATTTTCTAAGTCGATCAACATCTGGAATAGCACATGTACGGATATTCCTATGCGCTATTAATACAGGAGCAGTTATGGTGAAGCGGTTATTACTTCAACCTTATCGAACATTTTTGTGTGCCACTTTGGCGTTATTAACCTCAATAAGTTCTGGAGAGATTATGGCAAGCAGCCAGGTATTACCTAAAGCCAGCGATTTAAGCGGTCAATGGCAAGTACAGTTAAATAAATCAGCAGAAAAAGCCTGCAGTATTGAATTGAAGTCCACGGCAATAAAACCCAATCTCACTTGGCATGCCAGCGGCGATGTTGCCTGCTTAGAACAATTGCTGGGCAGCGCGCCACAGGGTTGGCGGCCAACGCCGGATGGTATCACCCTGACGGATCAAACCGGTGGGGCTGTGGCATTTTTTGAGCGAACCCAAGACGGTTATGAAATGACGCTACCGGATGATGCGGGAGTAATGATATTACGCCGCGTACAGGATTAATTTTCGTTACGGATAATCTGATGACTTCACTTTTACCTAAGAGTGAAGTCAGAAAATAATTATCGCCCGCCAGAAAGCCGTTAAGGAAAGGTTATGGTTTCTCATCCAATTCGCAATTATGACCGGTTACGAGAGGCGCTGGGCGCATGTCGACGGAGTTTTTACGGCGTCGGCATTTTCAGCGCCATTATTAATATACTGATGTTGGCGCCCTCCCTGTATATGTTGCAGGTTTATGACCGGGTTCTGGCCTCCGGCAATGAAATGACATTGCTGATGCTAACGATCCTGATGGTTGGCTTATGTTTTTTTATGGGCGCGCTAGAGTGGGTACGCAGTTTGGTGGTAATTCGCCTCGGTACCCGATTAGATTTGCGATTGAATAAACAGGTATTTAACGCCGCTTTTGAACGTAATTTGCGGGATGGAGATTCTAAAGCTGGGCAGGCGCTGACGGATCTTACCCAATTACGCCAGTTTGTTACCGGTAATGCCCTGTTTGCCTTTTTTGATGCGCCATGGTTCCCTCTGTTCCTGGCGGTCGTATTTTTGCTGCATCCGTGGCTCGGCATGTTGGCATTAGGCGGCGCTGTCTTTCTGATTTTCCTCACTTGGCTCAACCAATACGTAACTCGCCGCCCTCTGGCAGAAGCGAATAAACTATCGATGCAAGCGACTCATCAGGCAAATACCCATTTACGCAATGCGGAAGTGATCGAAGCCATGGGAATGTTGGGAAATATGCGCAATCGGTGGTTGTCCCAACACTATGGATTTATTCGCCAGCAGAATCTTGCCAGTGAACGTTCAGCTGGCGTTAATGCTTTGTCGAAAAGTTCCCGCATAATCTTGCAATCACTGATGCTGGGGCTGGGGGCTTTGTTGGCGGTGAAAGGAGATATTACTGCTGGAATGATGATCGCCGGTTCCATTTTGGTGGGGCGAGTGCTGAGCCCAATCGATCAACTGATTGGCGTGTGGAAACAATGGGTTGCGGCTCGTCAAGCATGGCATCGGCTGCATTTGTTGCTCGATAATCACCCGCATCGCGAAGACGCAATGGCGCTGCCCGCGCCGACCGGTCATTTAAGCGTCGAGCATATCAGTTTCCGCCCGAATCATAACCAAGCGCCGCGTTTGCATAATATCCATTTCGCTTTACAGGCTGGAGAGACTCTGGGGATTCTTGGCGCTTCTGGCTCAGGTAAATCTACGTTAGCACGCCTGTTGGTGGCCGTACAGCCGCCGACGCAAGGCACGATCAGGCTGGATTCGGCAGATATGAATCAGTTGGATAAAGAAATTTCCGGGGTTTATATCGGCTATCTTCCTCAGGATATTCAACTGTTCAGTGGCACCTTGGCGGAGAATATCGCCAGATTTGGCGAACCAGACGCAGAAAAAGTGGTCGCCGCCGCTAAGCTGGCTGGCGTTCACGAACTGATACTTTCTTTGCCACAGGGCTATGACACGGTGCTTGGGGAAGGCGGCGCGGGCCTGTCGGGTGGGCAGCGTCAGCGTATTGCGCTGGCTCGTGCGGTTTATGGCGATCCTTGTCTGTTGGTGCTGGATGAACCCAATGCCAGTCTGGATATGGAAGGGGATCGCGCTTTGTTAATGGCGTTGGATGCCCTACAAAAGCGCGGCTGTACGCTGATTTTGATCACTCACCGACCGGCGTTAACGGCGCGGGCTCACAAGCTGTTGATTCTGAATCAAGGACAGCAGCAGCGGTTCGGTCCCGCAGGGGAAGTGATGGCGGAGTTGCAGCAGTTGAACGCGGCAAATCAACCTGCATTGAAACGCGAGCCGCAAACGGCGGGAATTCCGGGTTGAGTGACAATAAAAGAGAAACCAGGCATATGTCCGAAGACAATAAAAAAACGGAACTGGCATTTTTACGGGAAGTACAACATAGCGAGAATCGGGCGTTGTACTGGGGATGGGGGCTGGTCTTGGCCGGATTTGGCGGCTTTATGCTATGGGCGCTGTTAGCACCGCTGGATAAAGGCGTTCCGGTTACGGGCACCGTGGTAGTTTCCGGCAATCGTAAGGCCATTCAACATCCTGAAGGCGGTATCGTCGATCGTATTATGGTTCACGATGGCGATCGGGTTGAGGCCGGAGAGGTCTTAATCACCTTAAATGCTGTGCGGGCGCGTTCTGCCAGCGATGGGCTGACGTCTCAATATCATCAATTATTAGCCAATGAAGCGCGTCTTTTAGCCGAGCAAAAAGGCGAGTCACAGTTAGTTATAACGCCCCGTTTGCAGCAGAGCCGTGAGCAAAAAGGTATGGTGGAAATTCTGGCTTTGCAGCAGCAATTGCTGAACAGTCGGCAGCAGGCGTTGCAAATGGAAACTGATGCGCTGAACGCCAATATTGCCGGATTACAGGCTGCGATGGGTGCACAAAAGCAGGTGAGGAGTAATAAAAACAGTCAGCGGCAGGCGTTATCCCAGCAGCTGGACGGTTTGAAATCTTTGGCAGATGAAAACTATGTCCCGCGAAATAAAATGCTGGAAACCAAACAGCTTTATTCACAACTTAATGGCGAAATTGCGCAGATCGGCGGCGAAATCACCCGTGGAGAGCGTGAAATTCAGGAACAGGGATTGAGAATTAAGCAGCGCCAGCAAGAGTATCAAAAAGAAGTCAATACTCAGTTGGCGGAGGTGCAATCTACATTAACGGAAGTGGCTAGCCAGTTGGAAAAGGCAGATTTCGATTTAGCTAATGTCCAGATGCGCTCGCCGGTGGCCGGGACCGTGGTGGAAATGAAAGTCTTTACCGAAGGTGGCGTGATTGCTGCCGGTCAATCGCTGATGGAGATCGTGCCTGATAACCAGCCGCTGTTTGTCGATGCGCGAGTACCGGTGGAAATGGTGGATAAAATTCACCCTGGGCTGCCGGTGGAACTGCAATTTACCGCATTTAATCAGAGCACTACGCCAAAAGTAGAAGGTTCGGTGAAGCTGATATCTGCCGACAGAGTGTTGGATGAACGCACTCAGGAACCTTATTACAGTCTGCGGGTTGAGGTCAGTGATGCAGGGCGGCAAAAACTGGATGGTTTACAGATTAAGCCCGGAATGCCGGTTCAGGGTTTTGTTCGCACCGGTGAACGTTCGTTGATCAACTATCTGTTTAAACCTCTGATGGATCGCCTACATATGGCATTAACGGAAGAGTAGGGAGCGCAGGATGCCATTAACGTTACGAATCATTTTTCTCACCTTATTAGTATTACCGGGGAGGGGAAACGCATTGGGTCTGTTGGATGCGTGGGAACTGGCGGTGCGCCACGATCCGCAATATCAGGCTGCGGGTTATGAAAGAGACGCCGGTCAGGAAGAAGAGGCGTTGGGGCTGTCAGGACTACTGCCCACGGTGCAATACAGTTATGGCGCTAACAATAACTCTTCCACGGTAAGCCAGACGGATAACCGAAGCAGCAGCAAAGTGAAGCGCGATTATGATAGCTATGTCTCGATGTTATCTTTACGTCAGCCGCTGATTGATTACGGGGCGTACGCACGCTATCGGCAGGGGATCGCACGTAAACTCTTTGCCGATCAACGTTTTCGCGATAAAAGTCAGGAATTGATCGTGCGTTTGTATCGCGCTTATAGCAGTGCGCTATTGGCGCAGGAAAAGAAATCTCTGCTGGAGGCGCAGCTACGCGCGTATCAGGAGCAAATTCAGTTGAATCGCCGGTTGCTGGCTGCCGGGGAAGGCACTCAAACCGATATTGATGAAACCGCCGCGCGTTTGACTCTGACTCAGGTACAGCTAATCGAGCAGCAGGATGCGCTGGATAGTCAGCTAACCGAGTTGGAAAATATGATTGGCCGCTCGGTGGATCTGGCGGAGTTACGGCCACTTACGCTGGAAACTTTGCCGCAAAATATCAGCGATGGACGGACATTGGCTCAATGGCGAGATTTAGCCATGCGGCATAATGCACGCTTGGCTGGGCAGCGGAATAACCTGGATGCCAAACACTATGAAATAGAAAGTAGCCGGAGTGGACATTTACCGACGTTGCAATTAGTTGCTTCATCCCGGAATTCCCGCTCTGAATCGGAATATAACTACAATCAGAAATACGATACGCAAAGCGTCGGGCTGCAGTTAAATGTGCCTATTTATGCTGGCGGCAGCGTATCTAGCGCTACCCGACAGGCAACCGCGCACTATCAACAATCTCAGGCTGAATTAGATCAGGAAACCCGACAGGTATTGGCGGAGTTAAAGCGTCAGTTCAATTTAAGTAATAGCGGAGCAGCAAAAATCCGAGCCTGGCAAATGACAGTGGATTCGGCGCAGAAAGTTTTGATAGCAACGCGTCGTAGCGTGTTGGGGGGGGAACGAATTAATCTAGACGTGTTGCTGGCGGAACAGCAGTTATTCAATTCCAAACGGGATCTGGCCGAGGCCAAATACGGTTGGTTGCAGTCGTGGCTAGAGCTACGTTATAACGCCGGTACTTTGCAAGAGAACGATATTTTGCAATTGGCGGCCTGGTTTGAACCGGAAAAGCGCTAGCTGAACCGACAGCCTGTACAATAGGGAAGCGCGGCTTCCCTTTTTTACGTCCCTATTTTCCTATACAGAAATATTTTCACAAAGGCGTTTAGCCAGCACGCAACTTGTTCACCATATTCTTGCCCTCGATTTCATCCCCGTGGTTTAACCGTAGGTTTGTTAGAAAGGCCGTAAGCTGGATCAATGGTGTTAGACCGTATTCTGGTGGATAAAACTGATTTTTTAACCTGAATCAACATAATCAGCGTCTATTGTGGTGTATTATTCTGCCATCCCGATAGGTAGGGTTCTCCATCGGGCTTAACGTAGTCAGTTAATATGTCGATTGTCAGAGGAGAGGCGAGATGCACTCAGCGGCCGATTATATAACCTTGGGTTTGATTGTGCTTATTTTTGGTTTTTGCCTGTACGGCTTGTTTGGCGCACCAAAGCAAAAGTAACGATTATTCCTATTTCTCGCCCCACCCGTTCTGCGTGGGGCTATTTTCTTTATCGGTGTACTTTTCTACCATTCGTTATTATCTCTATCTCGTAAGATTATATTTAAAAATCATAATACTTCTTCATTTTCGTGCATGTAAATGCCCAGCTTTACTTGATTATTGTTAGGTTGAGTGAACTATCGCTAGCGTACTTTTGCAAAAAAAGCCATAGATTAAATTCGTCTAAATAACGCATTTATACTGATAAAACGATTTATCCACTGAAGTAGTAATGAAAGGGAATGGGCTATAGTTAACTTATTCTAATCAAAATGGTCTTTTAGCCGATGGGCAATGTAACGGCGGAAACGACGGGAATAAATACAACTATTCACCCTTGGTGGCTGCGGCTAACGCATTGGGTGAATGCGCTGGCTATTATTATCATGGTCACTAGCGGTTGGCGGATTTATAACGCCTCTCCACTGTTTAATTTTTCTTACCCGGATTGGATGACGCTAGGAGGATGGCTAGGTGGCGCGTTGCAATGGCATTTCGCAGCAATGTGGCTTATTTTCTTTAACGGCTTGTTTTATTTATTTATGAATACGATAACCGGAAGATTTAAAGGAAAATTCTGGCCGTTAAGCCTGTCTGCACTTTGGCAAGATATGCGAGCAGCGTTAACCGGTAAACTCAGCCATGCCGATTTGCGCCACTATAATATGGTGCAGCGTTTCCTTTATTTGGTGACCGTGCTGGCTTTAATTACTCTGGTGCTATCTGGTTTAGTCTTATGGAAGTCCGTTCAGTTTCCGTTATTGCGGGAATTACTCGGAGGCTACCCTACCGCTCGTTATATTCATTTCTTTGCTATGACCTACATCGTTTTCTTCACGCTGATTCACCTGATCATGGTGATATTGGTTCCCCGAACATTATTAGCCATGATTCGTGGGCGCTAGAGGCGAAAAATATGAAACAGAAAATCAGGGTTAACCCTGCAGTGGATGGTGACGAAGTGGTAAAAGAAGTCACGCGAATTCTGGCCAAAGGGTTGGATTCAGCCAGCCGCAGGCGTTTTCTCAATCAAGGATTGACCTTGGGCGGTGCGATGCTACTGACCGGCTGTGATTTTGATAGCGACGCGCAGATCGATTCACAGTTAATGCGAATTTCTCGTTTCAACGATCGGGTACAAGGCTGGCTGTTTAATCCCAAAAATCTGGCTCCGGTCTATCCGGAATCTATGATTACTCGCCCGTTTCCTTTTAACGCCTATTACTCTCAGGATCAAATCCGTCAGGTTAATGGGGAAAGTTTCAGGCTCGAAATAAGCGGTCTGGTTGATAATAAACACCCGTGGTCATTACCTGAGTTATATGCAATGGCGCAGGTTACGCAGGTTACCCGGCATATTTGTGTTGAAGGTTGGAGTGCTATTGGCAAATGGGGCGGTATTCCTTTTTCCCATTTCTTGCGTCTGATCGGGGCTGATTTAAACGCTAAATACGTTGGTTTTAAGTGTGCAGATGATTATTACACCAGCATTGATATGCCTACAGCATTGCACCCGCAAACTCAACTGACATTAACTTATGATGGGAAAATCCTGCCTGCGGAATATGGATTTCCGATGAAGCTACGTATGCCCACTAAATTAGGCTACAAAAACCCGAAATATATTCAGTCCATTTTCGTTACGAATACTTACCCCGGAGGCTTTTGGGAAGATCAGGGTTATAACTGGTTTGGTGGCAGCTAGTCTGCTCTCACCCTCACCCTCAGCCTCTACTACTTGACCTAAACCAAAAAAGGAATATGCGATGAAAAAGCCTATTATTCTAATGCTCTGTAGCTGTATTGCACTGGGAATGGGAGTTGCCCATGCCGAGGACACTATGAGCAACACGGCAAGTAAAGAAATGAGTATGAAAAAGGATGATATGCATAAGCAGGAGATGATGAAAAAGGACGATATGCATAAACAGGAAATGATGAAAAAGGATGATATGCATAAGAAGGAAATGATGAAAAAGGACGATATGCATAAGAAGGAAATGATGAAAAAGGACGATATGCATAAGCAAGAAATGATGAAGAAAGATAGTATGAAAAAACCCATGCCTGAGGGTGAAATGAAGAAAGAAGGTAGCTCTTACTGATGATTAACCGGCCAGAGAAGGTGTGGCCGGCATCCTGTCTGTGATTTAACGCATTAATTTGATGGGCTTTTTACTTGGGTAATCAGCCCTAAAAACTCTCTTTTCAAGACCGCTTGAGACATAAGTTACTCGGCCAAAAACCGGGACGGGAGAACATCACCAGATTTCCGAGTAAAATCAGGATCAGACCAAGTACGGCATTGGCATGCCATTGATAACCTTCATAGAAGGTGGAGAGAGTGAGCGCTACAAGTGGAAATAGCAGAGTACTGTAAGCAGCAGCGCTGGCTCCAATACGCCCAACCAGACTGAAGTAAAGGGCAAAAGCGATAGCGGAGCCAAAAATAGCCAGATAAAACAAGGCGCCAAGATAGTGAGCGGAGAGTTCCAGAGTAAAACTACCGTGCTGTGCCCAGGCAATAACCCCCATCAGTATCGCCCCGTAGCTCATAGCATAGGTATTGGTCGACAGGACATCCAAACCGCGTCGTTGATGACGGCTGCTAATCATATTTCCCAAAGAGAAGCCGTAGGTACCCAGCAGGCTCAGGCCAATTCCTTTGAGTAATTCAGGCTGTAATTGTGTCGCCATAAGATCGTGCCAGAAAAGCGCTACAATCCCCGTCAGCCCTAATATGCTGGCTGGAATAAAGTTAGGGTTTAAACGTTGCCGGAAAAATATGAGTCCGTTCACTGCATTGAACAGCACCGCCATGGAGAAAATAACCGATTCCAGTCCGCTGCTAATATAAGCCGCCGCTTGATAAAAACAGTAAAAATTAAAACCGAAAACGCACATCCCCTGAATGACGCAAAATAGGTGATCCCGTAAGGCGATACGTCGTAATCGACGGCTAACCAATAGGATAATCAGCATGGTCAGAGTCGCGATGACAAAGCGATAAAAAATCGATTGGGTCACCGGCACGCTGCCCTGTTGCATAGTAATGGCAATCCAGGTCGTACCCCAAATCAGAACTACGGCGCTGTACAATAAAGCATTCATTGAATATCTCGTTCAGAAAATCATGAAAGAGATTATGATTCTTTCGCCCAATCTGTGCTTTCAGCCCTTTGCCAGCATTTGCATAATCTTGCGCATTTCTTAATAACTACGTAGTGAATCTCTGGTTTGCATCACGGCAACTCAGTAAACTGTGAATTCTGTCATATAAGGAGTTGTTGCGGTGAAATCCGAGAATTATCAGGCTTTCGATACCCTGAGAGGCCATAAGGCGCAGCTGCAAAATTCTGTGCGGCTCGGGTCTGGCATTCAGTTGGCAGCCTGGACCAACAGTCAGGATTGCGTCACCCTGGATAATCCGGATCACCATACTCTGAGTTTGTACGTGGCCGATGGCTATGAGTGTTATCACAAAACCGCCGGTGGCTGGAAAAACGGCGGTGGTCCGGATCGGTTTTGTATTATGCCGAAAGACAGTTATTCCAGCTGGGATGTGCGCACTAATCTGTCTTTCGTCCATTTATATTGCACAGACGATCATTTGCGTTCTTTGGCCGAGCAGATTTGGGACCGAAGTCCGGCGCAGCTACAGGTTGACGAGCGCGTATTTGCGGATGATATGCAAATTACTTTGTTATATCGGCAATTTTTACTCAGCTGTGATTGGCAAGATCGAGCCAATCAGTTGACCTTGAGCAGCGCCAGTACTTTATTGCTGACCCATATGTTGCGTCATTACACCCAATTGCAGTGGGCATTACCGCAGGTGAAAGGCGGTTTGGCTCCCAGCGTTTTAAAACGGGTTCAGGAATATATTGAAAGCCAATTGTCTCAGCCATTACTGCTGGCGGACCTGGCCAAATTGGCGGAGCTTAGTGAATTTCATTTTGCCCGAATGTTTAAGCAAAGCACCGGATTAGCTCCTCATCAATATGTCATGAAAGTGAGATTGGAGAGGGCGGCTTCATTACTGCGCCACGGCGATTTGCCGCTGACAGAAATAGCATTAGCCTGCGGTTTCAGCTCGGCCAGTCATTTTAGCCACCGTTTTAAAAGTGCCTTTGGCTATACCGCCTCTGCGCTTCGGCAAGAATCGCGCTGATAGTATTTAGCTGATAGTATTTAAATGCAGTTAAGCTTAAGCCGCGATAAGTTTTCTTGGCGAAAGAGTTTCGGCCGTCAAAATATGCAGAGTACGAATTTTGCCCACGATGGGCGATAGCGTTAAAAATAAGCCTATCTGACGTCAATTGATATACCTCAAAGTGTTCCTCTCTTTTCTTCAGCTTATTCATTGCAACTTTTTTGTGGCTATGCCGGAAACCGCATTTTTGCATGACCTTTCCCGAGGCCGGATTACGGCTGAGGTGACGGCCGTAAATAACAAATAATCCTAAGCGTTCAAAGGCAAATTGACACAGCGCCTTAGATGCTTCGCTACATATTCCTTGTCCCCACTATTCCGTACCGATCCAGTGCCCTATTTCGCCTTGATTCTGATGGATATCCATTAGGGAGATAGCACCTAACAGGCGGCCATTTTCAATGTCGCTAATAGCAAAAACGACCGTTTTCATTTGTTCCCAGGTTAGCGAATGGTCGGTAATCCATTCTTCGGCCAGTTCGACAGGATAGTGATGCGGAATAGTGGCGGTCATTTCGACGATGGCGGATTTCGAAGAACAAGATAGCGGGTAATGCAGATTTTCTGTCTAAAGAGCGGATACACTGAGTGCCACAATGATGATCAATAGGTGGGAAGGAAAAGTCAGTGGACAACGAAAAAATCAAACATTTGCAGGGCGTTAGTGAGAAAGCCAGAGCGGTGATGGAGCGTGAGAAGATCGATGCTCTGGTCGTCACCCTGTGCGATAACTTTTATTACCTCACCGGTTTTGCCAGTTTCTTTATGTATACCTTCCGCCATACCGGTGCGGCGGTGGCGGTATTATTTCGCGATCCCCACTTACCGTCACTGATCATCATGAATGAATTTGAAGCCGCTGGCGTAACTTTTGATATGCCTAATGTGGAGCTGAAAACCTTCCCGGTATGGGTAGACGTCGACGATCCCTTTAATCCAGAGCAATCGAATAAACGGCGAGAGCGCCCGATTGGCCCGCCGGTAACGGCCGTCTTCAATTTGTTAAAAGCGGCATTGTGTGATGCTGGCGTATTGGATAAAAAAATTGCCATCGAATTAAATGCGATGTCTCACGGTGGCAAAACTGTATTGGATCGCGTTGCGCCTGGGGTGCAGTGGGTAGATTCTACGCCGATTTTCAATGAAATCCGGGTGATTAAAAGTCCGTGGGAAATAGCCTATCTACGTAAAAGCGCAGAGATCACCGAATATGGCATTACGGAAGCCAGTAAACTAATTCGGCACGGCTGCACATCATCTGAGTTAACCGCAGCCTATAAAGCTGCCATTATGCAGCACCCAGAAACCAACCTTTCACGCTTTCATCTGATCAGCATCGGCGAGAATTTTGCACCTAAGCTAATAGCAGAAACCGCCGGGGCGCAGCATAGCGATCTGATTAAATTTGATTGTGGCGTGGACGTCGCCGGATATGGCGCTGATATTGCCCGAACCATGGTGCTTGGGCAAGCTACGCCGTTGGTTCAGCGAATTTACGACAGCATTCGTCTTGGACATGAACACATGCTGAGTATGGTCGCGCCCGGCGTCGCGTTAAAAGATGTATTTGATTCTACGATGGATGTTATCCGGAAATCAGGCTTGAAGCAGTACAACCGTGGTCATTTGGGGCATGGCGACGGAGTCTTCCTCGGTTTGGAAGAGGCGCCATTTGTCAGCACGCAGGCGACGGAAGTGTTCCAGCCCGGTATGGTTATGAGCCTGGAAACGCCTTACTACGGCCACGGAGTGGGCGCTATCATGATCGAGGATATGATATTGGTCACTGAGACAGGCATTGAGTTCTTGAGCAAATTGCCGCGAGAACTGGTTTCCCTTCCGCTCTGATGGTCCTGGAAATCTGAGTAAGATTTCAGCATGAAAATAAGTGATACGAAGCTGGTAGGCGATGATGGCTGCCAGCATTTACGGCATCAGTCGGGTACAGGCAGGAGAAGAAAATGCGGTATATGAATATTATTCTTAAAAGAGTCTACGATGTTCATCCTCCTTATGATCCCGATACTTTTCTAATAGATCGTCTGTGGCCACGTGGAATAACTAAAGTTCGGCTGAACGGTGTTATCTGGCTTAAAGAGATCGCCCCAACGAATGAACTGCGGAAACAGTTTCATCAACAAGGTGATTGGCCGGCTTTTGTAAAAGATTACACGATGCAATTAAATAGCAATGCTGTTGTATGGCGTCCGTTGCTTGAAATAGCAAAGGAGAGACCACTGACTTTGCTCTACGGTAGCAAAGACGCGCAGCATAATCACGCTATCGTATTGAGAAACTATTTGCATGCTTATTGCGAATGATTTAATGAAAAGAGGGAGGAGATATAAACAGATAATTCGGGTTTGGAATGAGGAGGAATAAGGTTTGAATGATTGCTACCGTTGCCTACACATAATCCACTCTGCCTTTAATTAAAAGTTGAGAAAATTCTTATTCTAGCGTGATGGAGATAATTAGGTTTTTTCCTAGCTATTGTCATTAACTCAACAAAATTTAATGCTATGCGGCTATTGCTTGACCCTTCATTGAACATCCCCCCCATTAGACTCAATCAAAAAAATGACATCATTGATTAATATGAAAAATAGAACGCTAACCAATTCAATAGATTAGCCCTGAATAGGGCGGGCTATGGATGATAAAAGCACGTGTCTATAAAAAATCAATAAGCTTATTGGAATAAATGAATTTCCCTATCTTTTAATATAAATATTCTTTTCCGTAATTATATCTAGGTCAATAAACTACTTATTTCTAGGCGCGTTCTGCTTTATTTTGACATCTTGTTATGCAACTTGTTGAATTTTAAGTTTTTTTTGTTGTTTTTTCAAATCTTCATTTTGTCTGCTTGGCGCGATATTTTGCGCTAAGGAATTGCGTAGATTTGGACTATTCAGTTGTTTATTGTGCTTTATGTGGCAAGAATGCAGGTGGATGGCCTTTAAATATCGGTTAAGTCAGGCTATTGACCTTACTTTTTGAATAAATTATCTTTGTAAGAAATCGACAGGCGTATTTTCTTTAAGATACTATAATTAACATCTTGCAATCTTTTCATCTCAGCTGAATCTCACCTTGTTTTTATTGGGATACGGATGTTGCTCGATAGTGCTGTTTTATCATTAAACAAAACGTTCGCTAAAGGGTTATAAAATGAGTAAAGCGATATTAACGCTGCTGCGTCCATTTCAAAGACCCAGAATGACTTTATTGGCATTATTTGTTTCAGGGCTAGCAGTTAATCCAGTTGTCGCAGATACACACTATGATTCATTAATTATTCAAGCAAGGGATGGCAATACCACGCCAATTCTAGATTTTCTACAAAAAGCGTCTTCTGCAGGAATGCTTAATAGCGGGCAGGTTGCCGACTGGCTACAAATTGCCGGTTGGGCAGGGCACGATAATGACGTTATTGCCATTTATCAACGTTATCAATCCAGTATGCAAATACCGGCCAGAGGATTGGCTGCGGTCGCGCGCGCCTATCGTAATCAAAAACGTTGGGATCAGGCGTTAGCACTTTGGCAGGCCAGCCTGAAAGCTGATCCTAATAACACCGAATTGATCAGTGCGATGATCATGACTCAGGCTGACGCCGGTCGTGATAAAGAGGCATTGCAAAAAGCCACCGAATTGGTGAAGAGAACGCCTTCTGCCCAGAGCTATCTGGCGCTGTCCTATTTGCACAGCGCGGCCAATCGTCACTACGCTGCACTGGAAGCGGCGACCAAGGCGATGGATTTTACACCGGTCTCCCCCGAAGTGATAAAGAATCATGTTGCCATGCTGCAAAAGAACCGTGTGGCGGCTCCCGCATTAAAAGTTGCGCAGGAAAATAGCAAACTATTCACTCCGGCGCAGATGCGGCAGCTTGAAAGAGACGCGCTGGCGGAAAAAGTACGCCAGGCTAGCCTGCCGACACGCAGCGAACAACAGCGTTTTGATCTGGCCGATCAAGCGTTGGAACACTATCTTGCGCTGCTGATCGCGTGGCAGAACAACCCCGAAACCCAGACGGACTATCAACAGGCGCGTATTGACCGACTGGGGGCAATGTTGGCTCGCGCGCAAATGACCCGTCTGATTAACGATTATGAAGCGATGCAGCGTGAAGGTTATACCCTGCCAGGCTACGCGCAGCGCTGGGCGGCTAGCGCCTATATCGACCGTCGTCAGCCGGAAAAAGCGGCGGCCATTCTCAGCGACATGTACTTCAAAGACGGCAAAACCGTTGCGAAGAATATGGGACTGGAAGATATTGATGCCACTTATTACGCGTTGCTGGAGAGCGAGCAACTGGATAAAGCTCAGGCCTTTGCCAATGCGGTGAGCAATCAGGCACCTTATCAGCTGTTTATGTATAACCTGCCGGTCAGAACACCAAATGATGAATGGTTGGAGGGGCAGTTTTTGTTGGCCCAATCGGAAGTTAATTCTGATGAATTACCGGCGGCTGAACGTCGTTTAACCAAGCTGACCGGTACCGCGCCGGTCAATATGGATCTGAGAATTGCATTAGCCAAAGTGTATGCCACGCGCGGCTGGCCGCGTCGGGCAGAAAGAGAACTGAAGCAAGTTGAAAGCCTGGAGCCGAGCAGTATTACTCTTGAGGCGGCGCAGGCTGAAACCGCGCTGGAGTTGCAAGAATGGCGGCAGTTTGAATTACTGATTGACGATCTGGTTGCCCGCGTGCCGGAAAACGTCACAACTCAGGAGCTGGCTCGTCAACGTCAGATTCGCCATATGTCGGAGCTGCGCATTTCCGGCGGACGCACTTTGGCATCGGATAGTCCACTCAGCGGTAAAAACGATCAGGGCATTGAGGCGCTATTGTATAGCCCGCCCATTGATGAAAACTGGCGCGTATTTACCGGCGGTTCCTTTGATAATAGCCATTTCGAAGAAGGCCGTGGCATCAACCGGGTGCTACGTTTAGGGGCCGAATTTACTGCTCGCAATAACTGGGTAGAAGCTGAGGTCGCCAACCATAATTATGGTTATGGCAATAAGGTCGGCGGGCGCTTATCCGCTTGGCATGACTTCAATGACCATTGGCGCATCGGAGGTTCTGCGGAGAAACTGGCAAAAAACACGCCGCTTCGTGCCTTGAAAAATAACGTTAATTCGGACAGCGCAAACCTGTTTGTCCGTTGGAATGGCAGCGATCGTCAGGATGCACAGCTAAGCGTGACACCGTCACACTTCTCTGACGGTAACCATCGTTGGGAATACGCGTTCAACGGTCGCCAGCGGGTGTATACCGCGCCGTACTTGTCCGTCGATCTGAATCTGGATTTGTCCAGTAGCCAAAATACCAAAGAAGACACCTTGTATTACAACCCGAAAAGGGACTTCTCTGCCGTGCCGTCGCTAACTTTCGACCACATTATGTACCGTCGTTATAAAACCGTCTGGAGCCAACAGCTTCAGCTCGGAGCCGGGACGTATTGGGAAAAAAATTACGGAACCGGAGCCGTAACCTCCGTGGGTTATGGACAGCGCATTCAGTGGAATGACGTAGTGGATACCGGTGTTTCCGTAACCTGGGATAAGCGCCCGTACGATGGGAAACGGGAACGTGACGTCCAGCTATCTTTTGACATGAACTATCGCTTTTAAGGAATCCTCGCCATGCCGACATTCTCATTCTTAATCCGGCTGCTCGTGGTTGGGATAGTAACGCTGGTGCCTGCCTCTTACGCGGAGTCAGATATTCCAGAGTTTACCCCACCGGCGATGCGGACGTTGCCGCAAAGTGAAAAACCTTGGAAAACCAATGACTTTGTGGTTATCGCCTACCACGACGTGGAAGACGTAGCTGCCGATCAGCGCTACCTCAGCGTGCGTAGCAGCGCATTGAACGATCAATTTGCCTGGCTGCGGAACAATAACTATGTTCCGGTCTCCATTGAGCAGATTTTAACCGCGCGTAATGGCGGTAAACCTTTGCCGAAAAAGGCCGTTTTACTGACGTTTGATGACGGTTACAGCAGCTTTTACGAAAGAGTTTATCCGCTGTTGATCGCCTATAACTGGCCGGCCTTATTGGCACCGGTTGGCACTTGGTTGGATACGCCGATGGATAAAAAGGTGAACTTTGGCGGATTAATGACTGACCGCAAGCGCTTTGCTACCTGGGATCAGATCCGCGAAATGTCGCGCTCTGGTTTAGTCGAAATTGGTGCGCATACCTATGCTTCTCACTATGGTGCCAACGGCAACCCGCAAGGGAATACCGAACCGGCGGCGGTGAGCCGTATTTACGATCGTAAAACTCAAACCTACGAATCGGAAGCCGCTTATCGTCAACGCATGGAAAAAGACGTGGCGCTGATTACTGAGCGGATCAAACAGGCTACGGGAAAATCGCCGCGGGCTTGGGTCTGGCCGTATGGTGCGGCAGGGGGCACGGCGCTGGAAATTGTCGCCAACCACGGTTATCAACTGGCCTTCACGTTGGAGCCGGGTATTGGCAACGTGAATAATTTAATGAGTATTCCACGCATTTTGATCAGCAATAATCCTCCCATCAAAGATTTTGCGCAGTCCGTCAATAGCGTGCAGGAAAAAGAGATCATGCGCGTGGCGCACGTTGATCTGGATTATCTCTACGATCCCGATCCTGTCCAGCAAGGGAAAAATCTGGATAAACTGATTCAGCGCATTTATGACCTTCGGATAAATACCGTGTTCCTACAGGCATTCTCTGATCCAAAAGGCGACGGGAATATTCGTCAGGTGTATTTCCCTAACCGTTGGATACCGATGCGTGCTGATTTGTTTAACCGGGTTTCATGGCAGCTGGCCTCTCGCGCTGAGGTGCGGGTTTATGCCTGGATGCCGGTTCTGGCCTTCGAAATGGATCCTAAACTGCCGCGCATTCAACGGATAAATATTGAAACCGAAAAGGTTGATGTCGATCCCAAGGCGTATCATCGCCTGACGCCGTTTAATGCGGTCAACCGTCAGCGCATTATTGAAGTGTATGAAGATTTGGCGCGTTATGCGCCGTTCTCAGGCATTCTATTCCACGATGACGCTCTGATGAGCGATTTTGAGGATGCTTCTCCGGATGCGATGGCGGCTTACAAAAAGGCCGGTTTCCCTGATTCCATTCAGGCTATTCGTCAGAACCCGGAAACCTTCAACCGCTGGACTCGGTTTAAGAGCCAGTATTTAACTGATTTCACCAATCAGTTAATGGAGCACACCAAAGCGATTCGTGGGCCGCAGATTAAATCTGCCCGCAATATCTACGCTATGCCGATTATCGATCCAAAAAGTGAAGCCTGGTTTGCCCAAAACTTCGATGAGTTCCTGGCGAATTATGACTGGGTAGCACCGATGGCGATGCCGTTGATGGAAGGCGTGCCAATGTCTAAATCTGACGAATGGCTGGCGAATATGGTGAAAACCGTGGCTAAACGGCCGGGGGCTTTGGATAAAACCGTCTTTGAATTGCAAGCCTTGAACTGGAGAAAAGCCGAGGGGCAGGATGAAATCAGCGGCGAAGTGTTGGCTGATTGGATGCGCCAATTGCAGCTTAATGGCGCGCAAAACTTTGGTTACTACCCGGATAACTTCATTACCAGCGAACCACAGCTGGAGACTATCCGTCCTGCGCTCTCATCAGCCTGGTACCCACTCAAATGACAGATAGAATAATTGCTTTTATTATCTTATGTTTAGTGTTGAGTATCCCAGCGGGAATGGTATTGATGTTCACCGGGGATGTTCTGCTCAACTTCGTGTTTTTCTACCCGTTATTTATGTCAGGAATCTGGATAACCGGAGGGGTCTACTTCTGGCTACGTCGTGAGCGGCATTGGCCGTGGGGGGGCGATGTTGAACCACCGGAACTGAAAGGTAATCCGCTGGTTTCCATTCTTATCCCATGCTTTAACGAGGGATTGAACGCGCGGGAGACCATTCACGCGGCGCTGGCGCAGACCTATCAGAATATCGAAGTGATCGCCATTAATGATGGCTCCAGCGACAACACCGGCGAAGTGTTGGATGAACTGCAAAAGGAAGATAGCCGCCTGAGGGTGCTGCATCTGGCTCAAAACCAGGGTAAAGCGGTTGCTCTGCAAATGGGCACAGCCGCCGCGCGCAGTGAATATCTGGTGTGCATCGATGGGGATGCGCTGCTGGATAAACATGCGGTGCCGTATTTGGTTGCTCCGATGATTGAAAATCCACGGGTGGGGGCAGTGACGGGAAACCCGCGTATTCGTACCCGTTCCACATTAATTGGGCGTATTCAGGTCGGGGAGTTTTCTTCCATTATCGGTCTGATTAAGCGCACTCAGCGGGTGTATGGGCAGGTATTCACCGTTTCCGGCGTTGTTGCGGCTTTCCGCCGTAGGGCGCTGGCCGACGTGGGATATTGGAGTCCAGACATGATTACCGAAGATATCGATATCAGCTGGAAGTTACAGGTGCGGCATTGGGCAGTGTTCTTTGAACCGCGCGGCCTGTGCTGGATTCTGATGCCAGAAACCTTGCGGGGATTGTGGAAACAACGTTTGCGTTGGGCGCAGGGCGGTGCAGAAGTGTTCCTGAAGAATATGTTCAAGCTGTGGCGCTGGCGTAATCGTCGGATGTGGATACTGTTCCTCGAATATTCGCTTTCTATTACCTGGGCCTTTACCTACGCCATCAGTATTCTGTTGTTCTTCGTTGGCTTTGTGGTGCCATTGCCGCCGGGTATTCATGTGGAGAATATATTCCCGCCGGCGTTTACCGGCATGGTGCTAGCATTGACCTGTTTGCTCCAGTTCGCCATTAGTTTGGTAATTGAACGCCGTTATGAGCCGAAACTGGGCATGTCGCTGTTCTGGATCATTTGGTATCCGATGGTGTACTGGATGCTGAGTTTATTTACTACGCTGGTCGCTTTCCCAAAAGTGATGCTGAAAGTGAAACGTAAGCGTGCCCGGTGGGTCAGTCCGGATCGCGGTATTGGGAGAATCAAAGAATGAGTGCGCCTCTGATTCAAACCGAGCAGCGTTTGCTGCCGAAATTGATAGATATCATCATTACCGCGTTTGCCTGGTGCGGTTTTATCTATCTGTTTGTCAATGGGTTGCTTGCCACTGTCCATCATGCCCCGCACGCGGGGACGATTCCGCTGCATATCTATCTGCTGGAAGGGTTAAGTACCATCGTGATTTATTTACTGATTGCGCTATTTAACGCCTTGGTACTGATTGCGTGGGCGAAATATAACCAGGTTCGTTGGCGGGTTGAGCGTCGTCAGCATCGTCCTCATTTAGAGGATCATGAATTAGCCAGCACCTTATCGGTTCAGGCTGAATTAATTGCTGAATTAAAAGGCGGTAATAATTTCGTTCTGTATAACGATGAGGATGGACGTTTGGTGGATGTGAAACTCGGCAACCGTCATTAAGTTAAATATTCTGAGATAAGCATCCCTCGGCCAGGCTGGGGGATGCTGACTTTATCCTGATGCTTTATCATCGGTGAGTGGTTAGGATTCTTCGTTATCATCGCCGTAATATAAGGTGCCGATGCGGATGATATCTCGCCCCTGCGTTTTGCGGTGTAGATTGGAATCGCGTAGGGAATAAATGCAGCCACAATATTCCTGCTGATAGAATTTTTCCCGCTTACTGATTTCAATCATGCGCGATGAACCGCCCATTTTTCGCCAGTTATAATCCCAATAACGTATCCCCGGATATTTATCCGCCGCACCTTTGCCACAGTCATTTATTTGCTGCATATTTTTCCAGCGGGAAATGCCCAATGAGCTGGAAATGACGTTAAAACCGTGTTCATAGGCGTATAGCGCAGTGCGTTCAAAACGCATATCGAAACACATGGTGCAGCGAATGCCTCGCTCAGGTTCCTTCTCCATCCCTTTGGCGCGTTCGAACCAGTTATCGCTATCGTAATCGGCGTCAATAAAAGGAATATTATGCTTCTCCGCGAAGCGGATATTCTCGTCTTTACGGATCAAATATTCACGTTTGGGATGAATATTCGGATTATAAAAGAAGATGGTGTACTCGATGCCTGACGCATTTAGTGCTTCCATAACTTCGCCGGAGCAAGGCGCGCAGCAGGAATGGAGCAGAAGTTTACTCTGGTTATCAGGCAGCGTGAGCTTGGGACGAATAAAGTCAGGCATATTTTTAACCGTAAATTTAAGTAGTTAGCCTTAAGTGTGTCGTATTCTTTTCTTTGGGTAAATCATTTTACGTTTATTACACCCCATTTAGGAATAAATGCAACAGCGAGAGCGGAATCGTTTACCGTTGATTTCATGATCAATAGTTGACGAATAATACTGTCACGTTCCTCCTTTTTTCTTTCGCTTATGCTAGCTTGGAACCGGGAAAAAGATGGCGAGCGTTTTCAATGTATAAAGAGGGATAGCCGTGAGATTAAATGAGTTTGGACAAGCAATTGGCGACGAATTGGCAGATTGGCAAGGCGCATTGTTACCGCAAAAAGAAGTGCTGAACGGTCGTTTCTGTTATCTGGAACCCGTCAATATGGCCAAGCATGAAAAACAGCTGTATCAGGCTTATCACAGTATAGAAGATGACCGCGATTGGACTTATCTCTTCAAAGCGCGTCCGGAAACAGAGGCTGAGTTTCATGACTATATGCTAAGCATGATTAACGCTACCGATGCCGTGCATTATGCCGTGATGGATACGCATGGAGGCCATGTAATAGGCACAGTGGCTTTGATGCGTATTGATAATAACAATGGCGTAATTGAGATAGGCTCGGTTAATTGGTCTCCATTACTGAAAAGAAACTCTGCCGGAACCGAAGCCATATATCTTTTACTCAGCTACGTGTTCGATACCTTAGGTTATCGCCGTTGTGAATGGAAATGTGATTCCTGCAATGAGCCTTCTCGGAATGCGGCTAAACGCTATGGTTTTAAATACGAAGGCCAATTCAGACAGGCCATAGTGGTAAAAGGGCGTAATAGAGATACCGATTGGTTCTCGATTATCGATGGTGAATGGCCGGAGGTTAAACGAGCGATAACACAATGGTTATCCACAGAAAATTTCACTGCTGACGGAAAACAAAAGAGACGCTTACAGGATTTTCAAACGGCGATTTAAGCTATTCGCTGCCTTGAGTTATTCAGGCGATTGCGTGTTCTATGAGCAGGGAGGCTTATAGGGTTAATGTGTACATTGGCACTATTGTCGATTGCTATTATGTTGGAGACAGGCAAAGGGTAAATAACGGAAACCGACCATGTTTTAATAAGAACAAAAAACGTACAGCATAAATAAATTATATTTTTTTACACTTGCAGCACGCGAAATGTGAGAGTGTCATTATACTGTAATCATCTGGCGGTAATTTTCACACGGTGTACAGCTTAGGCTGTTGTTTATCACTGCGAGGATCGCTAATGGTAAAGTCCTTGTTTGGGCTGTTGAGACAAAACCAAGTATTTACTACAGAAACTCGTTGTAACGAGGGCCGGCTCACCGACCCTGAATTGTCAACCAAGATCCAAAACCCTCCCTCTGATTTTTTATGTTCATCCCTGATAAGTTCCTCCTGCATTAATCTGAACCAGACAAAACCCAGTACGGTTTATCGTTCAGGTTATTTGCATTTTTTATTGGCTCTTATTGGCTGCAAAGGAAGCCAAAACCTAATCCGTATGTGAAACATAATCGCGCAGGCAATGACTGCTGCGGTAGGTGAAACAAACTGTAAGGTGCCACTATGGGAAGACAAAAAGCAGTGATCAAAGCTCGTCGTGAAGCGAAACGCGTGATTAGACGTGATTCACGTAGTCATCGTCAACGTGAGGAAGAGAATGTGACATCGTTAGTTCAAATGGGCGGTGTTGAATCTATCGGTATGGCGCGAGACAGCCGCGATACCTCCGCTATTTTGGCACGAACCGAAGCTCAGGGTCATTACTTGGAAGCCATAGCCAGTAAACAGCTCATCTTTGCCACCGGCGAAGCGGGATGTGGTAAGACTTTTATTAGTGCTGCCAAAGCGGCGGAAGCGCTAATTCATAAAGAGATAGATAGGATTATTGTTACCAGACCTGTATTGCAGGCTGATGAAGATCTGGGTTTCCTGCCCGGTGATATTTCCGAGAAGTTTGCGCCTTATTTCCGTCCGGTTTATGACATTCTACTACGCCGTTTAGGATCGTCATTTATGCAATATTGCCTGCGCCCGGAAATCGGTAAAGTTGAGATTGCTCCCTTTGCCTATATGCGCGGACGGACGTTTGAAAATGCGGTAGTGATTCTGGATGAAGCTCAGAACGTAACCGCCAGTCAGATGAAAATGTTTCTGACCCGATTGGGTGAAAATGTGACGGTAATCGTTAACGGTGATGTTACCCAATGCGATTTACCGCGCGGCGTGAAATCTGGCCTCAGTGATGCGCTGGAACGTTTCTCCGAGGATGAAATGATCGGCATTATTCGTTTCGACAAACAAGACTGCGTGCGTTCCGCATTGTGCCAACGCACATTAAATGCCTATACCTGATAATACTGTCGCGAGATGCTAAAACAGATTGATGGACGCGGAGCTATTTTAGAATCGACGGTGGGATAGGTTGGAATAAACGCTAGCGTAATTGGCAGTACAACCGCTAGCCGTTCAACAGGTAGGTTGTACGACAGACTATTTTAATGTTCTACAGGCCTCCGATATTACTATCGGGGGCCTGATTTTTTCACCGCTGTCAGGTATTTTTGCTAAAAAAATGACTCTTGTGCCGAAATATTATCGTCAAACATGAGATTTGTCGCTTTGAAGCGCAAGGATTCCAAACGATAAAATATTGGCCTTATTTGCATCATTCAATTTCGCTGGCGTGAATCCTCAGGCCTTATTAGCACTGGCTACGAGAGTGAATCAGCAAAATCTGGGCGACTCTTTGGTTATTTAACCCAAATGGTGTTCATGATAAAACGCCTGGGCTTAATGCTGCCTTAATAAAGAGTGGGAAGAGGTGAGATATGGAAATAACCACTCGTCTCATTGGTGTGTCGTCATTAAAAATAGGGAAACCACGGGCAGGTCTGCTATTGGGTCTGATATTGTTGGTGGGATGCACCTCGCAGCAGCAACCACCGATGGAACAGCAGAGCGAAAAATATCAATATCGGGTTGGGCACGAAGTACGTTCTTTGGTTTCTTTCGATGGAGAACAGAATTATGACTGATGTGTGTCCAATGGGATATTGGATGCCATAGAACAGCGTTTATTTGGCACAGTGCATTTATTCAGTTAACAGCTAGTCAGGCATCGTCGGATATAAATAAAAAGGGCAAGCCATAAGCTTGCCCTAGATTATTTGTGTCGATTCGGAATTACAGCATTATGGTCATCATATAAGCGGCGAACAGTGCCAAATGCGCCGTGCCGTTTAACACGTTGGTTCTCCCGCTGGAGAACGACACCTGACAAAGCACTAATACGCTGACCATCACCACCATATGGGGGGCTTCCAGACCAAAGGTTAATTCCTGTCCGGTTAATACCGCAATCAGGGTAACGGCTGGAACCGTCAGGGAAATAGTGGCTAATACGGAACCGAAGAATAGGTTCATTGCCCGCTGAACCTGATTAGCCAATACGGCTTTCAATGCGCCCAAACCTTCTGGTGACAGGATTAATAAGGCGATCAGGAAGCCGGTAAATTTGGCCGGCGCATTCAGTTCAGTCAATAAACTTTCCAGCGGGTTGGCGTCAAACTTGGTGACCGCAATAACGGCGATCAGGTGTACCAGCAGCCAGCAGGTATGCCACAGGCTACTGTGTGATGAAGGTTTTCCGTGGTGCGGATCGCTCGGATCATCGCTTTCATCTTCGTGTTCATAGACAAACAGACTTTGGTGAGTCTTGGTTTGAATAACCAGGAAGACGCCGTACATGGCCGCAGAAATCATTGCTACGACTAGCGCTTGCGCGACGCTGAAATTTCCGTCGGGTAGGGTAGAAGGCAAAACCAGAACAATAATGGCTAATGGGAATATTGCCATTAAATATTGTTTGATGCCGACTAAATTAACGTGCTGAGTGGCAAATTTTCGGCCGCCCAAAAGCAGAGACACACCGACCAGCCCACCAATCACAATCATAATAATGGAATATAACGTATCCCGCATTAGCGCTGGGGCAGCGTCACCCGTGGCCATCATAGCGGAAATTAAGCTCACCTCCAGTACCACGACGGAGAGGCTAAGAATCAGCGATCCGTAGGGTTCACCGAGGCGATGAGCCAGCACGTCGGCATGGCGAACCACGCTGAAAGCGCTGCTAAGAATGGCGACCAGAGCAATCAGGTTAATGACAATGATAGCGGTGAAGTTGTTGGTATCGCCCCAGACGTTGAGAATAGCCAATGCGATAACAGGTAAAATCAGGGAATACTCATGATGGCGAGATTTAGATCGGCCAGGATCGTTTTGCGACTTCATTTGAGGTGCGCTCCTTATTATTTTATAGCTCTAAAGTGGCGTTAACTCCGTTTGACGCACATAAAGCGACTATTTACAAAAAAAAGAGACTAAGATTAGCAAATAACAAGGGTTTGGCAGAGTTTCTTTACACGTTTTTTAAAAAACAATGATATTTGGTTAATTAGCTTATTAAGAATGGACATATCAGGGCGATATGTCCAAGTGGATATAGGATTTATTTCGAAATTTAACCGTCGAGATTATCCATCACATCATGGCGCTTCTGATGGTAAGCCTCTTCATTCATCCCTTCGCGCCAGTAAGGGACGGCGTAAAGCTGTTCGCGTTCACAGCCTTTTTCGCGGCGCAAATAGCGGCGTAGTAGCACCACTAACTTGTCTTCACCGGCCAGCCAAAACATCACATTTTCCGTAGGCAAGGCGAAAGAACAGAATTGAGTGACGATTTCATGAGTTTTCTCGGTTCCTCCGATAACCCAATTTAGCTCAACGCCAGCTGGTTTATCTAAATCCAGCACATCATGCGCGCTATCTACGCGCACGATGACCTGACCTTGCGCGTGAGCAGGCAAGGTTTCCAACAGAGCGGCGATAGCTGGCAGGGAGGAAGGGTCGCCAACCAGATAATAATGCAGTGCTGGAGGTAACATCGGCTGTGGGCCACCGGGATTGCTGATGCCGATCCAGTCATTTTTCTGAGCATGGCGGGCAAAATCTACCGCCGGACCTGGATGATCGTGCATGGCGAATTCAATATCAATTTCACCGGAAGCAGGGCGCACCGCGCGTACCGTATACGTGCGTACAATCGGCCGCATTTCCCCCTCCGGCCAGATAGGGCCTTTATCGGTCAACACCGGCAATGCGGGTTGGGTTTGTCCCGGCTGAGGCAAAAATACTTTCAGATGCGAAGCGGCGCAGTCTGCTGGATAGTCAGCTAATGAATCACTGTGGAAAGTAATACGTCGCAGGTGTGGTGAAATATCCAGCACTTCTTTAACTTGTATCAAACGAGGTGGCGTCGGGCGTTTCGCGGGCTGATTGGCGGTGGTGTCTGTAGTCACTCTCTCATCCTTTTCATTCTATTGGATATTCAGCTAATTGGGGCGCAGCGGAATAGATGAAACAATTGTATCACTGAGTTGTGTGAATGATAATTATTTGCATGAACCGAAAGTGCTATAGAACGTGCCGTGACGGGATTATTGCGAATGACTATTAGGTTTGTAATTTATCTGGCTATGTATTCTGCTGCGTCATCCGACTCTGGCAGCGCAGAATATTAAATATCAGGTACTGGCAGAAGAAAGGGATCAAGGCGCTATCGATTATCAGATTTAAAAGTAGGCGGCGGGGAAATTCCTCCGCCCGTATTTATTTAGGATTTCAATCAAACTAGATCGTCATTATCCGGAGTAAATTGAATTCGTACTTCGGTGCCGCCTTCTGGCCGCTGGCGTATTTCACAGTGTCCGCCCAGATTGTTCGCGCGATCTTGCATAATCATCAGCCCGTAGTGGTTGGGCCGTGCGCTACTGTCGCCAATACCCAACCCATTATCCTGAACCACCATCACCACCTCATCGTTATCGCGATAAACCCGTATGGAAACCTCGGTAGCCTGAGCGTGTTTATAGATATTGCTCAAAGCTTCGCGAGCGACCTGCACCAAATGAATAGACTGATGAACAGGAACCCCATCATTAGGTAACTGATAATCTAGATTAACCGGAATACCGATACGTTCGCTGAACTCGGCGGCGGTTGCCTCTAACGCGGCGCTTAGCGTAGCTTCGCTCAGTTTAAGCCGGAAGGTGGTTAACAATTCTCTTAGCTGGCGATAGGCGATATTTAACTCTTCGCGCATTTGCTGCATCAATATCTGACTGGCTTCTGGCAGATCCCTGGTTTGCTGCTGCAGGCAACTTATCTGAATTTTCAGGCAGGAAAGGGATTGAGCAATAGAATCGTGGAGCTCGCGGGCAATGGCCGAGCGTTCGTTCATGAGTAGTAATTGCTGTTGATGTTTAGCCTGACTCTCAAGCGCCAGCGTACTGGTCAACTGTTCTACCAACATGTGGATCAGCTGCAACTGTTCATCACTCAAAGGGTGATTCACCGGCTGTTTAGCCAATAATAAGCCGTATTGTTCCAGCTTATCGCTCAGGCTCCAACTCAGGGATTCCCACTGTTGATCTGGCGTCAAGGCGTTCTCCAGCTCGTGACTGCTGATAATGGTTCCCTGGGCAGTATGCAGCGGGTTGGCCTGACCTTCGCCCCCATTTTTATACAGGCAAATCTGAATGTTTTTCAGCGGCGTTAATAACTTCAGCTGATTGATTATGGGTTCTAAACGATCCGCCAGCGGCTGGTGGGTATGTAATTCCTGGCTGCTTTGGTAAAGAAAGGCCAGCACCTGATTTTTCTGCTGTAAATCAGCGGTTTTTTCAGCCACTCGCTGTTCCAAGTCGGCATAAATCAATGAGAGTTCCTGCGACATGCGATTTAATGCCAGACCGAGTGTGCCCATTTCGTCACGGTGACGAGTCAGGGAATAACGATGGCTAAAATCCCCTCGGGCAATGGCATTAGCCATGGTGATCAGTTGCAGCCATGGGCGAAGCAAACGGCGACGTAGATAAAAGGTTGTGGCGAGAAGCAGGATCAGGGTCAGCGCGATGAAAATCCATTGGATGACGGATACCAGAACAATACGCTGTTCCGTTTTGTGATCGATGGCGAGTACCAGTGCATCCAACTGGTGGACGAAATTGGCAACCTGCTCAGCCGCGTCTTCGGGGCGTTGAGCCTGCTGTAAACGAGGTTTAAGAGTTTGGATCCAGTACTGATTTAGTCGCTGGTACTGTTCGGTTAATCCTTCCCGCTGTAGGGATTGTTGCAGGTCAGCGCTGGTTTTATCCTGCTCCAGCGCATCGAGATAGGGTAAATCATGGCTATCCAGCGGCACCATCGACAGCAAACGGTAGCTTTGCATGCGTAGTGACCCGGCCTTATTGATAGCGTGGGCGTTACCCTGAATACTTTGAGCCATCCACGAAGAGATACTCATGCCGGCCAGTCCCAGCAGGCCTAAAAACAGCATTAGCAGGGCAACCTGATTAACAATCGGGATCAGGTAGCGTTTCATTCAGCGGAATTCCTTTGAGCAATAAACGCCGCTACCTTACCGTTTTTGTGGATAAAGTGTTAGTGCTAATGGCTCTTCATTCCCGCAGCGGTCATCAGCATACGGAACAGCATGGAGACGGCCAGTAGGGCTAATACGCTGCCGCACCAAATCAACACCAGCCAGCCCAATTTTTTCCACCAAGGTGCCGGTGTTGACAGCCTTGTCGAAGCGGGAGCCGTTTTTTTAAACATAGGATTTCCTGTTGTTCAAATGAATCCGAACGGGCTGGGATCGCCAGCCCGGAGAAATCAGTGATAGCCCTGATCGTGATTGATTTTTCCCCGGAACACGTAGTAGCTCCAGAAGGTATAAACCAGAATGATCGGGATAATAAACAGCGCGCCGACCAGCATAAAGCCGAGGCTTTGCATGGGCGCAGCGGCGGCCCAGAAAGTAATGGATGGCGGAATCAGATAAGGCCAGACGCTGATGCCCAAACCGCTGTAGCCGAGGAATACCAGTAGCAGCGTCAGCAGGAAGGGCGCATAGTGGCCGCGATTTTTGACGCTGCGCAACAGCGCCCAGGTGGCGACCAACACCAGAATAGGCACCGGCAGGAACCAGTACAGATTAGGCAAACTAAACCAACGTTCGGCAATTTGCGGGTGCGCCAACGGCGTCCACAGGCTAATCGCGCCGATAACCAGCAGTAGGAGTAAGGTCAGCGGCGTAGCCAAGCGCAGCATGGTATCTTGTAAATGGCCTTCGGTTTTCATCACCAACCAGGTACAGCCCAACAGCGAGTAAGCCACGACCAGCCCCAAGCCGGAGAACAGAGCGAAAGGCGTCAACCAGTCGAAAGAACCGCCGGTATAGGCGCGGCCCGTGACTTCAAACCCGTTGATAAAGGCGCCCAGAACCACGCCTTGGGTAAAGGTAGCCAGCAATGATCCGCCAATAAACGCTTTATCCCAGATATGCTGTTTTTCCGGCGTAGCCTTAAAGCGAAATTCGAAGGCGACACCACGGAAAATCAGCCCTAATAGCATCAAGGTGAGAGGGATGGTTAGCGCGTCCAAAATCACCGCATAGGCCAAGGGGAATGCGCCAAACAGCGCCGCCCCGCCAAGAACCAGCCAGGTTTCGTTACCATCCCAAACTGGGGCTACGCTGTTCATCATCAAATCTCTATCACGGCTGTCTTTCACCAACGGGAAAAGCATGCCGATGCCTAGATCGAAACCATCCATCACCACATACATCATGGTGCTGAAAACAATAATAACGAACCAGATTAGTGGAAGATCCATACCCATAATTAGCTCCTGCGGCTTTCAGAATGGTTATTGTCTAGGCTGTCACTGACGGCGGACAGCGGTCGTGCCGGAGTACGCTGTTGGCCTGGGCCGCCTTGTTCCGGTGAATCACCTTCGTGTTTGACCGGGCCTTTGCGAATCAGGCGCATCATGTAGGCGTAACCCACGCCAAACACCGAGCAATACACCAGCAGGAAGGCGAGTAGCGTGATGCTCATATGGATTTCGCCGTGGCCGGAAACCGCATCTTTAGTTCGCATCAACCCATAGACTACCCAAGGCTGGCGTCCCATTTCAGTGGTAAACCATCCGGCCAGCAAAGCGATCAAACCGGACGGTCCCATCCACAGGATAAAATTTAGGAAAGCTCGGTTTTGGTATAAACCGCCGCGCCAGCGTAACCACAGACTCCACACGCCAGCCACAATCATCAACATCCCCAATGCCACCATAATACGGAAGGCCCAGAACACCGCGGGTACGTTAGGGCGATCTTCTGGCGGGAAGGATTTCAGCGCGGGCACCTGTTTATCCAGGCTGTGAGTCAGAATCAGGCTACCCAAATAGGGGATTTCCAGAGCGAAATGGTTTTTTTCCTGCTCCATATCCGGCAGACCGAAAAGCACCAACGGCGTTGCCTCGCCGGGATGATTCTCCCAATGTCCTTCGATAGCGGCAATTTTAGCTGGCTGATATTTCAGCGTATTCAAGCCGTGTGCATCGCCAATCAGCGCCTGAATCGGCGCGACGATCAGCGCCATCCACATCGCCATTGACAGCATTTTACGCATGGCGGAAGTATCGCGACCACGGAGTAAATGCCAGGCGGCAGACGCCCCGACAAAGAAGGCGGAGGACAGGAAGGCGGCGGTAGACATGTGTGCCAATCGATAAGGGAATGACGGGTTAAAGATCACTTCAATCCAGTCCAGCGGTACCACCTGCCCGTTCACCACTTCAAAGCCTTGCGGCGTTTGCATCCAGCTATTGGAGGCTAAAATCCAGAAGGTGGACATCAGCGTGCCCAGCGCCACCATGCAGGTAGCAAAAAAGTGCAGGCCGGGGCCAACGCGATTCCAACCGAACAGCATCACACCAAGAAAACCGGCTTCGAGGAAGAAGGCGGTTAACACTTCATAAGTCAGCAAGGGGCCGGTGATACTGCCGGCAAATTCGGAGAAAAAGCTCCAATTGGTGCCGAACTGGTAGGCCATAACCAAACCGGACACCACGCCCATGCCGAAGTTAACCGCAAAGATTTTCGACCAGAAATGGTAAAGATCGCGGTAATCCTGATTTTTGGTTTTTAGCCACAGTCCTTCCAGCACCGCCAGAAAGCTGGCTAAACCGATAGTGATTGCCGGAAAAATAATGTGAAACGAAACGGTGAAAGCGAACTGAATGCGGGCCAGTTCTAGTGCAGTTAACCCAAACATAGGGACCCCTTATCAAACATGGTACTTCCTTTTATTTTTCATAGCGGTATATCGCAATAACGCGGCAGGTGATGGTTATCGCCGTGAAACAGATAGCGCCGAACCGGAAAACCCTGTCCCTGTGGGAGAATTATTCGAGGCAATTGCTGAGATCCTAAACCGGTCATGCGGCGGGTTCATCAATGCCCGAGGCGGTTTTTCGGGCTGGCGGGCTTGGCAGCAAGTTAACCACAGGTTAAAGTAGGTATAATAGTGACAGTTAACGCAATATTACCTATAACAGATGAATTATGACCCGATATGAGCAATTAGCCAGCCAGATTCGTACCCAAATTCAGTCAAAAGTATGGCAGGCCGGGGATAAACTGCCATCGCTACGAGAAAGTTGTAAGCAATCTGGGCTGAGTCTGATGACGGTGGTGCAGTCATACCAACTGCTGGAAAGTCAGGGCTGGATCGTGGCGCGGCCGCAGTCTGGTTACTATGTGGCATCTCGACCTACCCAACTACCGCAGCCGCAACGCGGTACCAAGCTGCATTTGTCCGAGCAGGTAGATATCAACGCCTTTATCTTTGATGTGCTACAGGCGGGGAAAGATTCGGCGATTATCCCATTTGGTTCTGCTTTCCCCGATCCCAGTTTGTTACTGCAACCGCGGTTATCCAAAGCGCTGGCCAGCGTAGCGCGGAAAATATCGCCACAAAGCTCGGTCACTAACCTGCCGCCGGGTAACGAGAGCCTGCGAAGGAATATTGCCCAACGCTACGCCGCCAGCGGTATGAATGTTTCGCCGGAAGAAATTGTGATTACCGCGGGCGCAATGGAGTCTCTGAGCCTGAGTTTGCAGGCGGTGACGGAGCCGGGAGACTGGGTCGTGATTGAATCGCCGGCATTTTATGGCGCATTACAGGCCATCGAGCGTTTGCGATTAAAAGCCATTGCCATTACCACTCATCCGCAGTTGGGTATCGATCTGGATTCTTTGGAGCAGGTTATCGGCCAATATCCGATTAAAGCTTGCTGGCTGATGACTCATTTCCAGAATCCGCTGGGTTCCACCATGCCGTGGAGCCATAAACAGCGGTTGGTCAACCTGTTACAGCAGAATAATATCTCGCTAATAGAAGATGACGTGTATGGCGAGCTGTATTTTGGTGCGGAACGACCACTGCCCGCCAAGGCGTTGGATCAGCATCGTCAAATTTTGCACTGTTCCTCCTTTTCCAAATGTCTGGCACCCGGTTTTCGCGTCGGGTGGGTGGCTGCGGGGGCTCACGCTCAGCGTATTCAGCATTTACAACTGATGAGCACCGTATCTGCCAGTGTGCCCACTCAACTGGCTATTGCCGATTATCTCACTCAAGGTGGGTACGATACGCATCTGCGCCGCCTGCGGCGGGTGATGGAACAGCGATTGAACACCATGCATCAGGCGGTTGCAGAAGCTTTCCCGCAAAACGTGAAAATCAGTCATCCCGGCGGTGGTTTCTTTTTATGGGTAGAAATGGAACCGCCGTTTAATACCAATGAACTTTATCTACGCGCGTTAGAGCAGGGGATCAGCATTGCGCCAGGGAGGATGTTCACTACCGGGAAGCAGTTTGATCACTGTTTCCGCCTCAATGCCTCCTTCCCATGGAGCAGCCACAGCGAGCAGGCTATTAAAACCCTCGGCCAACTGGTTTATCAGCTCAGTGCGCGTCGTTAGAGAGGGATATTCACAGCGCGAACACGCTTAACTCTTTTCCAACCAAATCGCGGGTGAGAATAATGCTCACCCATCGACCTGCTACCAGACACAAATTCGACAGAACAAACGCACTAAATTGACGCATTCACCGCCCATATATAGGGCGTTAGCATACACGCCTGTTATTATTGTGTTGCATAAATGTGATCGTGCAGAGCAAAAATAGAACTTCACATTATTTGAATAATGTTTCGCCTAGCCCCCGGTAATTACGCCATTCCTTGATAAATTAATGCACGATAAATTGCATCTTTTGCATAATTATGCATTTTAAACTCTTGTTTTTACGAAAAAAATACATTTTATTCACATATTGGGCTTGCTAGCATAAAAGCTGCTCTACACTTTATATCAAGTGAATCTGTTTCATTCTGAATAGTTAACAGGATATACGAAAGGCGACTCAATCGACTTCGGTAGTCGCCATTTCGCGACATAACATGTTACCTCCGCCGTACTCACTCCATCAATGTGAGGCGACGGCGGCAAAAGAGAGTGCCATTGGCTCGCCAGTAAGCATTCACACCCCAAACTCATGCTGAGAAAGAGGTTTATATGGAACAGCCAATCCCGGTCACCCGCCAATCATTTGATGAATGGCTAGTGCCAACCTATGCGCCGGCTGACTTTATTCCGGTTCGTGGCGAAGGCGCAACCCTGTGGGATCAAGAAGGAAAATCTTACATCGATTTTGCCGGTGGTATTGCGGTCAATGCCTTGGGACACGGACATCCGGCGCTTAAAGCTGCCTTGCATGAACAGGCGGAAAAACTGTGGCATTTGGGCAATGGTTATACCAATGAACCGGTGCTGCGGTTAGCCAAGCAACTGATTGACGCGACTTTTGCTGAAAAGGTTTTTTTCTGTAACTCCGGTGCGGAGGCCAACGAAGCGGCGCTGAAGCTGGCGCGTAAGTATGCGTTAGATACCTACGCCAACCTGCCGGGGCAAGTGGGCGAGAAAAATCAGATCGTGGCTTTCCGCAACGCGTTTCATGGCCGCACGCTATTCACCGTTTCTGCTGGTGGACAGCCAAAATATTCGCAGGATTTTGCTCCGCTGCCAGGCGGTATCAGTCATGGCATTTTTAACGATCTGGCCTCGGCGGAAGCGTTGATCAATCAGCAAACCTGCGCGGTGATTGTCGAGCCGATTCAGGGGGAAGGTGGCGTGGTTCCGGCGGACGCCGAATTCCTGCGCGGACTGCGTGCTTTATGCGATCGCCATAACGCTTTGCTGATTTTTGATGAAGTTCAAACCGGCGTCGGCCGTACCGGCGAACTCTATGCCTATATGCATTACGGCGTAACGCCGGACGTATTAACCAGTGCCAAAGCCTTGGGGGGCGGCTTCCCAATTGCTGCCATGCTGACCACCAACCGTTTTGCCGGTGCGCTCAACGTTGGTAGCCACGGAACCACTTACGGCGGCAACCCGCTGGCCTGCGCCGTGGCGGGAACCGTACTGCGGTTGATCAACACACCCGAAGTGCTATCCGGCGTGAAGCAGCGTCATCAGTGGTTCCAGCAGGGATTGGCAAACATTAACGCCCGTTATCCCGTGTTCTCCGAGATCCGCGGTAGCGGTTTACTGATTGGCTGCGTGTTAAAACGCGAATATGCCGGTCAATCCAAAGCCATTATTCAGGCCGCGGCCAAACACGGGCTGATTTCGCTGATTGCCGGGCCGGACGTGGTGCGGTTTGCTCCTTCTCTCATCATTTCTCAATCAGACGTCGAAGAGGGACTGGCACGTCTTGCCCGTGGGATTGCGCAGGTTTGCCAGTAGGATTAACGCCGTAAAAAAGGACCTTGATTATGATGATTATTCGCCCGGTAGAACGTCGGGATCTGGCCGATATCCTGGAACTGGCTGGAAAAACTGGCGTCGGCATGACTTCTCTGCCACAAAATGAGCAACATCTCGCAGCACGCATTGAACGGGCGTTAAACACCTGGCAAGGAACTTTGGCTCCGGGCGAACAGGGGTACCTGTTCGTTTTGGAAGACACTGAGCGTCAAAAGGTGGTGGGCGTCAGCGCGATTGAGGTTGCCGTTGGCATGAACGATCCTTGGTACAACTTTCGCGTGGGGACGCTGGTACATGCGTCGAAAACCCTCAATGTCTACAAGTCGGTGCCGACGCTCTTTTTGAGCAACGACCACACGGGCTACAGCGAACTGTGTACTTTATTTCTCGATCCTGAATATCGCCAGGGAAAAAATGGTCCTTTCCTTTCTAAAGTGCGCTTTCTGTTTATTGCCGCTTTCCGCCAGTTATTCTCGCGCAAGCTGATCGCGGAAATGCGTGGTTTTACCGATGAACAGGGGCGCTCCCCGTTTTGGGAAAACGTCGGACGCCATTTCTTTTCTATTGAATTTGCCAAAGCGGATTATCTGAGCGGCACTGGTCAGAAAGCCTTTATTGCGGAATTGATGCCGAAACATCCGCTTTACGTAGATTTTCTGGCGGCCGAAGCACAGGCGGTTATTGGCCAGGTACATCCTCATACTGCGCCAGCGCGAGCGGTGTTGGAAACCGAAGGCCTGCAATACCAAGGGTATGTGGACATTTTTGACGGTGGTCCAACGCTGGAAGCCAATACGGATGAAATCCGTGCAGTGCGCCAAAGTACCAAACGGCAGGTTTCTATTGATGATGTCATTCTAGACGGCAGCGGCACCGCTTATCTGGTAGCGAATGATGATTATCATCACTTTCGTGCGCTGTTGATTCACACCGATTTGACTGACGAGGTTCTGCACCTCAACGCTGAAAGTGCGGCCGCGCTTGGCGTGGAACAGGGCGGAACGGTTCGTCTGGTCAGCTTATTTTCCCCGGAGACACGAAAATGACCCATGCTGCACTTTTTATTCAAGGGGAATGGCACACCGGCAAGGGTGAGCCTTTCGCAAAACACGATCCGATGGATCAGCAATTATTGTGGCAAGCCCGTGCAGCCGATGAGCAGGATGTTGCCAAAGCTTGTCAGGCGGCGCGAGCGGCTTTCCCGATTTGGGCGAAAACGTCGTTAGCGCAGCGAGTGGAAATTATTCAGCGTTTTGCCGTACTGCTGGAACAGCATAAACAGCAACTGGCACGCACCATCAGTCTGGAAACCAGCAAACCTCATTGGGAAACGCTGACAGAAATTCAGGCCATGATTGGCAAGGTGAATATTTCACTGCAAGCTCATCAAGTTCGTACCGGCACCAGCGAATCGCCAATGGCCGACGCGCGCTCCGTGGTGCGCCATCGACCTCACGGTGTACTGGCAGTGTTTGGCCCGTACAATTTTCCCGGCCACTTACCCAATGGGCATATAGTCCCGGCATTGTTGGCAGGTAATACGCTGGTGTTTAAACCTAGCGAACTGACACCGAAAACTGCGGAAGAAACTGTCAAACTTTGGCAACAGGCTGGAATTCCGCCGGGCGTACTGAATCTGGTTCAGGGCGGACGGGATACCGGCATCGCGCTAGCCGGACAGAATGATATCGATGGCGTGCTGTTTACCGGCAGCGCCGCTACCGGCTATCAGTTGCATCGTCAACTGGCTGGACAGCCGGAGAAAATGCTGGCGTTGGAGATGGGCGGTAACAATGCGCTGATTGTCGAACAAATTGATGACCGAGATGCGGCGGTGAATTTGGCGATCCAGTCTGGGTTTATTTCTGCCGGTCAGCGCTGTACCTGCTCGCGGCGGATTTTGGTAAAACGCGGTGCAGAAGGCGATGCTTTCTTGCAACGTTTTATCGCCGTGGCGCAGTCGCTGCGGATTGGCCGTTGGGATCAGCAGCCGCAGCCGTTTATGGGCGCGGTGATCTCCCCTCAGGCGGCGGAGCGTATGATGGATGCGCAGGAAACTCTGATCAAACTGGGCGGGAAAGCCTTGCTGACTATGACCAGACCAGACGCGCAGGGCGCGGTGCTGACACCGGGAATTATTGATATCACCGGCGTGAATGACGTGCCGGATGAGGAATATTTTGGCCCTTTGGTCTGCATTATTCGTTATGACAATTTCGATCGAGCGTTAGAGATTGCCAATCAGACCCGTTTCGGTCTGGCCGTTGGGCTGGTTTCTCCAAATCGTCGCCAGTTTGAGCAACTGCTGCAGGAAGCACGGGCCGGTATCGTCAACTGGAATAAACCGTTGACCGGCGCCTCCAGCGCTGCGCCGTTCGGTGGTGTGGGCGCATCGGGTAATCATCGCCCCAGTGCGTTTTACGCTGCGGATTACTGCGCCTGGCCGATGGCATCGCTGGAAAGCGAGAGCCTGACGTTGCCAGCGACTTTATCACCGGGCATCTCGTTTGATGTGACCGATCCTCTATAAGCCGCGGCGGAGAAGCCCTATGGCAGGATATGAATTAAATCTCGATGGATTGGTCGGGCTAACTCATCACTATGCTGGATTATCTTTCGGCAATGAAGCCTCGACTCAGCATAAAAATAGCCTGTCCAATCCGAAGCTGGCGGCTAAACAAGGCTTGTTGAAAATGAAAACGCTGGCGGATCTGGGTTACCCGCAGGGCGTGATGCCGCCGCAGGAACGGCCATTCTTACCCGCTTTACGGCAGCTAGGGTTCAGCGGTTCTGATGGGCAGGTTTTGAGTCAGGTAGTGCGGGAAGCGCCCAGACTCTTGTCTGCGGTAAGTTCGGCTTCTTCTATGTGGACTGCCAATGCTGCAACTGTCTCCCCATCGGCGGATAGCGCCGACGGTCGGGTGCATTTTACCGCCGCCAATTTGAACAATAAATTCCATCGGGCAATCGAGGCGGAAACAACGAGCGCGCTATTGCAGCGTATTTTCAATCATCATCGTCACTTTGTTCATCATCAGGCGCTGCCGGGAGGGGAACTGTTTGGTGATGAAGGCGCTGCCAACCATAACCGCCTCGGCGGTGATTACGATCGGCCAGGGGTGCAAGTGTTCGTCTACGGTAGGCGGGGTATGACGACCGGTTCTGCCCCGAGTCGTTATCCGGCGCGACAAACGCTTGAAGCCAGTCAGGCCGTGGCGCGATTGCATCAGCTGGATCCCGGTCGCACATTTTTCCTTCAGCAAAATCCAGAGGTTATCGATCGCGGTGTCTTTCATAACGATGTCATCGCGGTCAGCAATCAACAGGTTCTTTTTTACCATCAACAGGCTTTTATGGCGGGGGACAGTGCTCTGGAACCATTGCGCCGCCAAATGGGCGAAATGGAGTATCAGCTAGACGCCATACAAGTGCCGACGGAGCGAGTTTCGGTGGCTGATGCGGTCTCTACCTACCTGTTTAACAGTCAGTTACTGCGTAAGAACAACGGAAAAATGCTTCTGGTGATTCCGCAGGAGTCGCGGGATCACGCGGGTGTCTGGCGCTATTTATCCGAGTTAGTGGCGAGCGGCGGGGCGATTGACGAAATCAAGGTTTTCGATCTGCGGGAAAGTATGCGCAACGGCGGCGGCCCGGCCTGTCTGCGGCTGCGGGTCGCGCTGAACGAAACTGAACTTAAGGCGGTGAATCCTCGCGTAATGATGACCCCCGCTCTTTTTGCCACGCTCAATGATTGGGTCGATCGTCATTATCGCGATCGATTGCAGCTCAGTGATTTGGCCGATCCGCAATTACTACAGGAAGGGCATCAGGCGCTGGACGAATTGACGCGGATTCTGGATTTGGGATCGGTGTACCACTTTCAGCAAAACTCATTTCATGGATGATAAGGAGTCTTCATGTTGGATTTGTTAACTCTGACTTTATCTGCGCGTCAACCGGTGAACGATCAGGGGAGAACGGCACAGTTTCGCTGGCATTGGCTGGGAGAAGGCATGCTGGAACTGTGCCCGTTAGGCGAATATCAACAGGCGGTAGTGCTGTCTGCCGGTATTCACGGTAATGAAACTGCGCCGATCGAGCTGCTAAATCAATTGGTTGGCGATTTGTTTCTTGGACGCCTCCAGTTAAATGTTCGCTTGCTGATTTTATTGGGAAATCCTGCGGCGATTCGCGTCGCAAAGCGTTATCTCGAACATGATATCAATCGGATGTTTGGCGGCCGCCATCAGGACTTTCCTGAATCTATCGAAAGAGAGCGAGCTCAGATAGTGGAACAGGCCGTTTCCCAATTTTTTAGCACTGAAAAGGTGCATCAGCGGCTGCATTATGATTTACACACGGCAATTCGTGGTTCCTATCATACTCGTTTCGGCTTACTGCCTTATCAGGGGCGTCCGTATTCATCAGAGTTATATCGCTGGCTACAGCATATCGAACTGGATGCCTTAGTCATGCATACCTCTGCAGGGGGAACCTTTTCCAATTACACCAGTGAATACTGGGAGGCAGACAGTTGTACGCTAGAGCTGGGGAAAGCGTTACCGTTTGGACAGAACGACTTGGCTCAATTCGCTGGAATCAATCGAGGATTGCAGGGGCTAGTTAGCGGCGCACCTTTGCCGGAAAGGGCGCCGGATGCGCCGATGTTGTTGTATCGCGTGGTGAAATCTTTGATCAAAACCGATGCAAACTTCTGTTTGCACGTGGCCGACGAAACCCTCAATTTTGCGCGTTTTGCCTACGGGCGATTGTTAATGGAGCAGTCCAGTGGAAATTACCGGGTCGAACATCCTTACGAATGGCTATTGTTTCCCAATCCGCACGTTGCCCAAGGACTGCGCGCGGGCCTGATGCTGGTGCGCATGGACGAAACGGAGCTACCGCAACGCTAACAGCATATGAATTTAAGGAATATAAGAAATATAAGAAATATAAGGAAAGGAGAGCTGTGTGTCAGGTGGCAATGAATACCGATTGCCACCTGACATACAGAGTGTATTAATGAAATTAGTTAATGCATTAAATGTTAAAATTAATCACGCAGGTTAATATCACTTTCGGACAGGCAGGTTCAGCACTCTGTAATAGTAATGTCATAATAATACCTGCTAGATTAAAACCAGTGTTTAATACTGCTTAAATTCTCATTATTAGCATAATCATCACATCAAATAATGCATGAGTGGCACGTTGTTATTGATGATTTTATTAACTGCTTAATTAACCATGCGATTTATAAAGTTATTATTTCTCTCAATTAACGCTTTCCTATTGGGATTGGCTTTAGGTGAATCATTCATTTATTTTTGCATTGCTTCAAAGAACAGAAATAATTTTGCTGATCTGAATGTTTACAATAGCAGGGCGCAATAGCCTCAAATTTTTCATCATGTTGACCATGCCGCATAAAAAAGAAACAAAAAGAAACACTTGTGCACTATTTTGGTGCGGTCGCACTCTTTTGGATATCCGTGTTTGCATTAAATTCATTAATAATCAGTGTATTATAAAAGTTCCTCAAAACACATTTTGTTACAATTAATAAACTGTTTATGACGATATTTCTGCAATTTTTCCATTTTATCTTTTTTCGCTTAATGCTAATGTCTCTTGGCTTTACATTTATTTGTCACTATAAAAAATTAAAACTTAACCACTAGGCCGCTCAAATATATTTGATGGCGATGAGTTAAATTTATATAAAATTCAAGGAAAATAATGATGAAACGCAGTGTTCTGGCCCTGGCCGTCTCCTTAAGCTTGATCCCATCGCTGTCTAACGCAGCTGAAATCTATAATAAAGATGGTAATAAACTTGACCTGTATGGTCGTGTGGCTGCGAAACATCTGTTCAGCAAAGATAAAGGAAGCGACGGTGACTTCACTTACGTCCGTTTAGGTTTTAAAGGCGAAACTCAAATTAATAGCCAACTGACCGGTTACGGTCAGTGGGAATATAACATTCAGGCTAACAACGCTGAATCTCAAGGTGATAAAGGCAATAAAACCCGTCTGGGCTTTGCCGGTCTGAAATTTGCTGAATTCGGTTCATTCGATTACGGTCGTAACTACGGCGTAGTGTATGACACGCTGGCGTATACCGATATGCTCCCTGAGTTCGGCGGTGATTCCATGTCCTTCACCGACAACAACATGACAGGCCGTTCTACCGGTTTAGCCACTTACCGTAACAGCAATTTCTTCGGTCTGGTTGAAGGCTTGAACGTTGCCGTTCAGTACCAAGGTAAAAATGACGAAACGCTGGTTGGCGCGAACAATGGCCGTGCAATTCAGAAAGCTAACGGCGACGGTTTTGGTCTGTCCGTTGACTATCAGGATATCGGTGGTTCAGGTATCGGCGCTGCGGCATCTTACTCTTCTTCCAACCGTACTTTAGGTCAAAAAACTCTGGCTAACAGCGCAACCGGTGATAAAGCTCAGGCATGGGCAACCGCGTTGAAATACGATGCTAACAAGGTTTACATCGCTGCGATGTACGGTGAAACTCGTAATATGACGCCATACGGCAGCGTGATCGCAACCAAAACCCAAAACGTGGAATTGGTAGCACAGTATCAGTTCGAAAACGGCATCCGTCCTTCTTTGGGTTACGTACAGTCTAAAGGCAAGGATCTGGTTGGCGTTGCTGGCGGCGATGCGGATCTGTTGAAATATGTTGATATCGGTGTGACTTACTACATCAACAAAAACCTGTACACCTACGTTGACTACCAAATCAACCAGCTGAACGATGACAACAAACTGGGTCTGGGCACCGACGACGTAGTCGCGGCAGCGTTGGTTTACCGTTTCTAAGTTGTCAAAGCAGTCATTATTACCCTTTTCTGTGTCGGAAATTGGTGAAAGTTAAGAAGCGGGGGCAACTCCGCTTTTTTATTGAAAGATAAAAAAGCCACCTTTGATGGGGTGGCTTTTTTTTTGTTTAGCGCTCGAAGAAATGTTTAGTGACTACCGCTTTCCTGCTGGCGCCCCCACAGAATCATGCTGCCTACCAGTTGTTTCAGTAATCCCTGTAATGCCTCGGCTTTACCTACGTTGAATTCATAAGGCTCGGTTTCGGACATGTAATTGAGTTGAGCCAGTTCCAACTGCACTGCGTGTTGTTGCAACTGCGGTTGACCATAGGCTCGGGTGATATATCCACCTTTAAATCTACCATTCAATATATGCGTGAAAGTCGTTTGCTGCTGACAGCAGGCAATCAAACGTTCGCTTAAACTGCTGGCGCAGCTCTGACCGTCGTTGGTTCCCCAGTTCAGATCAGGTAGCTGGCCTTCAAACAGGCGAGGAATAACCGAAGCAATAGAATGTGCGTCTAACAGCAGAGCATAGCCAAACCGAGCTTTTAGTCGATCCAGCTCTTGCTGTAACTGCTGGTGATAAGGCTGCCAAATAGCTTCAAGATAGCCTTGGCGTTCGCTGTCTGAGGGTATTTGTTCCGGTTCAAAACAAGGGCGGCCATCGAACAAGGTCTCGGGAAACAGACCGGTAGTTGCCGTGGTATACAGTGGTTGATCGTCGGATGGACGGTTGAGATCTATCACCAGCCGTGAATAATTGCCAGCCAACAGACTGGCACCCATATCTTTAGCAAATGAATAAAGACGTGGAATATGCCAGTCAGTATCAGATAGCGGGCGAGCCGCATCGCTAAGCCCGGCCTCAACCGCTGGCGTCAGGCGAGTTCCCGCATGGGGAATACTGATTAATAAAGGTAATTCACCGGCGTGAAAGCTGATGGGATCGGCGATGATCATGGGCGAACCTCTCCTCGATAGACCACGGTGGCAGGGAGCTGTCCGCCCAGCCAGTAAGATAATTCGGCTGGACGAGATAACGGCCAGTGTACCCAGTTGGCGAGTTTGCCGACTTCCAGAGTTCCCTGTGTTTCCTGAACGCCCAGCGCCTGCGCGCCGTGGCAGGTCACGCCAGCTAGCGCTTCTTCCGGCGTCATGCGAAATAACGTACAGGCCATGTTTAACATCAGGCGTAATGACAGCGCCGGAGAGGTGCCGGGGTTAGCGTCGCTGGCTAACGCCATAGGCACGCGATAGTGACGGAAAAGCGCTACCGGAGGACACTGGGTTTCTCGCAGCATGTAATAGGCTCCGGGCAGCAACACCGCGACAGTGCCCGATGCGGCCATTGCCTGTGCGTCTTGCTCGGTGGCGTATTCCAGATGATCGGCAGACAGAGCGTGATGCCGCGCTGCCAGCGTGCTGCCACCTAATGAGGAAAGCTGCTCCGCATGGAGTTTGATCGGTAAACCCGCCGTTTTTGCCGCATGGAAAACTCGCTCTACCTGAGTGGGTGAAAACGCTAAATGTTCGCAAAAAGCATCAACCGCGTCGGCCAGCCCGGCTTCGGCAACCTGCGGAATAATGGTATTACACACCAGATCGATATAATCGTCGGCTCGATTAGCATATTCCGACGGCAGAGCGTGGGCAGCCAGACAGGTGGTTTTTACCTCGACCGGCAGCATTTCGCCAAGCCGGCGAGCGACCCGCAGCATTTTCAGCTCGCTTTGCAAACTCAGACCGTAGCCGGATTTGATTTCCAGACAGGTAACGCCTTCGGCCAGCAGCGGTTTAATGCGAAACAACGCCTGTTCCAGCAGTTCATCTTCGCTGGTTTGTCGGGTTGCATTTACCGTGGAAATAATCCCACCGCCTTGAGCGGCGATCTCGGCATAACTCACGCCGTTTAAGCGTTGTTCGAATTCGCTGCTGCGGTCGCCGCCAAAAACCAGATGTGTATGGCAATCAATTAAGCCGGGAGTAATGATTCCGCCGGGAAAAGTCATTTCCCGCGAGGCTCTCACGGCAGGCAAAGCGGCGCGCGTGCCAATCCAGATAATTTTCCCATCATGAACGGCAATCACACCGTCGCTAATAGTGTGATAGTGGCCGCCGCGCATAGTGACGATATCGGCTCCAGACCACAAGCTGTCGCAGTAAATTACAGACGCCATCTTTATCCTCCGCCCCGCGGGGCGATACAGTTGTATATACAATCAAAGACAACCTAGCCTATAAATCCAAGGTCAGCAACCGGCAACATGCAGCAATTTGCGCTATCACACCTTTAATTTGTTATCAGGATGTTAGGGTTCCCTGTGGTGTAAAACGACCAAATAGTTGATAGCGGGAACCGGGGTACAGCAGTTGAGCGGAAGTGACTACGGCTTTGCCGAACCAGGTACGACGGCGAATCAATAAACATGGCTCATTTTCATTTAACGCCAGTAACTTACGTTCTACCGGCCCCGGCATGACGGCCTCGACAATATGCTCGCCTTCGGTCAATGGCGCGGCCTGCGTCAGATAGCTGTAGGGTGTGATGCGGCTAAAATCTTGCTGCATATAATCGGGAGCGGTCAGCGGGTTGACGCAGCGATTTTCTACCTGCACCGGAATATCGTTCTCAAAGTGAACAATCTGGGAGTAGAACAGCTGCTGTCCGGCCAGAATGCCCAAGGCGATTGCTTCTTCCTCCGTAGCGGGACGAGCTTCCAGCAGTAGAATTTTGCTGCTGTGGCGATGCCCGCGCGCGGCAATTTCATCAGCAATATTGTGTACGGCCAGCAATGCACTGTGTGCCTTGGCTTCGGCCACGAAGGTGCCCACGCCTTGCATTCGAACCAGAAAACCCTCACTGGTGAGTTCCCGTAACGCGCGGTTGATGGTCATGCGGCTAACGCCTAATTCCGCCACTAATTCACTTTCTGAGGGAACGCGCTGATGGGGTTGCCAAGCGCCAGAACGGATTTGCCGAATGATGGCCTGTTTAACCCTCAGATAAATAGGGGCAGGAGCGTCATCCATAACGCTGGTGAGTTGTAATAGGCACTGTTGTTCAGCCACGGCGTTAACCTCGTCAAAGAAATAATAATAAGATAAGTCTACGGTTGAATTTAGCGTATGTATATGTATATACAAGTAGGCGAATTAATTTATTGACGCGACTGTGTCTCGGCGCGTTTGAGTGTCATCACAACCTTGGGATTCACTATGCCTGCATATTTTGCCAAACGCGCTTTTTTACCCGACGGATGGGCCACGGATGTTCGTTTGGAGGTCGACGCACAGGGGCATATTTCGCAAATTATCACCGGTGGACGCGACGCTGGCTGCCTGCTGCTAGGCGGGCCAATCCTGCCCGGTATGCCTAATCTTCATTCCCACGCTTTTCAGCGCATGATGTCGGGGCTGGCTGAAATTGCCGGAGATCCGCAGGATAGCTTCTGGACATGGCGCGATTTAATGTACCGATTAGTCCAGCGTCTGACCCCTGAGCAGGTCGGTATTATTGCCCGTCAGCTGTACATTGAGATGCTGAAGGGCGGTTACACTCAGGTGGCTGAGTTCCATTATTTGCACCATGCCCCGGATGGTAAACCTTACGCAGATAGCGGGGAGATGACCGGGCAACTCAGTCAGGCTGCGGAACAAGCCGGGATTGGCATGACGCTGTTACCTGTGTTGTATCGCTACGCCGGATTTGGCGGGCAGCCCGCGCAGCCCGGTCAAAGGCGCTTTATTCAGGATGTAGAGAGTTATTTGCAGCAACAGCAGAAAATTGCCCAACAGATACGGCATCAACCACTACAAAATCAAGGGTTATGTTTTCATTCGCTGCGAGCGGTAGAGTTGGAGCAAATGCAGCAAATACTGGCCGTGTCGGATAAACAGTTGCCGGTGCATATTCATATCGCTGAGCAGCAAAAAGAGGTGAATGACTGTCTGGCATGGAGCGGTCAACGACCCGTGGCTTGGTTATATAATCATTTACCGGTAGATAGCCGCTGGTGTCTGGTGCATGCCACTCATCTGGATAATGACGAATTATCCGCGCTGGCTGCCAGTCATGCAGTAGCGGGGCTTTGCCCAACCACAGAGGCCAATCTGGGCGACGGTATTTTCCCGGGGGTTGAATACATTCAACATCATGGGCGCTGGGGAATTGGTTCCGATAGTCACGTTTCACTCAATGTGGTGGAAGAACTGCGCTGGCTGGAATATGGGCAGCGGCTACGAGATCAGCGGCGTAATCGCTTGACCAGCCCTGAGCAACCGGCGGTGGCTGATTTGCTGTATAGCCAGGCGTTATCCGGCGGTGCGCAGGCCTGCGGTACCCAAATTGGAGCATTGGCGGTCGGCTATCGAGCCGATTGGTTGGTGTTGGACGGTGACGATCCTTACATTGCCGGCACACCTTCATCGTCGTTACTGAATCGCTGGCTTTTTGCCGGTGATAAATCGCAGATCCGCGATGTGTACGTAGGTGGTAAGCCGGTGATTATTGGCGGTTTCCATCCGTTACAGCAGCTGAGCGCTCAGGCATTTTTGGCGGTGCTGAAAGACTGCCTGCGGGAGGCTTTTTAATGAGTCTGACATTTTTTGATTATGCCAGTTTACCCGTGAGTCGCTGGCGCAATGGCGGGGGAGAAACCCGTGAAATTGCCTGCTGGCCGGTAGGTGGCGAGGATTTTGGCTGGCGAGCCAGCATTGCGACCATTGAACAAAACGGGCCGTTCTCCACCTTTCCTGAGGTTGAACGTTCGATAACCTTATTGGCGGGTGACGGAGTCAGGTTATTTAGCGCAGAGGGTCATATTGATCACGAACTCGCTCAATCTTTGCAGCCATTCTCGTTCCCGGGGGATATTGCGCTGGAGGCGACATTGCTCGGAGGTAACAGTCAGGATTTTAATATCATGACGCGAAGAGGCTGCTGGCGCGCGGATGTCTGCATCATTTCTGGTGCGCAGCCATTGCCCGTCAGTCGTGCCGGTGTGGTGTATGTGGTTCGCGGTGATTGGCAGATTCAACACGAGGAAAGCCGCCGGTTATCTCATCAACAGGGTTGTTGGTGGACGCCAATGATTAGAGGGGGACAATTGCGTCCCCTGGTCGCGAATAGCCAGCTAATTTGGGTTGATTTATTATCCGCAGTTTAGTTTGATAATCAACGGGTATGTTTTTTGAATGATATTTACACGCACCAATAAAGGGGGGCTCCCTTTGTTGGGCAATGATGATTTATGTTATTAACATGAAGAGATTTAATATTTCATGTGTTTATCGGTATCTAATAATATAAAGAAATTCCGATGACGTTTTTCATTGTGCATTTTTATATCTACATTTTTTAATCTTCGATGGTGTCATTTAATGTCTGTTTAGTAGGGGAGTTTTCATTTTGATTGATGAAATTGACAGCTATTTACTCGCGGCTTAATAAGATTAATAACGGGCGATGTGTTCGCCATATTAGCTCACTAGCGAGTGTTAGTGTTTTAGGTGTTTGCTTTTTTTATTATTTAATATCTTTCAGTGGGATAGCGGAGTCGGTTTGTTAACTGTAATTGATTCTCTATCAGGCGTTCCCTGATGTCAGTGACGACTTTTCCCGACGGTTAAATAGATATAAATACCTAGTTATTAATAATGAATTATTTATGGATAATGTTTTTTATTAGAATTACCATCCTTTTATTTTTATGGCTAAGAAATGGTTAACGTCCAGTACATGATAATTAATATTTGTTTTTTTATGTTCAGGTGATATGTTGATATGTAACGCTTCAATTGTTTGTTGGGTCATGATGAGATTTTCTTGAAGTTTACTTTCGTTTTTTTGTTTGTCGAAAATCTCTAAAACTATTGTGAAGTATAATCAGCATTTTAATTTTTTGTAATAAGTCCATCCGTGTAATGGCGCACCAGGGGAGTCGCTTTAGATATGTTTTTTTAACTATTAACTTTTCCTATTATTGCTATTGCACTTACGGATATTCATCTTGTGATTTCAAATCATCACCACATGGTTGGGGGAATATACCAGACGCTTACCGTTTATACGGTGTCATTTTAGCTGTCCAGCACTGAGGGAAAATTGATTTATCTGGCGTAACTAGGGGCGTCGTTAACGGAGAGGGCGCAATGAACCAATCGGGATGATACAAATATTCGCCCAGTTAATGAATGAACAATAAAGGATTTTTAATCAGAGGGAATCATATGGCATCAGATGACACTGCGGCGGTATTGCTTTCTCGGTTGCGAGCTGCGGGGCTCGTGCTGTGGGAGGAAGATGGAGAGTTGCACTATCGGGCACCTGAAGGTTCACTGACGCCAGCGGATTTGAAATCGTTACGAGCAGCCAAGCCATTGTTATTAAACCAGTTGTTGGCAGAACGGGATAAATTCATTCTGCTTGAAAATACCGCTGAGCGTTACCAGCCTTTTCCTCTGACAGATGTGCAGGCCAATTATCTTTTAGGGCGTGAAAATGTTTATGGCTACGGCGGCATTGGGTGCCACGTCTATCTGGAGGTCACCTATCCAGATTTAGTTGCTACAAGAACGGAAAACGTTTGGAATCAGCTCATTGCGCGGCATGATATGCTGCGAGTCGTGATGGAAGCCAGCGACAGTCAGCGGATTTTATCTAAGGTTCCCTTTTTTACCATTCCCTGTGGGGATATGAGGAACCTCACGAGCGCGCAAGCGCAAACCGCATTGGATCGAATACGAGCTGAACTCAGCCATAAGAAATACGATCCGCAACAGTGGCCACTGTTTGAAATAAGAATCAGCCGAACTGCTGAATACAGCGTATTACATTTGTCGGTGGATTTATTAATGGCCGATTGGTCCAGTATTTGCCTTCTTTTAGCTGAATTTGAAGGACTGTATGCCCAACCTGACAAAGCCTTAGATCCGATAGATGTCACTTTCCGGGATTATTTACTAGCAGAGCGGAAGTTGCGCGGTAGCCCAACGTACAGTCGCGATCGGCAATATTGGTTGCAAAGCTTGGCTAATTTCCCCTCTGCCCCTGAGTTGCCGCGCGCCGAACATCTTCCTCAACCTGAGAATGCCCGTTTTCGGCGGCGTCATCTGAGGCTTGATAATGAGGACTGGCTGGATTTAAAGCAGCATGCAACGGCACACGGGTTAAGTCCTACCTCCATTATATTAACCGCTTTCTCTGCGGTTATTGCGCGTTGGAGTCTGAACAAAAAGTTTTGCCTGAGCTTAACGGTGCTAAATCGTTTGGCTGCCTATCCGCAAATAGAGCAGGTCGTTGGAAATTTTACATCCGTCAGCCTATTTCCCGTTGACTGGCAGTCAGATAGTTCTTTTGCGCAACAGGCCGCCGCTATCAGCGCACAGCTTTTTGCTAATCTGGATCATCGTCTATTTTCAGGCATTGAGGTGTTGCGGGAGTTGGTTAGGCAGAAAGGGCGAGGGGCCGCGCTCATGCCGGTTGTATTCACCAGCGCAATTGGGCTAAGGGATTATAACTCTTTGCTGAGTAGCGATGGTCGTTTGGATGGGCGCGGTATCACGCAGGCACCTCAGGTATTTATTGATTGCCAAGCGGCAGATGACGCGCACGGATTACAGATTAACTGGGATATCCGTGAGGGAATATTTCCTATGGGAATGGCGGATGACATGTTTGACGTCTTCACCGAGTTGTTGCTTGGGCTCGTTGATTCCGTTGGTCTCTGGCGGCAAAAATATCAGCTACCGCTTCCGGCATGGCAGCGAAAAGAACGGCAAAAAGCCAACAGTACCATGATGAAAATCACCTCGAAGCTGTTGCATCAGGCCATATTTCAGCAGGCTGAACGAACGCCGGGAGCCGCAGCTGTTATCGATTCACAACAATCAGTTAGCTATGGCGAATTGGCTGAACGAGCCAGGGCGGTGGCGAATCGTTTGCAACTGTTAGGATGTCGTAGCGGTGAATGCGTTGCGGTGGTGATGAATAAAGGTGCGGAACAGATATCGGCGTTATTAGGCATTTTTTCCGTGGGTGCTGTTTATGTCCCAATTGATGTAGGGCAACCGGAAGTACGCCGTTTTTTCATCCTTAAAGATGCCGGATGCAGGCTGGTATTGACCACGTCAGAGATGACCATGCGTTGGCCTGCAGAATTGAAACGGGTAGATATTGATCGTCTTAAATCTCAGTGTCATGACATCATGGTTCCGACAATAACGTCAGAATCGCCAGCTTATGTCATTTATACATCAGGCTCCTCGGGGCAACCCAAGGGCGTAACGGTATCTCATCGTTCCGCGCTAAATACCATATTGGATATTAACCGCAAGTTTAAAGTTTCCTCTCAGGATCGAGTGTTGGGCTTGGCTCATTTGGATTTTGACCTCTCGATTTATGATGCACTCGGCCTGCTTTCTGTTGGAGGCTCCTTGGTTTATCCGCGATCTCATCGTGCATCCGCATCTGACCCGGCTCATTGGGTTGAATTGATGCTCAAACATAGCATCACGCTATGGAATACGGTTCCAGCAATGATCCAAATGCTGGAGACTTATTTAACCAGTATGCCACCGATTCGTATGCCAGCTTGGCGTTTGGCATTAGTTTCCGGCGACTGGGTGCGGCCTGGTTTACCTGACGCCCTAAAGGCTCGGTTCCCACAGCTTCAACTGGTTGTATTGGGTGGGGCGACGGAAGCCGCGATTTGGTCAAACTATCATTGTTATCAAGGCGCTCAACCGGGGTGGCGCAGTATTCCGTACGGTTTTCCTTTAGCCAATCAGAGATTGCACGTTCTGGATGAGAACACGCATGATTGCCCGGTTTGGAGTAAAGGTGAGATTTATATCGGTGGTGACGGGGTAGCGATAGGCTATATAGGGGATGAATTCACAACATCCCAGCGCTTTATAACCCATAAGGAAACACATTCTCGGTTGTTTCGCAGTGGCGACTTTGGGCGCTATCTTCCAGGAGGCGAAATTGAGTTTCTGGGGCGTGAAGACTGCCAAACCAAAATCAACGGACAACGCATTGAGCTGGGTGAAATTGAATCGGTACTGTGTCAGCATCCAGGCGTAGCCGCCGCTGGGGTGGCGATCAGCGAGTTTGAAGGTCATATTTCACTCTTTGCCGCAGTAGAAACACGCCAATCCACCGTTCAGCCTGATCCGATACCAATACACTTTAACCTTGAGCGACGAAATAGGTTGGAGTACCGCACTAAACATATCTTATATGAATACACCGCTTCTCAAGTTGTTGCTGCGTTAGAGTCACTCAACGAGGCTATGTTGGACTCAATGCGTTCGGCTCTATTACAGTTAGGGCTATTTGCGCTAAATGACAGGGAAAAGACAGAACAATGGATAGGTGATAGTGCGATCTCCCCCGATTTCTATTGGCTCATAGAACGATGGTTTGCGGTGCTATTAACTGAAAAATGGTTACTAAAAAACTCTGATGGTTCCGTCATGCTGGCTAACCGAATAAATCAAAATGAGGGGCATCATCGCTGGCGAAAAGCTGAATGTTTATGGAATAACGTTCTGGCCAACTCGGAGTTTCTTGGCTATCTGAAACGTTGTGCTGACAGCTTACCGGCGCTATTGAAGGGGACGCTGGATGCCAAAAACCTGTTGCTACCACAGGGCAATATGGCTGTCGTTCAGGCATTGTATTGCGAAAATATGATGGCGCAGTATCTCAATGATACGGTGCGTGATCTAATCGGCAATATTGCGTCAGATCGTTTATCTAATCGACGTTTACGAATACTTGAGGTCGGCGCAGGAAGTGGTTCGATGACTCAGGCAGTATTATCGATTTTTCGTAACTATTCCGTTGATTATCTGTTCACCGACATATCCACCTTTTTCCTTTCGGAAGCACGCGCAAATTTCGGTAGTTTTCCCGATATCTCATTCACCCGATTCGATATTGAACAGGATTACCGCAGTCAGGGGCTACAGCCAAATGGGTTTGACATTGTGCTAGTCGATGGCGTGCTGGGAAACATCAGTCATCTGGAGGAGGCCTTATGCCAATTGATTGAGCTGGCAGCGCCGGGCGCCTGGCTAATCCTGGCTGAATCCACGCAGGAACATCCGTGGATACTGGCTTCACAGGCTTTTATGATGAAGAGCAAAACGGGGTTATCACGTTCTCAGGCCGCTTATTTAAACCGAAACGACTGGCTGACCCGGCTTGCTAACTATACCGACGGAGAAGTTATTTGCTTACCCGAATCGTCGCATCCGCTGTTTTCTTTGGGGCAGCATATATTTGCCGCGCGGTTAAAAACTCAGCGTGCTTTTCTTACAGTGACTCAGATCGGTGCCTTTCTTCGGATGCGGCTTCCTGATTATATGATTCCGGAGCAGTGGCAAATAGTGGATAAATTACCAGTAACCGCCAACAGTAAGCTGGATCGCAAACAATTACGTCGGTGGCAAATGGCTGCGTGGCAACATTATCAACGCCAGCCAACGACATCGGGTAATGCGAATCTATTAAATAACAAGCTGGCTGAAATGTGGAGAAATGCGTTAGGGGTGACGCAACTGACACAATCGCAGAATCTGTATGAAATGGGGGCCGATTCTCTGATTATGGCGCGGATGGCCAGGCGAATGCGTGAACAGCTAAAAGGAGCGCCATATGGTGTTGATGAGATCCCTTTTGATGCATTGTTATATCTAATGCTAAATCAACCAACCATTGAAGCACTGGCAGAATTTATTTGGCATTACCCCAAAATGTCGGCAATGAATATTGGCCATCAGCACACTGCTATTGGCGGAGAAAATACTAAACCCTTTCGAAGTAACGGCATATTTTATCACTATGGAGGAGGTAATACCGATGTTACCCGCATAGTCTTTCACGCGGGTTTAGGTTCAATGGACAGCTTCCAACCGTTATTGACGGAAATGGCTGAGCAATCTGTGGGGGCGGTGATCGGTATTAGCGTCGCTGACGATAAGAAATATTGTGCTCTAGATACAGAAAGGTTGGTTGAACGAATTGCGGATGATTATGCCACCTTCTTACTTGCTGCCGGATATCAACAGCTCCAACTTTTAGGGTACTGTCTGGGAGGGCTTTATGCCGTTGAAGTTGCCCGACGTTTAAAAGACCGTGGCGTTAACATCCTGGACTTGGTGTTAGTCAGCAGTCATCCGGTGCGCTTTGAAGTCCACGATGAATTGATGATCGAAATGTTGTTTCTGCCCAATCTGAGCATCTCAATAGAGCAGTTAGAATTAGGTGCCATAAATAGCAGCCTATTGGTTCAGGGTTTTATGCAGGTTATTGAAGCTAATAATGGGGTCATCCCCATGGATTCGTTAGGTACGATAGGTAACGGGGGAAACTTGGATCAGGTAGGCGAACTGTTTAGAACGTTGAACACCCAAACTCGCCGTCAACGATTTGAATGTTATGTTGCTGCTAAGGCACGTCACATTGGGCAAACTATGCCGGTGGAGAAGGCTATGGAGCTTTTTACCGTCTTTCGCCAAAGCTTTCTCTCTGGGCGCTTCACGCCCACACCTTATTTGGGTGATATTCGTTTTTTGCTACCTCAGCAAGGTTATGATTTCGCGCCAGGAATTGATAGTCAGACATTAGCGTTTTGGCGTGAGATCTGTTTAGGGACAATGAAAGTAACTCATATTGAAGGAAATCATTTCAGCTGTATTGCCGCAGAAAATGTGGCGTCATTGGCCCGTTTAATTGCTTTACCATTTCAGAAGTAAATGAGGGGCATTGAATAGACCCGGGTTTCGTAGGCACTTTTTTGCCTCATAATGGAGGCTCAATGAAGGAGTGTTTATGTCAGCCAAAAATTTCACTGAAGAATTCAAAATTGAAGCCGTACAACAGATTAGCGAGCAGGGATACCCTGTTTCTGAGGTTGCGGCACGACTCGGTGTTTCTACCAACAGCCTTTACGCGTGGATTAAGCGTTACCAAAAACCTGAACCACAGCGAAAGCAGGACGATGCCCTTCAGCACGAAGTAAAGCGCCGCAGGCAAGAACTTAAGCGTGTGACTGAAGAGCGAGATATTTTAAAAAAGGCCGCCGCGTACTTTGCAAGAACGTCAGGCTGAAGTACGCCTTCATTAAACAAATGTCCTCCTTTTATGCTGTACGCCGGTTGTGTCTGGTTCTTGGCCTCCATTACAGCGGTTATTACCAGTGGCTAAAGCGACCTCAATCTTTGCGTGCCAGGCAAGATGAGCGCCAAACAGGTCTTATTAAGCAGCTGTGGCTTGAAAGTGGTACGGTTTATGGTTATCGAAAAATCTGGCTCGATATGAAAGACTTGGGTGAACGCGCTGGGCGTAACAGGATCGCGCGCCTAATGAGGCTTGCAGAGTTGGCTTCTCAAACCGGATACCGGAAACGACGCTATTACGGCGGCGGAAAGCCTTCAGTTGCCAGCCCTAATTACCTTGAGCGCCAGTTCATTGTTCCTACCCCAAATACTCATTGGGTGAGTGACATGACCTATATAAGAACGCATGAGGGTTGGTTGTATCTGGCCGTTGTTCTCGATCTCTTCTCGCGCCGGGTTATCGGCTGGAGTATGGGTGGACGAATGACAGCAGAGTTGGTGATGGACGCCTTGTTGATGGCGGTGTGGCGACGCAAACCAGCGGCAGAAGTACTAATCCATTCGGATCAGGGTTCTCAATATACGAGCGAAAGATGTCAGCACTTTATGACAGCTCACAATTTAAAAAGCAGCATGAGTCGTCGTGGGAATTGCCATGATAACGCGGTGGCAGAAAGTTTTTTCCAGTTGCTGAAACGAGAACGCATAAAGAAACGGATCTATAAAAATAGAGAAGAAGCAAAGGCTGATATCTTCGATTATGTAGAGATGTTTTATAATGCTAAACGTCGGCATAGTGCCTGTGAAGATCAACCCCCTGCAGTTTATGAAAGTGCCTGGTTCATGAGGCACGCTACCGTCTAGGAAACTGGGGTCTATTCAAAATCGCTGGAAAAGCTGGAAACTCAATATATCTGCCGGGTATTGCGTATTGCTGAGGAATTGGTGAAGCAATTCCGGTTTTCCAGTGTATTCAACGCTGGGTTCGTTACGCTATCGCTTAAATCCAGTACCCGACGCTTGTTGAATCGTGAGCTAGGTAAGGTAGAAGCAAAGCGAGTACTGAAACGCTGGAAGCACCTTCTGAAACCCCTGAGGCGAGATCTGGCTTTACTGCTGGATCATTACGAAGGTACAGCATTGACCAACCGTTACGGTAAATGTGTTACCAATGCGGTAGGGCAGTCATTCAATATCACCTACAAAGATGTGGCAGCGCGTAAACGGAGGAAGTCAGATGTGATGCGCCGGAAGCTGCTTTCGCATATGTTACAGGGCCTGGAAAGTCAGGCCGTATACGATTACGTTGCCAGCCATAAGGGCGTTTGTGCGCTGGAACACGATGGGTTTGTTTCTTATGAAGAGATCACTGACTGGTCCCATCCATATCTGTTGATTGAGAAAAAGCATTAAGGGGAGCCACTCAGTCAATTACAGCTTATCCCGGTTGATAGACTAGACGGGACATTTAGCTCTTTCATGATGTGCATAGCAGGTGATCCTAGCCTGCTTTCAGCGAGGAACTGACATTTAATTTATATTTTTTCAGGTGGTTACATTCAGTAATCCACCACATTTCCTCATTATCAGCGTCTCCGCAGCAAAATCGCCCACAGTTGCACCCTACAGAAATTGACACTATTGTTGGCCGAGAGGTACTGGCTGTGGGCTGGAAAGCGATAAGAGGGCGATGAACCACAAAATATTCCCGTTTTGTTACTTTGATACGATTGCTCAAAATGGGTGGCAACACTGAGATAGTTGAAATGACTGCATGTTACATTGTTACTTTTGTTACCGTTGAAAACATCAAGTTGGAGAGCTAAATGGATTGGCCAAAGGAGTACAGCAAGACGACTCAAGCGGTAAGAGATGCGGCGTATAAACACTACTATGTTGAAGCAATCACACGGTCGGTTCTGCTACCGGGACAGGAGAAAACCGCTTATCACGATGGACTACTAACGACGGATTATTACCTTTTCCTGTTCACCAGCAGGGAGAATCCGAAGCTTACAGGGTATTTTACCTGTGGCTTGTATGCTGCAAAGGGGTGGTTCGAGTTGAACGGACAGCGACCTGAGGAAATTCCATCATACAACCCCCTTACGGGCGAGTCCTCCGGTGGTAGTAAAAAGAGTGGCTGCGGGATTACTAAACCGCTGAAAGCTGAATCAGACCCAAGAATGAAACGTCTTATCAGGGTACTCCAGACGTTCATTTCTCTGACGGACGATGAGAAAAGGAAAATAAAAGGCGAGTCAACCACACTGGCTGTCCTACAGAAGCTCATAAAAGCGTCAAAAGAAGCCCCCAGCACGTCAAATATTAGATCAGTAAATACCACTCTGTACAAAGCGCTCAAGGATGGCCGTCATGGTGGTGCTCGTACATTCACTCAACTAGTTGGTTATTACGAGATTCTTCTTGGTGTGACTTTCAAGAAGATATCTATTGATGATTTCAATCAGGAGATCGACGATACCCGTAACAAGTCAGCGACATATCCGTATATCCCTTTGGCATCATTCTGAAATGAAGTGCTACAGTCTTGTCTGCTATCGGCCCATCGATCAAGCTTAGTGGGCGGAAGCTCTGTTAGGAACGAGGGGCTGGTCACGGGGTGGCGATTGGAAAATGCTGAGTGATGGATTTCGCTTCCAGCTCAAGCGTTAAGATTGAGCTAGCTGAATATAGTTCTTTATAACGACAGCATTAGTTCTTAGGAAATCTACCATTTTATGGCAGTATTCTTAAACACACTATGTCAAGGAATACGTATGTCAAGAATCACCGTCAAAGCTGGAGCCGACTTTCTTACTGGATTGGCTCATGCAAAACCAGTTGCCGCATTGAGTGAGCTAATTTGGAATGGTTTTGATGCAAAATCTAAGCGTGTTGAGATCGAGATTAAGACGGATCTGGCCTTTGGGGGGATTGAAGCAATTCTGATTAAGGATTATGGTACCGGAATTGCTCACAATAAAGTTGTGGATTACTTTGGTAATCTCGGTGAATCTTGGAAAAAAGCTGAGAAGGCAAATGGAGATCGTTCCCTCCATGGCCAGTTTGGGCGGGGGAGATTCAAATCTCTTTCTCTTGGTGAACAAGTTCATTGGAAAACCGTGTTCGAAAAAAATGGATCAAAATATAAATACACGATTTCAACCGATGCTAATAAAATTAACGATTTTACAATCAGTGAGCCAGAGTTAGCTGATGATGAAGATGTAGGTACACAAGTAGAGATTTATAATGCTAGTAACACTGCGGAGCTTTTATTAACTGAAGATGCTTTAGCTGATCTAATCATGGAATTTGCTCTTTTCCTTACAGAGTATCCAAGTAGGAAGTTAATATTCTTAGGTAAGAGTGTCTCACCTTTTGATGCTTGGTCTGACAAACAGGACTACGATATAGGCGGGGTGAGTCTCCCAGATGGTTCATTGATTAATGCTTCCTTGACTATTATAGAATGGAAAAAGAAAGTTCATAGGGAACTTCATTATTGTGATTTGTTAGGGTTTTCTCTATACAAAGAGAAAATTGGGCAGATTATTCGCGCTCCTGGGTATGATTTTACACTCTACGCGAAGTGTGATTATTTTAAGACGCTAAGTAATAAAAATGAAGTATCTTTAGGTGAGCTTATTCCTGAGGTTAGAGCGATTAAAGATGCTATCATTCAACGGGCGAAGATTCATTTTCTCGACAAAGCATTTCTTAATAAATCCAAAATCGTCGACTCTTGGAAAGAACAAGAAATTTACCCATATAACGATGACGTACTCCAAGGTCCGACGGAAGTAATTGAACGAAAGGTGTTTGATATTCTTGCGGTTAATGTTCAAAGCTATCTCAAAAGCTTTGAAAGTGCTGATAGGAAAACAAAAAAATTCACCTTTATGCTCTTATCTCAAGCGATTAAACAGAATCCCACGTCTGTTCAAAAAATTCTAACCGAAGTGTTAGGTTTGAAGTCTAAAGAGCAAGATGAATTGGCTGCGTTATTGGAGAGGACAACCTTATCATCAATAATTAGTGCTTCTCAGATTGTGTCTAATAGAGTTGATTTTATTAATGGGCTAGATAATCTTTTACATGATAAAAATACAAAGAAAACATTATTGGAAAGAGATCAGCTTCATAAAATTATAGAAAAGGAAGCTTGGCTTTTTCGGGAGGACTTTTTCCTTGCTGGTTCTGAAGACTGGCTTGAAGATGTTTTAAAAAAACATATCAAGCATCTTGGCAAAAGATATGATGAGGATGATAACGAACCTGTTTTACTCCCAGATGGAAGGCAAGGCCGCGTTGACCTAATGTTTGCAAAGTGCCGTCAACCGTATGAAGGCTATACAGAGTATTTAGTCGTTGAACTTAAACGGCCCTCTCAGAAAATTAATTACGATGTTATCGGTCAGGTCGAAAAATACGCGTTATCTGTTTCTGGGGATGAACGTTTTGATCATACTAAATCAAAATGGACTTTCATAGCAGTGTCTAACTCAATGGATGAGTATGCTGAACGTAGGGCTAATCAACGTGGGTGGCCTAAAGGTAAAACATTAGATGATGCTGAGTTAAATGTTGAAGTATGGGTTATGATCTGGGCTGAAGTGTTGAATGCAGCAAGAGCAAAATTAAGTTTCTTTAGTAAGCAGTTGAATCTAGAGGCATCAAGAGATGATGCAACATGTTATCTTGAAAAGACACACCGTGAATTTATTCCGGTTATAAATAGTACTGAAGAAGTCTAATTATCCTCACCGCCTTCGGGCGGTTTTTTGTTGTTATTAAAATGATCTACGCATTCTAATAATTATAAAGCTACGACGACTTCCTGTAAGTATCCCTGCAAAATGAGTCATCAATTTTTAGAGAGTTTCTGGCACTTCAACTTCCGCTTCTGGCTCGAAGTCATGTGGTCTGCCAAGTGCTAGAAGCGGATGTACATGGTCGTGAATTAGTAATCTGCCTAGCAGAAAGATTAATCTGATCCACCTAACATGGATGGTGAAGTGGACCAAACAGCAGGATATTATCATACCGGTATTGCGTTAATTCTGACCAAGCATATGAGTCTATTCAATAATTAAACTTTCAATGAGGATACCAGAGAGCCTTTTCTTTTAGCATGATCTTTTCGCAACAAAACAAGTTCAAGCATTGCATAGGGTTCAAGAGACTTTTCTATAATGCTCTCTTCATCGATAAGTTCATCAAAAGAAGAAGGACTATTTAAGGATCTAAATTCTTTTAAGATGGCTTGATATTGCTCTGATAAACCATAATGTTGCGTTAGTTCTATGAATAAATCCCGATAATATATTGGCCTGTTAATCGGATATGAATCTATGATTTCGGCGAGAGTACTTAAAACAAGAATGTGAAACGTCTGAAAAGGCCATAGTTGCTCATGTTTTCGATTCATTTTCAGGTGCCGTGGGAAAGAGGGGCCTTTCTTGTCTAATGCTGGTGTAAAAAGATGTCTCTTAATCATCCATTCTTTCCAAAACGAATAGTTAGCCTTGAAGAATGTGTCGTAACCGTTTGAGTATTCAGAAGCTAACATTTCGACCTTTTCTTTTATATGGCGTAGTTTGTCGATGTTAATTAATTCTAGTATATATTGGTTCCTTCTTTTCTGAATGCTTGCCTCCACAGAAGGATGTTTCAACCATGAGCAATGAATAACATTAGACGCATCGTCAAAGTAATTACATATCGCATATTTCCCAGCGGGGGTTCGCAATTCAGGAATGCAACTTGAGTATGAATAACCAACTCTGATCGTTCTACCTCCAGTAAATATATCGAGGACGACACATTCATCAGACTCAAATGTCAGCGAGACTTTTTGACATGTAACGGTGCGGGCAGTAAATACCTCTCTATTTATGTTATGCGTCTTACCATTGTGTTCGACTACTATGTCTTGGCATATGCCGGGGAGATACAGCGTTTTATCCTCCATAGAACGTTTAATGAGTTCGTGTACTTTAGATTCTCTTTCAGCTTTGGCCTGTTGCTTTTCTTGTTCAATCTTTTCCAGGTGCTTGAGTTTATTTTTCTCAAGGGCTGAGTGGTAGATCCATTTGTAGTCTACGCGGTTAACTTTTAGTAGAGCGATCCATTCGTCAATGCTCCTGTTTTCATTCGGTGGAAAACGGTACTCAATCGAATCAATCTGGTGGTCGATGTAATATTGTCTCTTCTCTTCCTCACATTCATGAGTGACCCAGACTTCAATTGCTACACCACCAATGCCTGTCTCTAGGTACACATCTGCCCAGTATTTCCCGAGTTTGTACTCAAGGGTTGATTTACTGACATCTGTAGTAAATTCAGGAACAAATATATCAGTATCATCAAGAGTTAACGAATTTTGGGGAAGGGTAAACTTGGATATCGATAAGAAGTGTTGCTGCATCCCGATGTGCAGCTGTGTCATTTGACAGTCTCGGCTTTCTTCTTTGGTTGTGTGAGAGAAATGGTGGCTTATTACCCTACCGTTGTTCTTTGCTACCAGAGCGTCCCCACAGTTCTTACAGATGCATTCACACCGTTTGCCGTTAGGAACGGCATCAACGTGAACAATTTTGTTTGTATCTTTATGGAGGGCATACTCAAAAAGCATTTATTCTTTTAGCATCCTTTCTCAGATATATCGTTGATTTATCATCATTTGTTCTATTCTTGATTGGAAGGCATCTTTTCCAACTTATCGGTTTATTCTTGCATCATTACCCTGCTTTCATCAAGGTAATGTAAAGATCTCGTATAACCGAGCGCTGGCTGATGTGTAAGTATCCCGCTTAAACGGCCCATTCACTTTTAGAGATCTTCCGACATACTGATGATGTCACCTGAGGAGATCCTTATGCGCAAGATCCGATTTACCGAGCACCAGATCATCGCCGTACTGAAGTCCGTCGAAGCGGGTAGGACCGTCAAAGATGTGTGCCGCGAGGCTGCTATTTCCGAAGCCAGCTATTACAATTGGAAGGCGAAATATGGCGGGATGGAAGCCGCTGATATCAAAAAAATCAAAGATCTAGAAGACGAGAATCGCCGTCTGAAGCAGATGTTTGCCGACCTGAGTCTGGAATGCCGTGCGCTGAAAGACGTCATCGAAAAAAAGCTTTAAAACCAGCGATAAAGCGTGAGCTCGTCAACTATCTGACCACGCAGTTTACGATGAGCATACGCCAGGCATGCAGGACGTTATCGCTGAGCAGGACGGTGTTTCGTTATCAACCGAATACACGACGTGATGAACCGGTGATCCAGAGGCTGACTGAGCGGCTGAACGCTATCCCCGCTATGGATTTAAGAAGCTTTTTCAGGTGCTTCGCAGGCAGGGATACGCCTGGAACCACAAGCGCATACACCGGATTTACTGTCTGCTAAAACTGAATTTTCGTCGTAAAGGGAAACAACGCCTGCCGGTGCGTAATCCGGCGCCGCTGGCCACGCCGGAAGCCCTCAACCAAAGCTGGTCGATTGATTTTATGCACGACGCGCTGACATGTGGCCGACGTTTTCGGACCTTCAACGTCGTGGATGATTTTAACCGCGAGGCTCTGGCTATCGAAATTGACCTGAATATTCCGGCGCAGCGCATTGTGCGGGTGCTGGACAGAATAGCGGCAAACCGTGGCTATCCGCTGAAGATGCGGATGGATAACGGGCCGGAATTGATATCACTGACGCTGGCACAATGGGCTGAAGACCATGGCGTGATGCTGGAATTTATCAAGCCCGGCAAACCAACACAGAACGCGTTTATCGAACGGTTTAACCGAACGTACCGGACCGAAATACTGGATTTTTATCTGTTCAGAACACTGAATGAAGCACGGGAAATAACGGAGCGCTGGCTGAATGAATACAACAGTGAGCGGCCTCATGAATCCCTGAATAATCTGATGCCGGAAGAAAATCGGCTGATGGCTGAGAAACCGGAAATCTCAAAAAGTGTGTGGAACTAAAGCTGGGATACTTACATCGCGAGCTTCGGCAAGTTTGACCGTCGGGTACTCACCCAGCGCAAACATGCTGGATTTACCGTTGAGTTTAAACCGATAGCGCCATGCCTTTTTGCCATTGGGTTTCACTTCGAGGTAGAGACCATTGAAATGATTGAGCCGATAGAGTTTTTCTTTCGGCTTGGCTGTGCGGCATTGTGTATCAGTGAGCATAGCGAGTCTTTGTCTAGTTCTTATACCGCGATTGTACTCATCCCTATAATCATTTTTCACTGCATTGTCATGAGGTTATGTGAGACGCCATGAAAAGAAAAATCCACGCAATTGCGTGGATTTTATGATGTTTGTCTGTCTTCATGCGATACATTGATATCCCAAGAGACAACAAAATTAACTTAGACGTTAAACAAGAAGTTCATGACATCGCCATCTTTAACGATATAGTCCTTACCTTCTGAACGCATTTTGCCGGCTTCTTTCGCGCCTTGCTCACCTTTGTAGGTGATGAAGTCTTCAAAAGCGATGGTCTGAGCGCGGATAAAGCCTTTCTCGAAATCGGTATGGATTTTACCTGCGGCCTGCGGAGCCGTTGCACCGACAGGGATGGTCCATGCACGAACTTCTTTTACGCCTGCGGTGAAGTAAGTTTGCAGGTTCAGCAGTTCGTAACCGGCACGGATAACGCGGTTCAGACCCGGTTCTTCGATACCTAACTCGGCCATGAATTCAGCGCGATCTTCGTCTTCCATCTCGGCAATATCAGATTCAACGGCCGCACATACGGCAACCACTACGGAACCTTCAGCCGCGGCAATTGCGCGCACTTGATCCAGATACGGGTTATTTTCGAAGCCATCTTCATCAACGTTGGCGATATACATCGTTGGTTTCAATGTCAGGAAGCTTAAGTAGCGGATTGCTGCTTTGTCTTCAGCAGTCAGAGTCTTCAATGCACGCAACATACCGGCATTTTCGAGGTGTGGCAGACATTTTTCCAACGCTTCCAGCTCAGCTTTAGCGTCTTTATCGCCGCCTTTGGCTTTTTTCTGTACGCGATGAATGGCACGCTCACAGGTGTCCAAATCGGACAGCGCCAATTCGGTATTGATGGTCTCAATATCGTCAGCCGGATCGACTTTACCTGCAACGTGGATGATGTTGTCGTTTTCGAAACAACGTACTACGTGGCCAATCGCCTCAGTTTCGCGAATGTTGGTCAGGAACTGGTTGCCCAGGCCTTCGCCTTTGGATGCGCCCTTTACCAGACCGGCAATATCGACGAATTCCATCGTGGTTGGCAGAATACGCTGCGGTTTAACGATTTCAGCTAATTGGTCCAGACGCGGGTCCGGCATGGGTACCACACCCGTGTTAGGTTCAATGGTACAGAAGGGGAAATTCGCTGCTTCGATACCCGCTTGTGTCAACGCGTTGAACAGGGTGGATTTACCAACGTTTGGCAGACCAACGATACCGCATTTGAATCCCATGTTTATATCACCTTAAATAACTTAAAAATCAGCCAATTAGGTTTAACCAGCCGATGTAATCAAAATTTATTCCGCCATTATACACATAATGATGATTTATCTCGATCCTACTGTTTGACGCAGTGATTTTAACTGCGGTTTAGCCTCTGTATTTTACCGGTCTATCTTTATCTGGGATCCCGAGAGTCGGTCATAATTTGTTGTTCTTGCATATAATCTTGGTTTGTTGAATTTATCGCTTTCGGTGAGAGTGAGAAGTAAACAAGGGAACGCCGAATAAAAATCTACAGCATTACCGGTTTGCTGCCGATAACCAGTGATTACACCTGATGCCAACTATGGCGTCTTACTGTTCTGATAGGGTATTAAATATGGTGATGAGCGGCTTTAAATGGTTGTTGCTGATCTTATTTGGCTCTTTGCTGGGCATCACTATCACGCATTATTTAACCAGAGTGGACACTGAGCGTCCTTTAACCTGGTTAGAGCAAATCGATAATTACGGAAAATTAGTCGAGCGTCGCTCCGATAAAAGCATTAAATATATCGGAGTGAAAAAGGTGATGACTTCGCCAGAAATGGACAGCTATTTAATGCGTTTTAGCGCATTAACCGATCGCTATGAAACTAACGGTAATAAAGTCGCTAATCAGAAAAAATCGGATGAGTGGGATAAGTTTTTCTGTACTGATGGATTAAAGAATATTATCGGCCAGTATAAGAATCGTCGGGTCAAAGTGATGGTGCCAGGTGCGGTTTACAGCAAGACCGGAGCCCGTGGCAGCGCGACGGCCTGCTATATTAATTAGCTAATTATTTGTTTAACATGTTTTTGAGTGAGAGTTTTCTTAGTTTTTTGTGCAGTACGATATAATTTTCGCAACATTGAATGATTTCTTCATATTTTTCTTCATCGATCGTGTTTTCTGCTGAAATGGCTCTTCGGCTGGACATTCGGCATTTATAACACGCGGATTTTAATTTATCTTTTAACTCATTAAATTCGGCGCTGGTTTTATATTCCCCCCAAAAATCGAGTGAAATACAGGCCAGCCGTATGGCTTTATTAAATTCACCCACTTTCTTCGATTGATAATCAAAGTTCTTTATGCTGCGGTTTTCGCAAACTCTTTTTAACGCTCTGATACTTCTGACTGTATCGTAAGTCAGTTTCAAAAACTGCTCGACTAGCAGAGCAGTTTGCTCCGTTTTTTTATTATCAAACCATTTTATCGCGACTACGGCCGCAGTGATTGCCATAATGGCACTGGAAATCGCAATGACGATATCTGAAATTGAACCCCATTCCATAGTCTCAATCCTAATAAATTAAAGTGTATTGGCGTTTTTTATAATAATTATCCTTGCCCTCGGTGATGAATATGAGGGCAAGGGGAATATTATGCGTTGGCTTTAAATGAATGCAGGCGATTCATAGCCTTGGTCACGTCTTCTTTTAATAAAACCTCGGTACAACGAATAGCTTCATCGATGGCATCATCAATTAACGTTTGTTCGCTCGCCGGTGGTTTCCCTAAGACAAATCCGGTCACTTTACTTTTATCTCCCGGGTGACCAATACCGATGCGCAAGCGGTAAAAATTGGGATTATTACCTAATTTGCTTTGAATATCTTTTAAACCGTTATGGCCCCCGTTACCGCCGCCCAGCTTTAATTTAGCCACGCCGGGCGGAATATCCAGTTCATCGTGCGCAACTAAAATTTCTTCCGGTAAAATACGATAGAAGCTGGCCATGGCAGAAACCGCTTTGCCGCTGAGATTCATAAAGGTAGAGGGAACAAGCAGTCGAACGTCCTGACCGGCCAGATTTAAACGGGCAGTGTAGCCGTAGAATTTACTCTCTTCTTTCAGAGATTGATTATTACGCTCAGCCAGTAAATCTACGTACCAGGCACCGGCGTTATGGCGGGTTTGGGCATATTCAGCGCCTGGATTTGCCAGGCCAACGATCAATTTAATGCTGCTCACTTCGTTATTCGCTATTACTCAGAGATGAAAGAACCCTAGTTTACCCGTCGCCGCGTAGAATCACAAAAATAAGGGGGAGAATAAAGGTAAAACTAGCGGATAAGGTAAATACTAACCATGGTTAATTATTCAACAATTAGGCCAAATAATCGCTTAATGTAAAGATTTATAGAAATATCTTTGCCAGATGTGATCGTCTCCGCAATACCCTTATGCTTTCCCTGACTATACTAAGTCATTAAGTACAGGTGAACAATTCAATAGGAAGAGTTGTTTAAAGGAAGTGAATGCAGGAGGTGGCATATGAAACGCAAAACCGCAACAACGTTAGGTAACGCGCTGATGGGGCTGGGTCTGGTCACTATGGTTGTTGGGGTAGGTTACTCTATCCTGACCGAAGTTTCTCAACTTGGTTTACCGCAGTTCTTCTCCCACGGTGCGGTCATGAGCATTTTTGTGGGGGCCTTGCTCTGGCTGGTCGGGGCGAGAATCGGTGGCCGGGAAGAGGTGGCGGATCGCTATTGGTGGGTTAAGCATTTCGATAAACGCTGCCGCCGTAATGAGCGACACTCATAATATTGACGTATTTATCGTCAGTGAAGTGTGATGCCAGAAAATGTTACCGAAAATGCAGCTGAATAATTCAAACTGAGGGTAGGGAATTAAATGACAGCCCAAGAGTAGAAAGCCCGTTGTTGCTTGCGCTTCAACGGGTTTTTCTTTTTCTGCGTTTAACCGCAAATCACTGTCAGTGCGGCGATAAGTCAGATACAACCTATGCCAGACTTGCAGCGCCTAAGCGCTGCAGAGAGTGATTAATGCTCAAACATCGCAGAGATGGACTCTTCGTTGCTGATACGGCGGATGGCTTCAGCCAGCATACCGGACAGCGTCAGAGTACGAACGTTTTTCAACGCTTTGATTTCCGCAGACAGCGGAATGGTGTCGCAAACAATCACTTCATCAATAACTGAATTTCTGATGTTTTCCACTGCGTTACCAGAGAAGATCGGGTGTGTCGCGTAAGCAAATACGCGTTTGGCACCACGTTCTTTTAAGGCTTCAGCAGCTTTACACAACGTGCCACCGGTATCGATCATATCGTCAACCAGCACACAGTCACGGCCAGCAACGTCGCCGATGATATGCATCACCTGGGAAACGTTAGCACGCGGACGGCGTTTGTCGATAATGGCCATATCGGTGTCATTCAGCAGTTTAGCAATAGCTCGTGCACGAACAACACCGCCGATATCTGGTGAAACAACGATTGGGTTTTCCAGATTCTGCTGCAACATATCTTCCAGCAGGATTGGGCTACCAAATACGTTATCAACCGGCACATCAAAGAAGCCTTGGATCTGTTCAGCATGCAGGTCCACTGTCAATACACGGTCAACCCCAACACTTGAGAGAAAATCGGCAACAACTTTGGCAGTGATAGGCACACGAGCAGAACGCACACGGCGATCCTGACGAGCGTAACCGAAGTAAGGGATAACGGCAGTAATACGTCCTGCGGAGGCGCGACGCAGGGCATCAACCATGACAACCAATTCCATCAGGTTATCGTTCGTGGGTGCGCAGGTGGACTGGATGATGAAAATATCACCACCGCGTACATTTTCGTTGATTTGCACGCTCACTTCGCCGTCGCTAAAACGACCTACAGCGGCGTCACCAAGACTGGTGTACAAACGGTTGGCAATACGTTGTGCTAGTTCCGGGGTGGCGTTACCAGCAAAAAGCTTCATATCAGGCACGAGAAGAACCTCAGGCTTGCGTCCAGAGAAGATATTGTCAGCCAGTAGTCAGGGGCGATTCATCCTACTGATTGCAATATACATACGGGTATTTAAAACCAAAACATTGTTAACCTAAAAGAGCGTTATGAGCCGGCTTTTAATTCAGTTAAGAAGGCAACGTGTTGGCGACGCAGGATAAACCGTAATGCTATGGAAAAACCTGAGTTGCCACGCAAATCGCTGCTTATTTCTCAACTTTTCCAGAGCGTACAAGATGCAGTGGTGAGACGTTAACGCCACGAGCCACAAAACCCTGTAACCACTCCGGGGCAATACTTAACACCTGACGGGCCGATGACTCGGTATCAAATTCAGCAAATACACAAGCGCCGGTCCCGGTTAGGCGCGACGGGGCGTATTGTAACAGCCATGAAAGAACCTGTTCAACCTCGCGAAAACGTTTTCTTGCGATCGGTTCGCAATCATTTGCGTAAGGAGCGGCTAAAAGTGCCGCCAAGGGGCGAACTGGCGTGTTTCTTGTTAAATCCGGATCGGAAAAAATAATTGGCGTTGGGATGCTAACGCCGGGGTGTGCGACCAAATACCAGCGCTCAATGGGCTGCGCGGGCTGCAATTTTTCGCCAATTCCTTCGGCGAAGGCGGCATGGCCGCGCACAAATACCGGTACGTCGGCACCCAGTTGCAGGCCAAGATCGGCTAATTCTTCATCATTCAATCCGCATTGCCACAGGTGATTTAAGGCGACCAATACCGTCGCCGCGTTGGAGGAACCTCCGCCTAAACCGCCTCCCATTGGCAGGCATTTTTCGATCGAAATATCCGCTCCGTGGGGGGTATCGGAACCTGCCGTATGTTGCTGCAATAAACGTGCTGCCCGCACGATCAGATTTTGTTCGTTTTCCACCCCTTCAAGCGGCGTAAGTAAACAAATCTGGTTATCATTTCTCGGTGTGATAGTGAGGCTGTCACCATAATCGAGAAACTGAAATAGCGTCTGTAATTCATGGTAACCATCGGCGCGTTGGCCGGTGATATAAAGGAATAAATTCAGTTTTGCCGGAGAAGGCCAGGTGTGAATCATTTGACAGTCCAGTTATCCATTTTCAGTTTGATGCGTTGCTGATCCTGCTTTAGCTCCAGACGACTCGGTAAAACTGGGGTCACCTTGGTGTTATATTCTTGATAATCAACGGTCCACACTTGATTTCCCTGCTTATAAGTCAGCTGTTTCAGGCGATATTTATCGTCGAGGACAAAATCGTTGGTTTCGCCGGGCAGGCCGAGAATCCATTGGCGCAGGCTATTGATAGGAATGTCCATGCCGGTAAGTTTGGCAATCATTTCTTCCGGGTTATCACTAACGTAGCGTTTGCCCTGGTTATCCGTCAGTTGAGTAACGCCCGGCTGCACGACCAGCTCCATCTCGGTGCTGCCCAGCGGATTGGTCAGCAGCAGACGGTAACGATCCGCTGAATATTGTTGCCAGAAGAAACGGGCATAAACCTTCTGTTTATCTGAAATATAAGCGAAAGAGCCGCGGGTCTGGAACTGGCTGAGTTGCTGCAATTGTTGCTCATGCTGTTGCCACTGCGGCGAGGTGGGGCTCGTCGCCGGGCCAGTCGAGGTGGTGGTAGTACAGGCGGCTAGCATCAGGCTGGCTAATGGAAGCAGGCGATAAAAAGTGACCTTGCGCATGGGCATATCAATATCAATCCTTTAAAAGCGTGGTTTTCACCAGCGAGGCATTTGGGTGCTGCAAAGTTGCAGCCAAGGTGCTCACGCTAACGGTGGTAAGGCGGAGCGTCAATATCTTGTTTATGTCGTGAGCAATTTACCCACGATATCCGTGATATTAGGACGGATAATGCGGTGTGACTTTAATTGCTCTCGCGCATCAAGTAGAATGCGACTCAGACGAGAATCCATACTAAGACAAGTATTACTCTAAGCCGTTCTCATGACCCTGCTCGCATTAGGCATTAATCACAAAACCGCTCCTGTCTCGTTACGTGAACGGGTGACATTTTCACCTGACTCGATCGACCGGGCGCTTAATAGCTTGCTCCAGCAACCGCTGGTGCAGGGCGGTGTGGTGTTGTCTACGTGCAACCGCACCGAATTATACCTCAGTGTAGAACAGCAAGAAAATCTGCATGAGCAATTGGTTGACTGGCTGTGTCATTACCACCGCCTCAGCCGCGATGAGGTCATAAAAAGCCTGTACTGGCATCATGATAATGAGGCCGTCAGCCACTTAATGCGGGTAGCCAGTGGTCTGGATTCGCTGGTGTTAGGCGAGCCGCAGATTCTCGGGCAGGTTAAAAAGGCGTTTGCTGAATCCCAGCGGGGTCAATCCCTCTCTGGTGAATTGGAGCGTTTGTTCCAAAAAACTTTCTCCGTAGCCAAGCGGGTGCGTACTGAAACCGATATCGGTGCCAGTGCGGTGTCGGTGGCTTTTGCCGCCTGTACGTTGGCGCGGCAAATTTTCGAATCCCTTTCCGAACTGAATGTGTTGCTGGTAGGCGCAGGTGAAACCATCGAATTGGTGGCGCGTCATCTGCGTGAACATCAGGTTAAACATATGATTATCGCTAACCGCACCCGTGAGCGGGCGCAGTCTCTGGCGGACGAAGTGAACGCCGAGGTGATTACCTTGCCGGAAATCGATGCCCGCCTGGCCGACGCCGATATCATTATCAGTTCAACGGCCAGCCCGCTACCGATCATCGGTAAAGGTATGGTCGAGCGTGCGCTAAAAGCGCGCCGTAATCAGCCGATGCTGTTTGTCGATATTGCCGTGCCGCGGGACATCGAGCCCGAAGTCGGCAAACTGGCTAACGCCTATCTGTACAGTGTGGATGATTTACAGGCAATTATTCAGCACAATCTGGCGCAGCGTAAGGCTGCGGCGGTGCAGGCTGAATCGATAGTACAGCAGGAAAGCATGAATTTTATGGCTTGGCTGCGTTCACAGGGGGCGGTAGAAACCATTCGGGATTACCGTTCTCAGGCTGAACAGATTCGTAGTGAAATGACCGCCAAAGCGCTGGCGGCCATTGAGCAGGGTGCGAATGTGGAGCAAGTGATCAATGAACTGGCCCACAAGCTGACCAACCGCCTGATTCATGCTCCAACCAAATCCCTCCAACAAGCAGCCAGCGATGGCGATATGGAGCGGTTACAATTATTACGCGACAGCCTTGGGCTGGATCAGCATTAGTTTCCTCAATTAACAGGATTTAAAACCGCGGATGAAGTCTTCTATTGTTGCCAAACTGGAAGCGTTACAAGAGCGCCACGAAGAAGTGGAAGCACACCTTGGCGATGCCAATGTGATTGCCGATCAGGAGCGTTTTCGTGCGTTATCGCGCGAATATGCCCAGTTGACCGATGTGACCCGTTGCTTTAAAGAGTGGCAGGGCGTTCAGGACGATCTCGAAGCGGCAGAAATGATGCTGGAAGACCCTGAAATGCGTGAAATGGCGCAGGAAGAACTGAAAGAAGCCAAAGCCCGTAGCGAAGAGCTGGAACAGCAGCTTCAGGTCTTGTTATTGCCGAAAGATCCCGACGATGAGCGCGGTTGTTTCCTGGAAATCCGCGCCGGAACCGGCGGCGACGAAGCGGCGATTTTCGCCGGCGATATGTTCCGTATGTACAGCCGTTACGCTGAGGCTCGTCGTTGGAAGATCGAAGTAATGAGCGCCAGCGATGGCGAGCACGGTGGCTATAAAGAAATTATTGCCAAAGTATCCGGCGAGGGCGTTTACGGTCAGCTGAAATTTGAATCCGGCGGTCATCGCGTCCAGCGCGTGCCAGAAACCGAATCTCAGGGGCGTATCCATACGTCGGCCTGTACCGTAGCGGTGATGCCGGAAATACCTGAAGCTGAAATGCCAGAAATCAACGCGGGCGATCTGCGCATCGATACTTTCCGCTCCTCGGGTGCAGGTGGCCAGCACGTTAATACCACCGATTCCGCTATTCGTATTACCCATATTCCGACCGGGATTGTGGTGGAATGTCAGGATGAGCGTTCACAGCATAAGAACAAAGCTAAAGCGATGTCAGTGCTGGGTGCGCGTATTCGCGCTGCCGAAGTGCAAAAACGTCAGCAGGCCGAAGCGTCTGAGCGTCGTAACCTGTTAGGGTCTGGCGATCGTTCCGACCGTAATCGCACCTATAACTTCCCGCAGGGGCGTGTCACCGATCACCGTATCAACTTGACACTGTACCGTCTGGATGAGGTGATGGAAGGCAAACTGGATATGTTAATTCAGCCGATTGTGCAGGAATATCAGGCCGATCAGCTGTCCGCACTTTCCGAGCAAGATTGATGGATTACCAACGCTGGCTGGCGCAGGCTGCGGCACGCTTTCAGCACAGTGACAGTCCCAAGCGCGATGCGGAAATTCTGTTGGGTCTTGTCACCGGGCGTCAGCGTACTTTTTTGCTGGCCTTCGGTGAAACCGAATTGACCGAAGAGCAGAAAGAACAACTGGAACTATTAGCCGCCAGGCGAGAGCAGGGCGAACCTATCGCCTATCTGGTCGGTGAGCGCGAGTTTTGGTCGCTGCCGTTGAGCGTGTCTTCGGCCACGTTGATTCCTCGCCCTGACACCGAGTGTCTGGTGGAACAGGCGCTGGTGCGTTTACCTGAACAACCTTGTCGGGTTCTGGATTTAGGCACCGGCAGCGGGGCGATAGCACTGGCGTTGGCCAGCGAGCGGCCAGATTGTCAGGTCACCGGCGTCGATCTCAAACCGGATGCGGTGGCGTTGGCGCGCCATAACGCGGAAAAACTGAGTCTAAACAACGTAGAGTTTCTGCAAGGCAGCTGGTTTTCACCCCTCACCGGGCGTTTTGCGTTGATCGCCAGTAATCCTCCTTATATTGATGCCAATGATCCTCATCTGGAGCAGGGGGATGTGCGCTATGAACCACACAGCGCGCTGGTGGCTGAAGATGAAGGTCTGGCCGATCTTGCGGCCATTATCCGGCAGGCACCCGATTATCTGGAACCGAAAGGGTGGTTATTGCTGGAGCACGGATGGCAACAGGCGACAGCGGTAGAGAAACTGTTGTTGCAGGCCGGTTTTAGCACGGTGGCAACCTGTAAAGATTACGGTAACAACGATAGGGTTACTTTGGGGCAGTGGTTGCCGCAGATGACACATAATTAGAATGAAAATGGAGTGACTCATCATGTGGATTGATTATATCGCCATGAAATATCTACATTTGGCGACGGTGGTTATCAGCATTAGTCTGTTTGTTTTGCGGTTCTTCTGGAAATGCCGCGGTTCAGCTATGATAGACAAACGTTGGGTGAAGATAACGCCACATATCAACGACACGTTATTGTTTGTCAGCGGTATTGCACTGATATTTATCACCGGGTTTTACCCGTTCAGCCCGCAGGGTACCTGGCTTACGGAAAAACTGTTCGGCGTGATTCTCTACATCGTGTTGGGCTATGTTGCTTTAGGTAAACGCGACCGTAGCCAAAAGACGCGTTGTGTGGCCTTTATCCTCGCACTGGGTTGTCTGTACCTGATTATTAAACTGGCAACGACTAAATTACCTCTGCTGATGGGATATTTATGAGTACCATTGCTGATTTCGAATTCAACACCGCGCCTTTGAGTGAAGGGGTGTTACTGGTTACCCAGGAAATCCGACCGAACTTTCCAATGGCTGACGTTCGCAACCAACTGCAACAGTTGGTTGATGATGCCCGCGCGGCGATGCCCAGTGACCTCAATCAAGATCAGCAATTGGAAGTGCTTATTGATTTGTTCTACCGCAAGTGGAAATTCGGTGGGGCGAGTGGGGTTTACCGGCTGTCCGATGCGATCTGGCTGGATAAAGTTCTGGCGAAACGTCAGGGTACACCGGTTTCATTGGGCGTCATTTTTCTGCATATCGCCCATCAACTGGATTTGCCATTGATGCCAGTGATTTTTCCCACTCAGCTCATTCTTCGTGCCGATTGGCTAGACGAAGAAATGTGGCTGATTAATCCGTTAAACGGGGAAACGCTGAACGAGCATATGCTGGAAGTCTGGATTAAAGGTAATTTGGGGCTGTCTGCGGAACTGGAAGATGAAGATCTGGAAGAAGCGGAACATACCCTGATTATTCGTAAGATGTTGGATACGCTGAAAGCGGCGTTAATGGAAGAGAAACAAATGGAGCTGGCGCTGCGTGCCAGCGAAGCGGTGCTGGCGTTCGATCCCGATGATCCCTACGAGATCCGCGATCGGGGTTTGATTTACGCTCAGCTGGACTGCAATCATATTGCCATCTCTGATTTAAGCTATTTTGTCGAACAGTGCCCGGAAGATCCTATCGCTGAAATGATAAAAATGCAGATTCACTCCATTGAGCAGCAGCGTATTACTCTGCATTAACATAATTTGATAGGGCGCTGAGGCGTCGTGATTTATTCCGATTTACCATCATTAAAGGCATAAGCATGAAACAAAAAGTGGTTAGCATTGGCGATATCAAGGTAGCGAACGACCTACCCTTTGTGCTGTTTGGTGGCATGAACGTGCTGGAGTCTCGCGATCTGGCGATGCGCATCTGCGAGCATTACGTCACCGTGACTCAAAAACTCGGTATTCCTTACGTATTCAAAGCCTCGTTTGACAAAGCCAACCGTTCTTCGATTCATTCTTACCGCGGGCCGGGTCTGGAAGAAGGCATGAAAATCTTCCAGGAACTGAAGCAACAGTTCGGCGTGAAGGTCATCACCGACGTGCATGAAATCAGTCAGTGCCAGCCTGTCGCTGAAGTGGTAGACGTGATTCAGTTACCTGCGTTCCTGGCGCGCCAGACCGATCTGGTGGAAGCCATGGCGAAAACCGGTGCCGTGATCAACGTGAAAAAACCGCAGTTTGTCAGCCCAGGTCAGATGGGGAACATTGTCGACAAATTCAAAGAAGCCGGTAATGATCAGGTTATCCTGTGCGATCGCGGCAGTAACTTCGGTTATGACAATCTGGTTGTTGATATGTTAGGTATCAATGTGATGGTGAACTCTACCGGCGGTCATCCGGTTATCTTCGACGTCACTCACTCCCTGCAGTGTCGCGATCCGTTTGGCGCCGCGTCCGGCGGTCGTCGTGCGCAGGTCGCCGAACTAGCGCGTGCCGGTATGGCTGTGGGTCTGGCTGGCCTGTTTATCGAAGCTCATCCAGAGCCTGACAGCGCGAAATGTGACGGTCCTTCCGCACTGCCGTTGGATAAACTGGAGCCGTTCCTGGTGCAGATGAAAGCCATCGACGATCTGGTGAAAAGCTTCCCAGAGCTGGATACCAGCAAATAAGCTGAGTTATTTCGCGCACTAAAGCGATACAAAAGGGCAGCGTGGTGGATAACTATGCTGCCCTTTCTGTTGTGACCAATTCGGTTTTAACGTTGTTTCAGCGCTGCGAGCGCCTCGGGTAGAGAGCCGTAGAAGCTCAGCTTGCCTGGAATCGGCTTCACTCTAGCCCGCGCCAGCGTTTTCAATGGCTGGAACGGCGTATCGGTAATTATCAGCTCCCGGCCTTCTGGTAGGGCTTCCACAAAGCGCAGGAAGGCGTTCAAACCGCCAGCATCCAGCACCGGAACTGCGTCCCACTGTAAGACAATGGTTCGTCGATTCTCGCTCATTTCTAGCAACTCATTGAAAATACGCTCAGCAGCGGCGAAAAACAGCGGGCCGTTGACTCGTAAAATCAGCGTTTGATTATCCTGAGCGCCGGACAACGGGCTGAGGCGAGTCATACGGGCAATGCGGCGCATAAACAGCAGGGAAGCCAGCACGATACCAACGGTGATAGCGATAACCATATCGAATAGCACCGTCAGGCTCATACACAGCAGCATGACGATAATGTCGTCTTTTGGCGCCCGCCGCAGTAAATCTACCACTTTGTGCGCTTCGCTCATGTTCCACGCCACGATCAGCAGCAGGGAGGCCATTGCCGCCAGCGGTAGATAAGACAGCATTGGCGCCAATATCAATAACGCCAGCAGCACCAGCAGGGCGTGTACCACCGCAGAAATCGGGGAAGTCGCTCCCGCGCGCACGTTGGCGGCTGAGCGAGCGATGGCCGCTGTTGCCGTGATTCCGCCGAAGAATGGCGCAATCATATTTCCCAGGCCTTGGCCCACCAGCTCGCTGTTTGGACGGTGTTTCTGGCCGGTCATCCCGTCCAGCACGACAGCGCATAGCAGCGACTCAATGGCACCGAGCATCGCCATGGTGAAGGCGGCGGGTAGCAGAGCGGATACCGTGGCCCAGCTCAGAGTAAACTCTTGCCCATGAGCGGCCGGCAGGTTCCACGGCAGTACGAACTGCGGCAGAATCGGTGGGATTCCTTGTCCGTAGGTACCATCGGCCAGCATATAGCTGAACTTTGAACCAATGGTTGCCACTTGCTGGTCGAACAGAGACAAAACCCACATGACAGCGGTGCCTGCCACTAGCGCAGGTAAGTGACCCGGTAACTTAATCCCAAGCCTCGGCCAGAAAATCAAGACCAGCAGCGTCACGCTGCCGATTAAGGTATCGCTGAAATTAAGGCTCGGAAGCGCCTGCACCAGCGCTGAAACTTTACTCATATAATTTTCCGGCACGACCTCCATCTGTAGACCAAAAAAGTCTTTTACCTGCATGGTGGCAATGGTGATGGCAATCCCGGAAGTAAATCCGAGCGTTACCGATAGCGGAATATATTCAATCAATCGTCCCAGCCGTGCTAATCCCATGCAGAGTAAAAACAGACCAGACATCAGCGTGGCTAGCAATAATCCCGCGAGGCCGAACTGCTGTGAGACCGGGAATAAGATCACCACAAAAGCGGCGGTAGGGCCGGAGACGCTGTAACGCGAACCGCCGCTGACTGCAATGACAATACCGGCAATAGCGGAGGTATACAGGCCATATTGCGGAGGTACGCCGCTGGCAATAGCCAAGGCCATCGCTAAAGGAATGGCAATAATCCCGACGGTGATGCCGGCAATTATGTCTTTAATAAATCGTTGAAGTGTATAGGTTTCTCGCCAGCAAGCTTCAATAAGCGCGCTGAACGGCCTAATGCCGTTAATTCCGTGCGTTTTCATCTAAGGTGCAAACCAAATAAGGAAAAGACAAAATAAATGGCGGGCCAATAGGGGTCCGTCTCGAGTAGTGAATATCAACGATACGCCAAATGTGGGGCAGAGATCTAGATGTATATCAATCTCTGATCGGAATAAGGATAACAGGGGGTTTTAAAATGTCCTTATAAGCGTAAAAAGCACGTCAGATAACGGATTAAAGCATCGATATTTATTCATTTTATGAACTTTTATCAGTTATAGATGAATATTTATTACTAATGAGTAAAAGAGAATAATAATGATTACTTTGCACTCAATATTTGGGGGGCGTGGGTGGCGTAAAAAACGCTGGGTAATGTGGCAGGAAAGTGTAAGAGAGCAGCAATAATGAAAATTTCCCTGTGGAATTGCTTTACGTAGCTAAGATTTAAATGAGAAGCCCTTGAGGTAATCTATATTATGCTGGCATGATTAGGTTATAACGAGGGCAGAAAGCAATATTATTTGAAGACGACGGGTCGCGCTGATGGCTATAGGTAAAGTGAACATAATGATGACAATACAGCATAAGTTTCATTTTCCGTGAGTTTCACCACAACTCTCTCATCGCTGTTTAACGATGCTAGTGTCACTTACGCATCGCTATCTATCAGCTATTTCGCTTTGAGTAAAAATACGCCGTTTTCCTATGACGGTGAAAGATGGAAACGTTTGCTGTTTGGTCTGGTTTCCGGCCTGATATCGCTGTATTTGAATCAGGACAAATTCATTATCATCAACAGCTTCTTTTATAGTTTTGAAATATTACCGATCATTTTGGCGACATTTTACGGCGGCTGGCTCAGTGGTTTAGTGGCTTTAGCCATTAACATTATTTTTACCGGTCTGTTTACGCTGGATAATATACTGATTGTCTTAATCATATTTCCGCTGCTGTTATCCAAAGTGTGGGAAAGAAAGAGCAATCGGGTTTTCTATCTCACTATCGCAGTTATTGCCGTTTACCGTATCTGCGTCGGCGCGACTTTTCTCAACTATGGACATTTGTGGCCGTCTACATTGATTTATCTGGCGTCATCTGCTTTGTGTCTGGCTATTTGTTTTCACGCATTGAATTTTAAAGAACGCCATATTCATGCTTATTTTGCTATGAAAGAGCGAGCGAACGTCGATAATCTTACCCGCTTAAATAACCGCGCTAGCGTTGATTTCCACTTAAAGCAATTAAGTACGTTAAGGCGCGCCTGTGGGTTATTAATACTGGATCTGGATAAATTTAAATCGGTTAACGATAATTACGGTCACGGCGCGGGAGATTTGATTCTTTCCAGTGTGGGTGAGATTTTGAAGCAATCCGTGAGAAGTCTGGATTTTATTGGCCGCTTCGGGGGCGAGGAATTTATCATTATTACCGAAAGCCACCATCCGGAAAATATGAAAGTGATGGCGGAGCGCATTCGAGAAAATATTCAACAGCTAGAAGTGACGTTAAGCGATGGACGCAAAGTCAGGATCACTATTTCTATTGGCGTTTCGCTGTATTTACCGGGAATGTCGATGGTGAAGGCGATAAAAATGGCGGACGATGCGCTGTATCAGGCTAAACGGCAGGGACGAAATCAGGTGGTTTATAGCAAACTGATGCCATTCTCTCCGTTGGGAGATCGCATCAGGGGCGTTGGAAAGCGACAGCCGCGGCGTAATAGCCCGTTATAGCCGATGAGTACTATCAGGTACTTTTTGGGGATGGCACAAAAGTTAAAGGCCCCGACTTTCGTCGGAGCCTTTAGCTCGAATATGGCGGTGAGAGAGGGGTTCGAACCCTCGATACACTTACGCGTATACACACTTTCCAGGCGTGCTCCTTCAGCCACTCAGACACCTCACCGTGTTGTTACAGCGTTAACACTGCAACGGGGCGGTACTATAGGGATAGGGGCCTTGAGGGTCAAGAAGAATTTACGTGAAACCATTCGCTTGCTTAATTCACCGTCAACTTGCGGAAATACCCCGCAAATCCGCGTTATTTTTGCCAGAGTTCCGCTTGCTGTGGCGAATCTACCATCACAAAATCGGCCTGAAGCGCTTTCGCTAAATTATAATCAGATTGCGAATTAATACCTATTAACATCAATTTGCTCAATGAATTGCGTTTAAAACAATGAGTCACTTTTTGATTCCACACCATAGTCGCTGCTGATTGCCCTCTACCCAGCGTTAAGGTTTCAACCACAGATACCGGCGCACGTAATTCAAAAGCATGATATTCCAGTTTCTGCGCTTCCATTCTGTCGTCAACCCGACAATCATCAGCCATTAGTACATTAGCCAGCGTTTTACGCGTATGGCTGCGCGGTGCAAATGTTCTGATCTCTGGCCCCAGCTCTTTGAAAAACCGATGCTTGGTTGAATAAACTCGGGTTCTGCCCGCCGCGTTGCTGTCCGTAATGACCGCCGAGATATATTGAGCCACGCGACCAAAGTCTTTTGTATGATCTTTTATGTCGATAAAGAATTTTGTCGTAGGAAATTTGTTTAATACGCTGGCCAGCGTGGGGATTTTTATTCCCAACCCTCTGAATTTGTATTCTCCTTCAGATTTAAATTTATAACCCGCATCCAGCTTTTGGAGCTCTTCAAGGGTTAATTCAGCCACGGTACCTTCTCCATCAGTTGTGGCATTCAGATTTTTCGAACGGAAAAGTACGGGAATGTTATCGCTAGTGAGTTGGACGCTAATCCAGATAATATCCGCATGATGTTCCAGTGCGTGTTGAATCGCTGTTACGGTGTTTTCCGGCAAATCCGCTGTACCGCCGCGATGAGCGACGATTAACGGTGCCGCCTGAGCGGGGAGCAGGCTGGGCAACAGTGTGAGGGAAGAGAGATAAAATAACGTGCGTAATTTCATGAGAATACCCCTGTCCATAGAGATGTTGAAACGCATAGCATTTTGTCGCCAAGCGATGTTTTGGCTCAGATGTTTTAGCATGGCGGAATTAGGGGTTGGCATAATCAAATTTAACAGGTTCTATCTATTTCTTATTCAACAGAACGGTAGCGAAAAGTGATTAATCAGGGAAAAGCACAGGGAATGGGGAAGCGTCAGGTTTGGCTGGTTTTAGATAAAAAAAACGGCAATCACATTCAGTGGGAAATCGCTTTCCCTACTGTGGATTGCCGTTCTTCTTGCGGAGGACTAACTGCATCATCCGGTACTCAATATGGCGGTGAGGGAGGGGTTCGAACCCTCGATACGCTTGCGCGTATACACACTTTCCAGGCGTGCTCCTTCAGCCACTCAGACACCTCACCGTATTGTTGTCGCCAACGCCAAACGTTGTCGACCGGCGTAATGTAGGGAAAACCAAGCTCAGCGTCAACCCTCTTGTGTATTGTTTATGACTGTTTAGCTAAAGTTGCATCAATTTGCTGATTTCATCGGCATTTATTTCCACAAAACCGTCGCGTCGTTGTAAATCTCTCGCAGAAAATATTTTTGTCAGACAAATAGATGATTATTTGTACTTTTGTGCATAATTAGGCGATTAATTCGCACAATTAGTGCTTAATTATGAGGTTAACGGGCTTTGTTACTGGAGTTATAGTCAAAAATGTCGCTAAATAATCGGCTTGATGGGATTGAAATACCGAACGAAAGTACCTCTGCCTGCGCGGCTATCTGAGCAAAACTACGGCCAGTCGTACTTTTGGTCGGAATAGTATTTTTAGTCGGAAGAGCACTTTTAGTCGAGATAGTATCTTTAGTCGAAATAGCATCTTTAGTCGAAATAGTATCTTTAGTCGGATTAGTATTAGGGGTAAATTTTGGAACAGTCAGATTCCGCACCGCAGCTCAGTGATGATCTACCGCAGCCGATTCCAGCCGGAACCGGGACTTTATTCTTCATCCAAACCTTTGCCACGTTAGGTTTTGCCGTGCTTTATTCCACGCTGGTGCTCTATGCCACCAAGCGTTTGGGGTTCAGTGAGAGCAACGCCAATGCCATCATGGGCGTATTCGGCGCATTTAACTATGGGCTGCATTTATTCGGTGGTTATTTGGGTGGGCGCTACCTGAGCAATCGAAATCTATTTGTGCTGGGCATGGTACTACAGGTTATTGGTTGCTGGCTGATCGCGGTTTATGGCCTGTGGGGACTGTATTGGGGGCTGGCGATGTTCCTGACCGGCAGCGGCCTGAATGTAACCTGCCTGAATATGATGCTGACTCAGAGATTTATGCCGGATGACGATCGCCGCGAATCGGCTTTCCTGTGGAATTACGCCGGCATGAATTTGGGTTTCTTCCTCGGTTTTGCCGTTGCCGGTTATTTCCAACTGAGTGAAAACTATCGAGCACTGTTCCTGTTTGCCACTTTGGGTAACCTACTGGCGATTGTGATTACTTTATCTCGCTGGCACATATTGAGAGACACCAATACGCCGCTACAGCAGGCCGGAGCAAAGCAGGCCAAATGGCGAATGCTGGTGGGTATTTTGGTGCTGATTGCTTTGGTTCCCATCATTCGTTTGTTGCTGACTCACGCCGGTTTTAGCAGCTATTTTGTTATCGCCATCGGCGTCGCTGTTTTTGTGATGCTAGGCGTAGTCACGGCTCGCCATCATCCTCACGTCGAGCGCCGTCGTATGGTGGCCTACATGTTGCTGGCCGCAGGCTCATTGGTCTTTTGGGCGTTGTACCAGTTGGCTCCGATGGGGCTGATGTTGTTTGCTGAACATAATATCGATTTGAACGTTTACGGCTGGCGCGTGGCTCCGCAATGGATTCAGAACATCAATACATTGGTGATTGTGATCGGTGGGCCACTGATGGCGCTGTGGTTTAGTCGCTTGCGTAAACGCGGTTTCTCTATTGATGTTCCTCTTCAATTTTCTGGTGCGCTTTTGTGCATGGGGATGGGCATGCTGGTTCTGCCGCTGGGAATTCAACTGGCGGGAGGCGACGGGCTGGTGGCGTTTAAATGGATTGCGCTGAGTTATGTACTGCAAAGTACGGGGGAATTGCTGATTTCACCGATCGGATACGCCATGATCGGCAAACTGGCTCCGCCGCGCTATCAGGGCGTAATGATGGGATGCTGGATGATGGTGACCGGCGTGGCATCAGTTTTGGCGGGCTATGTCTCTGGCATGATGCCGACTAATAGCGGCAGCACGCCGATAGAAACCAATCCGGGCTACAGCCATATTTTCAACATGCTGGGCTGGGGTTCTTTGCTGACCGGCGCGGTGCTAATTGTGCTGATTCCGTTGTTGCGTCGTCTGATTCAGGAAGGGCAATTATCTGCGCAAAGCAAGCTGACAGCGCAAAACCGTTAACCCACTGGCATTATTCAGATTTAGGGCGAAATTTCTCCGGTTTCGCCCTTGCATCTCACCGCTAATCGCGGAAATCTAGGGTGACTTATGCTAGGAGCCTACAGATCATGAATATTATTTTTTATCACCCCTTTTTCGATGCCCAACTGTGGCTAACGGGCATGAAGACTCGTTTACCGCAGGCAAATATTCGTCAATGGCAGCGGGGTGATAACCAACCGGCGGATTATGCCCTGGTATGGAATCCGCCTCACGAAATGCTGGCTAAGCGCCAACAACTGAAAGGCCTGTTTGCGTTGGGCGCAGGCGTGGATGCCATTTTGGATCACGAGCGCCGTCACCCCGGGACTTTGCCTGCCGGAGTGCCGTTGGTGCGACTGGAAGATACCGGCATGGCGTTGCAGATGCAGGAATATGCGGTGAGTAGCGTGCTGCGTTATTTCCGCCGGATGGATGAGTATCAGTTGCAGCAGGAGCAAAAACTGTGGCTGCCTCTGCCGCCTCATCAGCATGATAATTTCGTTGTGGGGATCATGGGGGCGGGCGTGTTGGGCAAAAGCGTGGCACAAAAGCTGGCGGGTTTTGGCTTTAACGTGCGTTGCTGGAGCCGAACGCCAAAACACATTGACGGCATTGAAAGCTATGCCGGTGGTGCGCAACTGGGCGATTTTCTCAAAGGGACGCAATTGTTGATCAACTTGTTGCCGAATACGCCGGAAACTGTGGGCATTCTCAATGGTTCGCTGTTCTCCCAATTGAATAAGCGGGCTTATGTGATCAATCTGGCTCGCGGCGTGCATTTGCTGGAGCGGGATCTGCTGGCGGCGATGAGTGAAGGGCAAGTTGCGGCCGCTACGCTGGACGTTTTTGCCGAAGAACCTCTACCGAGTATGCATCCATTCTGGACGCATCCACGAGTGACCATTACGCCGCATATTGCCGCCATTACTTTACCTGAAGTGGCGATGGATCAGGTGGCCGAGAATATCAAGCTGATTGAAGCGGGCAAGCAACCGCAGGGTCTGGTGGATGTGGCGCGTGGTTACTGATTCCAGCAGGCAAAACATGGGTTTCAGCTCGGCTGCGCGGGGGATTCCTGCTATGCTTAGCGGACTATGTTTTGCCTGACAAACTGAGAATAAGAACCCGCGGAGTAGTTATGTATCCAGTTGATTTGCATATGCACACAGTCGCCAGCACCCACGCTTACAGTACCCTGCATGATTACATCGCCGAAGCGAAACAAAAGAATATTCAGCTGTTTGCGATTACCGATCACGGCCCAGATATGGCTGATGCTCCCCACTATTGGCACTTTATGAATATGAAAGTGTGGCCACGCTTGGTTGATGGTGTGGGTATTCTACGCGGTATTGAAGCGAATATTAAAAATCTGGACGGGGATATTGATTGCACCGGCCCGATGCTGGACGCGGTGGATCTGGTGATCGCCGGTTTCCATGAACCGGTCTTTCCGCCGCAGGACAAAGCCGCTCATACCCAGGCAATGATTGCTGCGATGGCGCAGGGCGATGTGCACATTATCAGCCACCCGGGAAATCCGAAGTTTCCGGTCGATATTCCCGCCGTTGCGGCGGCGGCAGCAAAATATCAGGTGGCGCTGGAGTTGAACAATTCATCCTTTACTCATTCCCGTAAAGGCAGTGAAGCCAACTGCCGCGCTATTGCCGAAGCGGTGCGGAATGCGGGGGGCTGGCTGGCGCTGGGGTCTGATTCTCACGTGGCATTTTCGCTGGGGATTTTTGATCACTGCGAACGCATAATTGCTGATGTGGGGTTCCCAGAAGATCGCATTTTGAACGTAAGCCCGCGCCGTTTACTGAATTTCCTCGAACTGCGAGGCCGCCCGGCCATTGCGGAATTAGCCGATATGTGACATCGTCACGCCCAATGTTAGCGCAGAAAAATAGTTACCGTAGTAAATGGTCAGCGTAGTAAAAGCGTTTGCTGCGAAAAACATTTACCGCCGTAGACCCATAGACAAATGGATTAGGACAGTTTTATGAATGATTTTTCGCTGGTTTGCCGGGTTTTGGGTTCGCTGTTTTATCGTCAACCACAAGATCCGCTGTTAGCGCCGCTGTTTACTCTGATTGAACAGGGGAAGCTGGAGCAACATTGGCCGCTGGAGCAAAGCGATCTGCTGGCGCGTTTGCAGCAGGAATATCAGCCGCAGGCGCTGGCCGATGATTATGCCGCGTTATTTACCGGCAGTGAATGCAGCGTTTCGCCTTTTGCTTCTCAATGGGAAGACGCGCGTCCGGAAGCAGAGTTACGCGCTTTCTTGCAACAACGCGGTATGCCGTTAAACGACGGGCCGGTAGATCACTTTGGCTCTCTGCTACTGGCCGCCTCCTGGCTGGAAGATCAGGCGCAGGAAGACGAAGTTCAGGCGCAGATTGCTCTGTTTGATGATTTCCTGTTCCCGTGGTGCGGGCGTTTCCTCGGTAAAGTGGAAGCCCATGCGGCGACCGGTTTTTACCGCACGCTAGCGCAGTTAACTCGCGAAGCGCTTCAGGCGATGCGCGATGAGCTGGCGGAAGAAGAAGACGAGCCCGAGGCAGAATAAACCGTAGGTTTGCCTAGCCTGGACGATCAAAAAGCCCGCCGATCGGCGGGCTGGTATGATTGTTCAGTAAACGCAGGTTTTAGTCAGTAAAGGGTACGATTAACATCCCCGGTTTAACTTCCAGTCCTTTAGCCAGTTTTTTCGCCATAGCTTCGGTTTTACTTTTGTCAGCATCTAATACATAGGCCGGTTGTTGGTCAAAATACGATTTTAGTGACTGATTCAAATAGGGTTTTAACATACTCATCGCCGAATCCATTTTTTCTGGTTGGACTTTATAATCGGTCACTTCCATATCTTTCAGGAAAATAGCCCCTTTCTCGCGATCGAATACCGGCTGCGCTTTCAGCGTCAGCTGCATATCGGCGTTCTGCGGGCCGAGGATCGAACTGATTTTCACCTGCGCATTGCCGGTTAGCGTCACTTTACCCGGCTCGGCGCGCCCTATCTGGCTCTGTAATTGGCTCAGGGTAATATGGGCATCCACCAGCCCCGGCACGCCAATCTGTTTCTCGTAATGATTGTGTTTTTGCAGATACTCGTTAATTTCTTGCTCGGTTAGCGTGTACTGTGTCAGTGGGTTGCAGCCGGCAATGGCACCGACAAAAATCAGAGCGGCAGCGCCCCAAAGTAGCTTTCTCATTATGACCTCGTTGAACCGCAAATTTGGCTAATAGTAACCGGTTAGACCTTGGGTTGGAATTTGTAACCGGTTTCTGCCGTTGCAACGCCATTGGTGGCGTTCAGAAATAAGGCTGGATAGTGCGGGAGCGGGGAGAAACTGCCAATCGGATAACTCTGTGTCCGATGATTTAATTAACCAGACCCGGTTTTAGGCGCGTTTATTCCTGATTCTCGAAAGTGTCCATCAGCAAAAAAGTGCCTGCCTGTCGTTGGTAACTGTCTATTTGCGGAACCAGACGCCTGAAATGCTCGGTTTTGCAGTGGGTATCCAGCGCGACGCGATCCGGCCATTGCTCGATAAAAATGAAATGGCCGGGATCTTTTTGGTTGATACACAACTCATAAGCGTGACAAAGCGGCTCCTGCAAGGTTTTTCCTACTCATTCCCGGTATAGCGGCATGACTTTATCGATATGTTCAGGATGAACAAAATCTTGCGCAATCACTTTCAACATAGGAATAACTCACTGTTTAAGCCTGGCTATCCATTTGATTCGGTCACTTGTGGCAAGATTAGCTGCCACTTAACATTGCCGGTTCGATACGCCGTTGATTAAACTGCCAATATAATCCAGCCAGCGTAATCAGGCCGATGATTCCGAGTAGGAACCAAGGGAGCTGCGGCAAAGACAGGCTTTTGCCTGTGTCGTACATCCAGCCGCCACCGGTGTAGCCTAGTGCGCCACCCAATGCCAAACCTAAACGGCTAAAGCCCATATAGCTACCTCTGGCACGCGCATCTGCCAGCGAGGCGCTCAGGGTTTCCCGCGCTGGCTCGGCAATAATGGAACCCAAATAGAAGAAGCAGATCAGCATTAATAATGTTTGCAAACTGTCGGTTAACCCGATAGGGAACATGCTGATGCTCATAATAAACAGGCCGGTCATCAGCCGTTGTTCCAGACGAAAATGCTTTTCGCTCCAGCGGGCGATCGGATACAGCAACGTCAATGACAGCGCGGCTTCAATGGCATACATCCATTTTACCGCCGCCGGAGAACCGGCCACTTCGTTTACAACGATAGGCAGCATCAACATCACCTGGACCGCCAGCATGTAATAACCGGTGAGCGTCAGGACATAGGTCAGGAAGCGTTTGTCGCGAATCACTCGCAGCATGCCTTCCCGCATTGGGGTGCGCACCGTTGAAATACGGTAGGCGGGGAGCAGCCAGGCGTTCCACAGCGCGGCCAGCACAAAAATAAATGCACCAACCCAACACACCAGATGAAAATCATACTGGAGCAGCCAACTGCCCAGCAGAGCGCCGATCACTGCACCGGCGCTATCTTGCATCATGAGAATAGAGTAAAAACGGCCACGTTCATGAGGGCGAACCAGTTTGATCACCAACGCGGTGCGCGGCGGATCGAACAATGTGCCGCCCAGCGCGGACAATGCGCAGGCGAGCCACAGAATCCACGGCTGATCCGCGATGGCCATCAGGGCAAAACCCGCCGCGCGCAGCAACATCCCAATCACGATCATTGGTTTTGCGCCAAAACGATCGGCAATGGCGCCGCCGAAAATGCCAAGGCCTTGTTGAATAAACTGTCTCAATCCCAGTGCGGCACCGACAACAACCGCCGCCCAGCCTAATTGATCGACAAATCGGATGGATATCAGGGGAAACACCACGAAAAACCCCAGCACGACTAATAAGTTATCAAACAATAAGAAGTACTTACCCAAGCTGCGCGCTTGCGATACCAGAGACATGTTTCACCGTCAGAAAATAGAAAGAGAGGAAGGGTAATTATTACCCTGATAGTTTGTACCCAAATTGATGGAAGCGATAGATGGTGAGTTGATAATATTTTTTTATCGTCAATATGTTAGCTAGCGGGCAAATTGGTAAAAAAAATCGTTTTTGCGAATTGATTGCGCAATAACTCGTCAATAGCGGTTTTACCCGCGACCATTGCAACGGTTATATTAATCGTCACTTTTAATGTTCCGCCTGAACTAAGGGGAGTCGATGTTTGGCTATCATTCAGTATCACCAAAAGTACGCCTGACAACCGATCGTATGTCGCTGCGTTTGGTTCATGAGCGGGATGCGTACCGGATGGCGGAGTACTACGCCGAGAATCAGGCATTCCTTAAACCTTGGGAGCCTGTGCGGGATCAAAGCCACTGCGTGCCTTCCGGTTGGCAAGCGCGGCTCAGCATGATTGCCGAGATGCATAAACAGGGCAGCGCCTATTATTTTATTCTGCTCGATCCGGAAGAGAATGAGGTGCGCGGCGTCGCCAATTTCAGCAATGTGATGCGCGGTTCATTCCACGCCTGTTTCCTCGGCTATTCTCTTGGCGAACGCTGGCAGGGACAGGGCTTAATGTTTGAAGCGCTGCAACCGCTGATTCGCTATATGCAGCGACAGGAAAAAATGCACCGAATCATGGCTAACTATATGCCGCATAATCGCCGCAGTGGCGATCTGTTGGCCAGATTGGGCTTTGAACGTGAAGGTTATGCGAAAGATTATTTGCTCATCGATGGTCAGTGGCGCGATCACGTGCTGACGGCATTGACCGATACTGAATGGAAAGCAACGCGCTGAGGTTAGGATGAAATACAGTTTAAGCCCGTTAGAAGCCCGTGTAGTGGGCTGTTTGCTGGAAAAACAGGTGACAACACCGGAGCAATATCCAATGTCTCTAAACGGTATCGCCACCGCCTGTAACCAGAAAACCAACCGTGAGCCGGTGATGGAACTGTCCGAGAGCGAAGTGCAGCAAACGCTCGATCTGCTAACGAAAAAACACGTTATTCGTAGCCAAAGTCTGGTGAATAGCCGGGTAATGAAATATGAACACCGATTTTGCAACTCGGAGTTCGGTCATCTGAAGTTTTCTTCCGCGGAAGTCGCGATAGTCACCACATTATTGCTACGCGGCGCGCAAACGCCGGGAGAGTTGCGTACCCGCACCAATCGTATGCATGAATTCAGCGACGTGAGTGAGGTAGAGGCAACGCTGGAAAGTCTTGCTACACGTGAAGACGGGCCTTTTGTGGTGCGTTTGCCGCGCGAACCAGGCAAGCGAGAAAGCCGCTATATGCATCTGTTTAGCGGTGAGGTTGCCGCCGCCTCTGCGGACGAGCTGGCAAGCGAGCCGGTCAACGGCGTGCTGGAAACCCGAATTGCTCAACTTGAATATCAGGTAGCTGAATTGACTCGCCGTTTGGATGAAGTCATGACCCAGTTGGATGACTAATAAGGTCACTATGAAAAAACTTCGCGTGGGTATGGTGGGGCTTGGCGGTATTGCGCAAAAAGCCTATTTACCGATTTTAAGCCGTGCCGACGACTGGACGCTGGCAGGCGCTTTTTCGCCCAGTCAGGCCAAGGCTCAGCCGCTGTGTGACCGCTACAGAATACCGTATTTTCCCCGGTTGAATGAGCTCGCGACGGCCTGCGACGCGATTTTTGTTCACAGCAGCACCGCCAGCCATTTTCAGGTGATCGGCGAACTGCTGCGCGCTGGCGTTCACGTCTACGTGGATAAACCACTCGCTGAAACCGTGGAACAATCGGAACAGTTAATTGAACTAGCGGAAAAACAGGGCAAGGCGCTGATGGTTGGCTTCAATCGCCGTTTTGCGCCGCTGTATCAGCAACTTAAGCTGGAAATGAATCAGCCGGCTTCCCTGCGCATGGAAAAACACCGACAGGATAGCGTTGGCCCAAACGGGCTAGGGTTTACCCTGCTGGATGATTATCTGCACGTGCTGGATACCGTCCTGTGGCTGGGAGGCGAAAACGCCAGCCTATTGGGAGGGCATATCGCCACTAATGACGCGGGTCAGATGCTGTATGCCGAACATCATTTTCAGGCTGGAAACTGCCTGATTACCAGCAGTATGCATCGTCGGGCGGGAACCCAGCGGGAAAGTGTTCAGGCATTGACGGAAGGGCATTGCTACCAGATCACCGATATGCGGCGCTGGCAGCAGGAGTCTGCCGGACAGATGATTGAAACTCCGGCACCGGGCTGGCAAACAACGTTAGAACAGCGCGGCTTCGTCGGCGCGGTACGTCATTTTATCGATTCCGTCAGCCATCAAACCCCGCCGTTGATTTCCGGTGAACAGGCTATTAGCGCTCAGCGAAGGGTGGAAAAAATGCTGGAAAAGCGTTGAGAAGCCCGCAAGGTGGCGAGATGCAGATTGTTACAACAAGAAGTGGCTATTAGTCGGCGGATACGTAGACTATTGTCATACTAAAAACCCGTCATCGGGTTGAGCTGACGCCTGCTAATTGCAGGCGTTGATATTTCCAGCGTAACGAATCAGAAAATATATGAATTTACTTAAATCACTGGCTGCGGTCAGTTCGATGACCATGTTCTCGCGCGTGTTGGGCTTTGCCCGGGATGCCATTGTCGCGCGAATTTTTGGTGCCGGTATGGCTACCGATGCATTTTTTGTCGCATTCAAATTACCTAATCTGTTGCGACGCATTTTTGCTGAAGGGGCGTTCTCGCAGGCTTTCGTGCCGATTCTGGCAGAATACAAAAGTCAGCAGGGGGAAGAGGCGACCCGCACCTTTGTGGCTTATGTTTCCGGCCTGTTAACGCTGGTATTGGCAGTGGTCACGGTATTGGGGATGCTGGCAGCGCCTTGGGTGATTTACATTACTGCCCCTGGTTTTACCGATACGCCGGATAAATTTGCTCTGACTTCTGCACTGTTGCGCATTACTTTCCCGTATATCCTATTGATCTCACTGGCCTCGCTGGTGGGGGCGATACTGAATACCTGGAACCGTTTCTCCATTCCGGCCTTTGCACCGACGTTATTGAACGTCAGCATGATCGGTTTCGCTTTATTTGCCGCACCGTATTTCCATCCGCCGATTTTAGCTTTGGCCTGGGCTGTCGTTTTGGGTGGCGTACTCCAATTGGGCTATCAGCTGCCGCATTTGAAGAAAATCGGTATGCTGGTGTTGCCTCGTCTGGCGCTGCGCGACGCTGGCGTGTGGCGGGTGATGCGCCAGATGGGACCTGCAATTTTAGGGGTTTCCGTTAGCCAGATATCCCTGATCATCAATACCATTTTTGCTTCTTTTCTGGTGTCTGGTTCGGTTTCATGGATGTATTACGCCGATCGCCTGATGGAGTTTCCTTCCGGCGTGTTGGGTGTGGCGTTAGGCACTATTTTGTTGCCATCGCTGGCGAAAAGTTTCTCCAGCGGCAACCACGATGAGTATTCTCGCCTGATGGATTGGGGGCTGCGCCTGTGCTTCCTGCTGGCTATTCCCAGCGCGGTCGCCTTGGGTATTTTGGCCAAGCCGCTGGTGGTTTCCCTGTTCCAGTACGGTAAATTCAACGCTTTTGATGCGGTAATGACCCAACGTGCGCTGGTGGCCTATTCGGTTGGTTTAATTGGGCTAATTGTGGTGAAGGTATTGGCGCCCGGCTTTTATTCTCGTCAAAACATTAAAACGCCGGTGAAAATTGCCATCGCCACGTTGATCATGACTCAGGTGATGAACCTGATGTTTATCGGGCCGCTGAAGCACGCTGGTTTGTCTCTGTCTATTGGTTTGGGCGCCTGTCTGAACGCCAGCCTGCTGTACTGGCAGTTGCGTAAACAGAAAATCTTCCAGCCTCAGCCGGGTTGGGGGATATTTATGACCAAACTGATTGTAGGCGTGGTTGCAATGTCCGCCGTACTGATTGGTATGCTGTGGTTAATGCCAGCCTGGGACGTCGGCGGAATGGCCTACCGTCTGTTACGTCTGTTTGCGGTCGTGGTGGCTGGCGTGGTGGCCTACTTTGGCGTTCTGGCGCTACTCGGTTTCAAACTGCGCGACTTTGCCCGCCGGGTTGCCTGATAACTAAATGGGCAAAAATGCTCATATCATCTCTATGTAAAGCCCGATTCTTCTCGGGGTTACGTGAAATAGTCACCTCCACCCTGTTAGCGGTACGCTGACAGGGTGTTTTTTTATATCAAATGAGATCAATATCTCAGTTTTATTTCCTGCACTACAAGTTCCCGCCAAAATTCTTTTATATTAATTATCCCCATTATTTCTTAGAACTATGCTAGCGAGGTTGGTAATTAAAGCTAATATTTTTCTTATTCATGCCGATAAGTGTATTAAGTCGGGGTTTTTGAAAGATTTGATATTTTATAAGAATCTTCTAAATGATGATTTTCATTAGGAATGCTGTACACATTAATTTGACTTAGTGTTGAAGGATAATTGATTTATTTACTGGTTTAATAACATTCTGATTGCGTTTAAGTCTGACTAGACAACAGCGATATAACCGTTTGCGCCCTGCTGAATTCAGGGTTCAGTCAATTTAGAATGAAATATATTTACATATATTTAACTCAAGGATGAGTAGGGCAGGTTATTTACTAAATAGCTTGGGCTATTTCTCATAATGGAATCTATGATAAAAAGAATCGGACTCTATTTTCTGCTCGTCAGTAGCCCCGTCCAGGCGGCGACTCAGCCCGCTATGGGGAATTTTTTACCGCTAGGTGAAAGCGAAGCGCGCCGCTCTTTGCAGAACAGCGCCCGTGAGGTTAATGAGCTAATGGAACAGCGTCGCTACCAACAGTTGCGCCAACCTAAGGCGATTGAAGAGGACGTTATTCCTGCTCAGGCGGCGTTGCCGGAATCCGATCGTTGTCTGGCGATAAAGGGCGTTTATTTACAGGGAATAACCCTTTTAGGAATGGGTGAACTGAATAAACTGACCGCTTTACCTTCGGATTGCATTACCAGCAATGATATCAATCGCCTGACTCATGAATTAACCCGTCTCTATGTTAGGCAGGGTTATATCACCGCTCGCGTGAATTTTGTTCCGCTGAATGCTGACGGCGAATTGGGCATCAATGTTATTGAGGGCGTGGTAGAGAAAATAGAAGGGGGCGATTATTGGGTGAATAGCCGATTATTATTCCCTGATGTTGTAGGTAAGCCGCTCAAATTGTCGCAGCTTGATCAAGGTTTAGACCAGGCCAATCGATTGCAATCCAATCAGACGAAATTAGATATTTTGCCAGGGAGGAGCACCGGCGGTTCTATTATTCGTCTAAACAATACGCATAAAAAGCCCTGGTTGCTCACAGGCACGTTGGATAACTATGGTCAGAAAAATACCGGAGAGTGGTTGGTCCGTACTACCGCTAGCGTAGATAGCCCATTTGGTTTATCTGACTTTGTCAGCATGAATATCAGCAGCACGATCAAAGATGAATCGCGGCATCATAACCGGGCTTATACCTTACTTTATTCTTTGCCCTACGGAGCTTGGACATTCAGCAGTTTTGCCAGTTATTCCGAATACCTGAATTACCAGCGCTTACCGCTTAATACCGTGAAACTGGATGGCAATACCCAGCAGTACGGCGGGCGCGCAGATTATATGTTTTATCGCGACCAGGAGCAGATCGATGCCCTGAACGTTCAGCTGACCTATAAGAACGTGAATAACTACCTTGAGTCTTCCCGTTTAGGTATCAGCAGTACCACCCTGACGGTATTGGAGTTGGGTGCCAATCATTTGCAAATTCTTCCGCGCGGCGTGCTCAGCCTAAATGCCAGCGTAGAACGGGGACTCAGTTGGTTTGGCGCGGATAAAGCCAGTTCGCATCGGTCGGCTAACTACCCTGATGCCCAATTCACCAAAGCGAAAATGTTTGCCACTCTCAGCCAGCGTTTTAGCCTGTGGGAGCAGCCTTACCAACTCACTCACCTGTTTTACGGCCAGTACAGTCGCGATCCCTTGCCGGGGGTCGAATGGCTAAGCCTGACCGATCGCAGCGCGGTGCGCGGTTTTAGCCGCAATACCCTTTCGGCGGATAACGGCTGGTATCTGCAAAATACATTATCACGGCCGATGACGCTCGGTAATGCCAGCTTGACGCCGCGCATAGGCGTTGACGTAGGGCGTGTTCAAGCCCATCGCGATGCCGTTGGCTGGCAGAGCAATATGGGGCTGAGTGCCGGTGTGTCCTTCAAATATTCGCAGGCGGTGGTTGATCTGGATGTGAGCCGAGGATGGCTGCTTTCCGATCAAAAAAGTCCCACCGACCCGATTCAGGTGTTAGCTCGCCTGAGCTACAGCTTTTAGCTGACTTTCCATTCGTCAGTATTGCAGTGCTTTTACCTTTCAATGAATGGAAATATTTGGAGAAACATGGATGAAAAAAAGTAAGTTCCGCCTTTCCCCCTCAGGAAAGCTTGCCGCGTCGCTGGCGATTATCATTACTTCGCTAACCGCAACTCAGGCAGCAGATATTATCGGTGCGGGCGATGCCGGGCATAATCCGGGCATCAGTCAGGCGGCAAACGGTGCGGCGGTGGTGAATATCGTCACCCCGAACGCCTCGGGCCTGTCTCATAACCAATATCAGGATTTCAACGTTAACAAACCGGGGGCGGTGCTGAATAACGCCTTGAACGACGGACAATCTCAGTTAGCCGGTCAGCTGAACGCTAACCCCAACCTGAACGGACAGGCCGCTAACGTCATTTTGAACGAGGTCATTAGCCGCAACCCATCGTTATTGCTGGGTAAGCAGGAAATATTCGGTATGGCGGCAGATTATGTGCTGGCTAACCCGAACGGTATTGCCTGTGATGGTTGCGGGTTCATCAACACCAATCGCTCCGCTTTAGTGGTGGGAAACCCGCTGCTTGAAAAAGGAGCCTTAACCGGTTTCAACACTTTCGGCAATGACAATACTTTGAGCATTCGCTCCGGCGGATTACAGGCCAACAGCGTGTTGGATCTGATCGCGCCCAAAATTGACAGTCGCGGGAAAGTGATTGCCACGCAGCAAATTAACGCGCTCAGTGGGCACAATCAAACTGCAGCCGACGGCAGTTTAGTGCGAGCGGAGGATGTCCCGAACAGTAGTCTGGACAGCTACTATCTCGGCAGTATGCAGGCGGGTCGCATTCGCTTGGTGAATACTACTGTGGGCAGTGGCGTAAATCTGGCCGGGGAATTCACCGGGTTGGAAGGCATAGACGTAAGCTCTCAGGGCAATTTGGGCTTACAGGCAGCGAATCTGCGCGGTGGTGATATCGGTCTACAGGGTAAAAACATCGATGCTCAAGGCGTCGTGAAAAACAGCAGTACGAATCGCGACGGCAGTGAGAATTACAACAGCACCTGGAGCGGCCAGTACGTCAATGACCGCAGTACCACGCAACGATTACAGCGTACGGTATTAACCGGCAAAAATATCACGCTGAACGCCAGCGATCGTAACCGACTGACGGCGACAGATATTCAAGGGGATAATGTCACCCTGCAAGGTGGTGAACTGACGTTGGACGGGCAGATGCTGACCCAGACTCAGGGTCATACGCACAATCAGGATAAGCTTACCTGGCGGCACAATGTCACGACAGAAAGCGAACAGCGTCAGCAGATCGGGACGTCGGTCAAAGCCCGTGAGAACGCGACTCTGAAGGCCACGGCTGGTGATATTCAGTTGAAAGGCAGTAGCGTGGAAGCGGGTAACAATCTGGCACTCAACGCTACCGGCGACATTCAGCTGACGGGGTTGGTGGAGCAGAAGAAATCCACCGAAACTGGCTATCGCAAAAATCACACGGCCAGCTTACTGACGGGAAACTGGCAGGAAAGCAGCGAAAGTGAAAGTCTGAAGAAAAGCCAACTACGAGCGGGCGATAATCTGGGGCTAACGGCCGGCAACGCGGTGGTCAGTCGCGCAGGCAATGTGCAAGCCGGTAAAGATTTGCTGGTCACGGCGGAAAAGGTGCGGATTGACGTGCAGAAAACCGCCAATAGAAAAACTCAGAAAGATAATAAAACGGCCTGGGGCGGAATTGGCGGCGGTGATAATAAAGACAATGCCAATTTACAGGAAATCAGCCAGGCTTCAGAACTGACGGCGGGCGGTAAACTTTTGGTGTCCGGTAATCAGGGCGTCACTATTACCGGTAGTAAAGTAAAAGGGACGCAGGGCGGTTTTGTGCAAACCCAACACGGCGATTTGGTGATTGATAATGCCGTGAGTACCACTACCGATAAAGTGAATAGCCGCACCGGAACCGTATTCAACATCACCAAGGGTTCACAAAAGACCAATAACTCCATGCAGCAGACTGTAGGCAGTGAACTGAAATCCGATGCGGATTTAAAACTGTTCAGCCAGCAGGATATTACCGTGGTAGGCAGTTTGGTGAAAAGCGCGGGCGAGCTGGGCATTGACGCTCTGGGTGATGTCAATGTGAAAGCAGCCGAACTGCAACACAAAATCGATGAAGAGAAAACCGCTTTAAGCCTGAAAGGCCACGCGGAGAAAACCGGAGATAAGCAATATCGCGCGGGTGTTAATCTGGATCACACTCGCGATACCGAAAATACCGAACGCAGTGAAAACAAATCTTCAACCCTGAGCGGGGGGAGCGTGACGTTAGCATCGGGTAAAGATGTCACTTTCACTGGCTCTCAGCTGGTCGCTCATCACGGCGATGCCAAAGTCAGCGGCAACAATGTCACCTTTACAGCAGCAGAAGATCAAACCACCAGTGAAAGCAGCCACGCCAAAACCGGCGGCGGTTTCTATTACGTGGGCGGGATGGATAAAGCCGGCAGTGGTATTCAGGTGGGGCATGAAAGCAGCAAAACTCACAGCGATGGCAGCAAAGCGCTGGTTTCTGGGACTCAGGTCAGCGGAGATTTGGTGATTGCGGCCAAGGGCGACCTGACTCATCAGGGCACCCAGCAACAGATTGGTGGGAAATATCAGGTTGATGCCGATAATGTCCACAATCTGGCGGCTAAAAATAGCGATAACAGCACAACCACAACGTTGAAAGTGGGCGTAGATATCGGTGTAAACGCCGATTATAGCGCCATCACTCGCCCGTTAGAGCGCGCCGGTGGCAAGGTTGCCAGCCTGGATGCTGGCGGTACGCTTAATGATATCGGCGGAATAGGTGCGCCGAACGTTGGGATTGATGTTAACGCCAGCGGTAGCAGCAGTGATGTGCGTAAAAACAGCGAGCAAGCGGTAGTGAATACGGTGAATGCCGGTGATATTTCCATCAATGCAGGGGGAGCAATCCGCGATCAGGGAACGCAATACAAAGCTAATCAGGGCGGCGTCACCTTGGATGCAGAAAGCCATAGCCACGAAGCTGCGGTGAATCGCGATCAGACCGTTAGTCGTGAAACGAATGGCAGCGCCGGCGTGCGGGTTTACACCACGACCGGTAGCGATGTGGTCGTGGATGCTAAAGGTCAGGGAGGGACGACTCGCAGCGATAAAATCAATGAGCAAGCCGTTGCCGGTGGCATCAGCGCGGTAGACGGTATCACGATTCGGGTTAAAGACGACGCGCGCTATACCGGAACCGCTCTCGACGCTGGAAAAGGTAAAGTCAACGTCACTGCCGGTGGCGATATAGCTTTTGAACAGGCGACCGACCGCGAAACCGAAAATCATAGCGGCTTCAACGTGAAGGCTTCTGGCAAAGGTGGTTTCACCGCAGATAGCAAAAGCTTCGGCGGCGGTTTGGGCGGTGACTATGACAAAGGGGAAAGCAAGACGTCTCACGCTAACGTGAGCCAATTACAGGGCTTGCAAGGCGTAGAATTGAATGCCGGACAGGATTTAACGCTGCAAGGCAGTGAAATCGGCAGCAAAGATCGGCCGGTGGGCGATGTCACGCTGAACGGGAATAAAGTTGATTTGCAGGCCGCACAGTCCAGCCATTGGGAGAAAAGCACTAAGTTCTCCGGCAATCTGGACGCCGGTGGCAGCAAAGGGGAAACCGATAAAAAAACCAGCGCTGGCGGTAACTTCGGCTTTGCCGCAGATTACGCCAAAGTCGATCAATCGACCAACGACGCTCAAGGCGGTGGTATCACTAGCAGCGGCAACCTGAATATTCAGGCCAACGGTGATAATGAGCAAGCCATTCACCTGGAAGGTACGCAGGTGAGCAGCAAAAATACCGTTTTGAATGCGGATAATGGTGGAATTGTGCTGGAATCTGCTAAAAGCGGAGAGCACAAAGATAACTGGAATCTGGGAGGCAAAGCCAACGGTAAACTCGGCCAAAGTTTCGGTAAAGATGAGCAGGGCGCGGTAGACAGCGCCAGCGGGAAGAAAACCCACACGGCGGGCGTCGGCGCGACCTTCGGTCTCGATCGTAAACAGGCAGGCACTCAGCAAAATACCCAGATTGCGACCGGCGATCTGAGCTTCTCCAGCGATGCGGATACGGTTCTGGCCGGCGCGAAAGTCAAAGCGGATAAAGTGGACGGCAGCGTGGGCGGCGATTTGCGTATTGAAAGCCGCAGAGACACCGAACAAAGTCTGAAAGTTGGCGTTGACGTTGGATTAAGTCATACCAACGATCCGAACAGCAGCGTGGTTTCCAAAGTCTCTAAAGTCGGTACGCCACGTTACGCGGATAAAGTAAAAGAAACGCTGGAAGGCGGCGCGAACAAAGTCTTCGATAAAGCCGAGGAGAAATATAACCAAACCGCTCGCGGTCTGGACAGCAAACAAGATACCACCAACGGCGTCAGCTTCAGTAAAGCCGAGGATAAAGTGACCTTGCCGGAAACGCTCGCCAATGAGAAAGAGGGCAGCGCGCTGTGGGATAAAGGTGCACGTAAAGCGGGCAATGTGGCCAAAGAGAGTCTTTTAGGCCCGGCAGGCCGTGATGGGCACTTTAAGGTTACCGCCGATGTGGTGAAAAACGATGCCGTTGGTGAACAAACTGCGCTAAGTGGCAAGCAGGGCGTGAACCTGACCGTACAAGGTAAAACTCAGCTGATCGGCGGCCAGATCGGTAGCCAGAAAGGGCAAGTTGACCTGAACAGCGGCGGTCTTGAGCAAAGTGATATGAATGGCAAACGCTATCACGGCGGCGGCAGCGCCGATGTGGCAGCCACCGTAGGCAGCCTGTTGAGCGGCAGCACCAAAGATATTCTTTCTGGGGATTCACCGTTCATTAAAGTGGATAAAGGGACGACCGAGGTTAGCGATGCTCGCGGCGCGATTATCAGCCATAAAACGGTTAAATAAGCGGGAGCGATAAGAGGTTATTCTTTTTAGATCAAATAAATAATAGCCCACGCTAACGGAGTTATTCGTTAAGTGGGCTATTTTCTCTTACATGATCACATGATCAATCGTTACATCACCAATTTTCCGCAGACAATCAATGCCCGCGCACCATCGGTTTTACATCCGTTCTACCGTTTCAATACCCAAAGTATCCAAACCTTGCTTCAGCGTCTTGGCGGTTAGCATCGCCAGTTTCAGGCGGCTTTGACGGCTTTCTTCGCTATCGGCGTTCAGAATCTGGCAGTGCTCGTAGAAGCTAGAGAACAAACCGGCCACATCGTACAGATAGGCACACATAACGTGCGGAGTGCCTTCGCGGGCGACGTTAGTAATGGTTTCTTCGAATTGAAGCAAACGGGTTGCCAGTGCGGCTTCGCGGTCTTCGGTGATGACTAACGGCAGCGTCAGGCTGCTCGCGTCTACCACACCAGCGCGTTTAAACACTGAAACTACGCGGGTATAAGCATATTGCATGTAAGGCGCGGTATTGCCGTCCAATGCCAGCATATTATCCCAGTCGAAGACGTAATCGGTAGTCCGGCTTTTCGACAGGTCGGCGTATTTCACCGCGCCGATACCGACCGCATTTACCACTTCGGCCAGTTCATCCGCAGGCATATCCGGGTTTTTCTCCGCGATCAGCTTACCTGCGCGTTCGATAGCTTCGTCCAACAGTTCAGACAGCTTAACGGTGCCGCCAGAGCGGGTTTTGAATGGTTTGCCATCTTTGCCCAGCATCATGCCGAACATATGGTGTTCTAACGGCACGGATTCTGGAACATAACCGGCTTTACGCACGATGGTCCAGGCTTGCATTAAATGCTGATGCTGCCGGGAATCGATGTAATACAGCACCCGGTCGGCACCCAGCGTTTCGTAACGATATTTGGCACAGGCGATATCTGTGGTGGTGTAAAGGTAGCCGCCATCCTTTTTCTGGATAATGACGCCCATAGGCTCGCCTTCTTTATTTTTGTATTCATCGAGGAATACAACGGTAGCGCCTTCGCTCTCAACCGCCAGACCTTTCGCTTTTAGATCGGCCACAATGCCCGGCAGCATTGAGTTGTACAGACTTTCACCCATGACGTCGTCTTTGGTCAGAGTGACATTCAGACGATCGTAGGAAATCTGGTTTTGCGTCATGGTGATATCCACCAATTTACGCCACATGGCGCGGCAATATTCATCCCCGCCCTGCAGTTTTACGACGTAAGCGCGAGCGCGAGCCGCAAATTCTTCGTCTTCATCGTAATTTTTCTTCGCTTCGCGATAGAAAGCTTCCAGATCTGACAGACCCATATCGCTGGCGTTCTCATTCTGCATTTTTTCCAGATAGGCGATCAGCATCCCGAATTGGGTGCCCCAATCTCCGACGTGGTTAGCGCGAATGACATTGTGACCCAAAAATTCAAGCGTTCGCGCGGCGGCGTCACCGATAATGGTGGAGCGTAGGTGACCCACATGCATTTCTTTCGCTACGTTTGGCGCAGAATAGTCGATAACCACGGTCTGAGGCTCAACCGGAGCAATCCCCAGTTTTGGCGCAGTCAGGGCAAACTCGACTTTCTCGGCAACCCATTGGCGGTCGAGGAAGATGTTGATAAAACCGGGGCCGGCGATCTCGACTTTGCTGGCGATACCCTCAAGATCCAGCAGCTCAACCACTTTTTCAGCCAGTTGTCGGGGTTGCATACCGAGTTTTTTGGCAACGGCCATCACGCCATTTGCTTGATAATCGCCAAATTGGGCCTTTGCGGACTGGCGAACTTGCGCTTCGCTGTCGACGGGGGCACCTGCTGCAATCAGCGCCTGGCTGACTTTATCTGAAAGAAGAGCCTGAATATTCACCGGGTTACCTTAATTACGGACATGAGGCGCAAAAATGCGCCCTGTTAATATCAACGGGTCTGGCGTCACGCACGCGGTTTCTCTACGCGGGAGGGCCAACCACAAAACTGCTGGGTTTATATCATATTTGCCCGCCGACGTCAGCAGGGGGAAAGCCTTCCGCTTGTGCTATCTCAGCGCTATGTTCCTAACGAACAAAAACAGTGCTTTTATCGGTTATTTCAACAGCAATAGCGGAGATTCATCGACAAAACTCTGTTGTTCGCCGCTGAAAACGGTAAATTATGGCCGATTCGCTTTCCCCCCCGATGAACGGAGAGAAAACCTTATGCAAGCCTTGGCACACATTACCGAATTACAGGATTTGGTACAGGATTTACCCCGTTTTGAACAACAGCTGACGGATTTTGCGCAACGGCTCAATTTGGACCTCAGCCAGTTCACCGCCGACCACATTTCTCTACGCTGTCACCAGGCCGCTACAGCCGATCGCTGGCGCAGCGGTTTGCTTCAGTGCGGTAGCCTGATGTCAGAAAATCTTATCAATGGCCGCCCTATCTGCCTGTTTGATTTAGCGCTGCCGTTGTCCGTTGGGCCTTGGGGAATTGATTGCGTAGAATTGCCTTATCCGGGAAATAAGCGTTATCCCCATGAAGGCTGGGAGCATATTGAACTGGTATTGGCCGGCACCCCGGAAACGCTGTACTCGCGGGCGTTGAGCCTGCTACCGGCAGAGTCTGACCTACCGGTAGGCGTGACCTTCAAATTCAGTTCGCCAAAAGGGGAAGCCGAACGTTTGGCTAACCCCACGCTGGCGGTAAGCAACGGCGCGATTACCATTAAGTTCCATCCCTATACATTAAGGCAAATTATTGACAGTGAGCACAATAGTTAACGTGTTTAGGTTATTTATCTCGCTCAGGATTATCACTTATGGTTATCACTGTGACTGACCTCTAGTCATTATTTTGAATTGAATGCCATAGTAAGGCTTTCGGCAGTCTTGATGAGATGACCTTTGGGCTTGAGTGATAAGTTCTGCATCCAATCTATCAGACGGCGGAATGATTGATTTACGGGTGGTGAAATGAGCTGTAGCAGATGTGTTTGTCAAAAGGGGAGAGATAATGACTAAGTTAGAAATTTGTTGCTATAGCGTCGATTGCGCGCAGACCGCTGAGCGCGCTGGAGCCGATAGAATTGAGTTGTGCTCAGGTCAGTCTGAAGGCGGCCTGACGCCAAGTTTGGGCGCGCTGATGCAAGCGCGTGCCACGGTAACCATTCCGGTCCACCCGATAGTCCGGCCGCGCGGTGGTGATTTCTGCTATAGCGAGAGTGATTTTGCGATCATGAAAAATGATATCGCACAAATTCGGGATATGGGGTTTGCCGGAGTTGTCGTCGGCGTACTGGATGAAGAAGGGCACATTGATTTGCCGCGAATGCGTGAAATCATGGAGATCAGCGGCCCGCTGGCGGTCACTTTCCATCGGGCATTTGATATGTGTCTGAATCCGATGGTGGCGTTGGAACAGTTAACGCAGTTGGGCGTGGCGCGGATTTTGACCTCCGGCCAACAGCAAAATGCCGAGTTGGGGTTAACCTTACTGCGCGATCTGGTGAACGCGACCCAGGGGCCGATTATTATGGCCGGTGCCGGTGTGCGCTTGTCAAATATGCAGAAATTCTTAGAAATTGGCGTCACGGAATTACACAGTTCCGCAGGCCGCACACGTCCTTCCACCATGCGTTACCGTAAAGCCGGTGTCACTATGTGTGCAGATAACGATGTGGATGAATTTGCTCGCTATTGCGTGGATGAAGAAGTGGTGGAGGCGATGAAAAGCCTGTTATGTATTACCGAACCGCTGCCACGTTCCGCCTGATAGTCCTAAATAAAAAAGCCCCGACGCGTGATGTTCGGGGCTTTTTTTATGCCGGAAGAGAGCCGATTGTGATTAAGGCTTACGGGCAATCAGTACCGCTCGCATCGGTGCCGGATAGCCTTCAACGGTCTTGCTGCTGTCGTTGGGATCGAGGAATTCAGCCAGTGACTCGCTAGTCATCCAATCGGTACGACGCTGCTCGTCGGTGGTTGTGAGCGCCACGTCGGCGATTCTCACATCGACAAAACCGCATTTTTCCAGCCAGCCTTTCAGCGCCAGCGCTGACGGGATGAAATACACGTTGCGCATTTGCGCGTAACGATCGCCCGGCACCAGAACCTGCTGGCTATCGCCTTCGACTACGATGGTTTCCAGCACCAATTCGCCGTCGCTGACTAACTGATTTTTCAACTGATATAAGTGATCTAACGGTGAACGACGGTGGTACAGCACGCCCATAGAGAAAACGGTGTCAAAGGCCGCCAGCTCCGGCAATTGCTCAATGCCTAGCGGCAGCAGATGGGCGCGCTGATCGCCACCCAGCAGTTTTCGTACCGCTTCGAACTGACATAAAAACAGCTGCATTGGGTCAATGCCTACGGCCAAATGCGCGCCTTCGCCGATCATGCGCCACATGTGATAGCCGCTGCCGCAGCCGACATCAAGAATCGTTCGACCTGCCAGCGGGCTGATATGGGGCAGAACGCGATCCCATTTCCAGTCTGATCGCCATTCGGTATCGATATCCAGCCCGTATAATGAAAACGGGCCTTTGCGCCACGGCATCAGCGCGCGCAGCATTTTTTCCATGCCCTCGCGCTGACCGGCTGACAGCGGCGGGGTGATGTCCGCGCGCACGCCGTCTTTCAAATTCAGTTCGGTAGGTGTCAACAGCGGCAGATGCTCAACGGCGTTAAACCAGGTTTTGAACTTACCGTGCAGGGATTCACGCTGCCAGCAGCTTAGCTGCGCCGGCAGGGTTTCCAGCCACGGGCTAAGTGGCCCTTTGGCAATCAGTCGGTAAAAATCACCGAATTCAATCATTGGGCTTCTCCTGCTTTCAGAGCAATCAACGAACCAAAATTAAAGCACTGGAACCATACTTCGGCGTGTTCAAAACCGGCGCGGCGTAAACGCGCTTTATGGGTTTCCACCGAATCGGTCAGCATAACGTTTTCCAACATGCTGCGTTTTTGGCTGATTTCCAGCTCGCTGTAGCCGTTCGCCCGTTTAAAATCGTGGTGCATGTTAAACAGCAGATCGCCGACGTTGGCATCTTCAAAACTGAATTTTTCCGATAACACCAGTGCACCACCGGGACGCAGCCCCGCGTACACCTGATTCAGCAAGCGCTGGCGATTGGCTGGCTCCAGGAATTGCAGAGTGAAATTCAGCACGACCATTGAGGCGTTTTCCAGTTTCACATCCAGAATATCCGCCTCGACCACTTCCACCGGGGTATCGGCGCGGAAAGCGTCTAAATGGCGACGGCAGCGTTCAACCATGGCAGGGGAATTGTCCACGGCAATGATTTTACAGCCGGGAACCTGAATATTACGACGCATGGCCAAGGTTGCCGCGCCCAAAGAACAGCCCAGATCGTAAACCTGACTATCAGGTTGTACAAAGCGCTCAGTCAACATGCCAATCATCGAAATAATATTGGAATAACCGGGTACCGAACGCTGGATCATATCGGGGAAAACCTCCGCGACGCGTTCGTCGAAAGTCCAATCACCCAATTTGGCAATGGGCGCAGAAAACAGGCTATCCCGCGGCGGTTGCGTGGATTCTGTGTGCGGCTGGCTTGCCGGCATAGCATCAGTTGCTGGTTTGGTATCGCGATTTGGCATGACGGTCATTGAGATTGCTGGAAAATGAAGGCGCGTATTCTAACAGAAACGACCGGTTTTTGCTAAAACCGGTTAAACCTGAGTGACAGGAAAATTTGTCCTTGATAATTTAAAGGGATTGGTCGCTTACTCCTGGTTATTCCGTGGCTATAGCGGCCTGAGTCGCTGCTATATGGGTTCGGTTATCGTTGAATATATAACCGGTGGATTTAACAGCAACCAGTGATGTCTGGTGTTATTATCCGTTGCGGGAATAATTCAGGGATGGATGATGAGAAAGATTATCTTTTTAATCGGCTTAGTGGTGGTGGTTTTGAGCAGCTATGTACTGCGCTATATGCCGCTTTACCTGGTATTCATGCTTTTTATTTGCTTGATAATTTATGGCGCAGGTATCTACCTTAACCCCAGATTAACGACCTCAAACTGGCACCTTGGGCAGAAATGTCAGATCAATGGTGCGACGGCGGTCTCTTTGAGCGTCTTATTTTTAATCTTAGTGACGTGTAGTTCAACCATCGGCTGGGCTTATTATATGTCGACCAAGCCTTGGTATCAGGAAGATAGCAACGGCTATCAGACGCATACGCTGTCCGCCACTAGCCGGAAAATTGCCCAGGTGCATAATGCGGTATTGAAGAAAGTCAAACATCCAGAACGAGCTGAATTCCTCGGAGATTATATCAGTCCCTCCGAGGGGTTAGGAGTGATTTGCGGCTACCTGAACTATCAGGATCCCGCAGGTGAAGACGATGATTATTATCGCTATGTTTCCAATGGCACACCATCCGGCACCTTTTTACAGCTGCAAACCGAAAGTTTTTCCGCGGTGTGGACCCAATTCTGTTTGGATAAAAACTGAAAATAGAATCGTGGTTGACCGCATGAAAGCGTGTCTGAACAGCGGGAGGGAAAGAGGCGGGGTAACACGGGAAGGGGAAAACCGGATAAGCTAAGGTGAGAAAGCTGGAACATGAAGGCGGTGATAAACCGCCCGAACTAACTGTGGTTCCGATAAAAGAACGCATAAACAGTGAAACCGGGGATTAAGTTAAGCTAAAAATCTGTTCCCACGGTAAATAGTAGATATTAGCGATTATCATTAGTATCAATGAAACATAAGTTGCACTCATCCCTGAACGTCGCCAGCGAATTTCCCGGTGACGTAACCCGTAATAGTGTAATAAACGACCGACAATCAGCATTAATCCACACAGATGAATCATCCAGGTCTCTGCGCCGTTCATTTCCATCATAACCAGCAATACCACGGCGATCGGAATATATTCTACGGCATTGCCGTGTACCCGTATGGCCGTTTGCAACTCATAAAACCCACCGTCGCCATAGGCTACCCGGTACTGGTTTCTTAATCTCACCACATCAAATGAAAGCTTAATTAGTAATAGTGCGCCCAACACAACATAAAGCGAGCTAACCATTTTTAACTCCATAGCCCAACCATAACTGGCTGAATAATGATAACCGTCAACGTCGTCACTGTCGCTAGAAAAATCGAAAGTCTACTATCTATAATCGCTGTTGTTTATAGAGTAGAAATAAATACCTGCCACCATTCAGCCTTGCATTTTGTCGAAATGAGCGTCAGTTCTCATTTTTCACCGATTTCTGGCGTTTCTACTCTTTTAAATGTGCGACTTCTCGCCGCCCTTCATTTTGATGCAAATCATGACAAACTGCCGGGATTGGACAAGGGAATTTTCTGCTAAAACAATGTGTTTTGCTCTGGCCAATCCGGCGCGGGAGGTAAAGAAGGTATTAACGCCGCTAGCCGTTGCCAGATTTTTTGCGCTTGCTGCGGTGAATCGCCATTATCCGGCGTATGAATAAACAGATAAGGCTGGTGCTGATGCTCCCATACCGGCAGTTTTTGCAGCCAGGGGGCGAAAAGTTTCAGATTTTCATCCAGCCTATCGCCGCCGATAAACCGCACCAGAGGTTGATGACCGGTAACCACGGCATGTACCGGCAGTTTGGGTTTTTTACTTTGCGCGTCCCGCACCGCGGCGGTATTGGGTGCGGCGCTGTGGATCGGACGGCTATCGAGAATAACCCGGTTAACTTGCCGTTGGTGCAAACCTTGATTGAGCGCCAGTTCCTCCCCGCCTTTGGCAAAAAAAGCCGGATGCCGAACCTCCACACCATAGTTAAAGTCACGGGGTAATCGGTCGAGAAAGTGAAACAGCCGCGGCAATTCACGCGGCCCAAAGGCGGCGGGCAATTGCAGCCACAGTTGGCCGATACGCTGATTGAGCGGTTCCAACGTCTGATAAAAGGTTAATAATTCCTGCTCGCACTGACTGAGTGCCGCCTGATGGCTGATAGTGGCGGGGAATTTGAAGCAGAACCGAAAGCTTTCCGGTGTCATATCCCGCCAGCGCAGCACAATTTCCGGTTTCGGCAGCGCATAAAAAGTGGTGTTGCCTTCCACGCAGTTGAAATAGCGGCTGTAATCCGCCAGATCCTGCAAACCTAACCGGCTCCATGCCGAATGTTGCCATTGAGGTAATCCAATATACATAAGTCAGCCGCTGCGAAAGAAAGAAACAACGCGGCTCAGCTCACAAACGAAGCCGCTAAAAGGTACCCTTACCTTAACGTCAGGCGGTTAGCGCGGCAATAATTTCATTGCTGCTACGGACGCGAGAAAAACGCGGGAAGATGTGGTGGAAGCTGGCCTGATGCTGCTCGGTGTCCGGAGCGCTACAGGCGTCTTCGGCGATCACCAGCTCGTAGCCGTGTTCCCAGGCGGAGCGGGCGGTAGATTCAACGCCGAGATTTGTCGCAATCCCGCCCAACACGATGGTTTTTATCCCGCGCCGGCGCAGTTGCAGATCCAGTTCAGTGCCGTAAAAAGCCCCCCATTGGCGTTTAGTCACCAGAATATCGCTATCGCGAACCTTCAACTGCGGCGGGAAATCCCACCAGTTGGCAGGTAAACGGCCAGCCGGGTTTGGGCGATCGACCGGCGGATGCAATACGTCGGCAAAATCTCCCGACCAGCCCACGCGCACCCAAAACACCGGAGCGCCTAATTGACGAAACTGTTCGGCTAGGTGTGCACCATGATTGACAACTTGTTCGGCACTGTACGGGCCGCCGGCGTAAGGGAGAATTCCCTGTTGCAGGTCGATCAGCACCAGTGCGCTGGTTTTTGCTTCAATTTTCATCATCTTTGGCCTCGAACAGACATGGGCTAAATGAGGTTTATGGCCTCTGGTGCCTCCGAGTTTATGCCAACAAATGTTGCCGAACAGTCTTATCACGGGGAGAATTTTGTTAAATGATGTGTTAAATCACCGCAGAGAGTGACTTTGTCGTCCCTGACCTGTGCGTTCGCTCTTATCTATGCCATGAATTTCCTTTATAATGACCCCCTTTTTTCAACACTCTTTAATCCAAAATACCTATGCCAATTTATGAATATGCGTGTAGCGCGTGCCAACATCGATTAGAGAAACTACAAAAATTTTCTGATGCGCCACTGACAGACTGTCCGGCGTGTGGGAAGCCTGCGTTATCGAAACAGATATCTGCTGCCGGTTTTCAGCTGAAAGGCACCGGTTGGTACGCCACTGATTTCAAACCGGGTGCCAAAAAACAGGGTTCACCAGAGTAAGGGTTCACCAGAATAATAGCCGCGCGAACAGTTCAGAACACTCGACGGGCGCGGCATCGGCTGAGTAAAAGGACATTGTATGCGTACTGAGTATTGCGGGCAGTTGAATCTGTCCCACGTGGGACAAAGCGTCACACTTTGTGGTTGGGTCAATCGTCGCCGTGACCTGGGTGGCCTGATTTTTATTGATATGCGTGACCGTGACGGCATCGTTCAGGTGTTCTTCGATCCTGACCATAAAGCGGCCTTTGAGCAGGCTTCTGAGCTGCGCAATGAGTTCTGCATTCAGATTACCGGTACTGTGCGTGCGCGTCCGGAAAGTCAGATCAATAAAGATATGTCTACCGGTGAAGTGGAAATCTTTGCCAACTCACTGAATATTATCAACCGTTCTGAGCCATTGCCGCTGGACTCCAACCAGATCAACAGCGAAGAACAGCGTTTGAAATATCGCTATTTGGATCTGCGTCGTCCAGAAATGGCCGACCGCCTGAAAACCCGCGCTAAAATCACCAGCTTTGTGCGCCGCTTTATGGACGATCACGGTTTCCTTGATATCGAAACCCCGATGCTGACCAAGGCGACGCCGGAAGGTGCGCGTGATTATCTGGTACCAAGCCGGGTACATAAAGGCAAATTTTACGCGTTGCCGCAGTCTCCTCAGCTGTTCAAACAGTTGCTGATGATGTCTGGCTTCGACCGTTACTATCAGATCGTAAAATGTTTCCGTGACGAAGATTTGCGCGCCGATCGCCAGCCAGAATTTACCCAGATCGATGTGGAAACTTCCTTTATGAGCGCCGATCAAGTGCGTGAAATCATGGAAAAAATGATTCGTCAGCTGTGGCAAACCACCAAAGGCGTTGATCTGGGTGATTTCCCGATCATGACTTTTGCGGAAGCCATGCGCCGCTTCGGTTCAGATAAACCGGATCTGCGTAACCCGTTGGAGCTGGTGGACGTTGCCGACTTAGTGAAAGACGTTGAATTCAAAGTGTTCTCCGGCCCGGCGAACGATGCGAAAGGCCGCGTTGCTGCTATTCGTGTACCTGGTGGCGCGCAACTGACTCGTAAACAGATCGACGAATACGGCCAGTTTGTCGGTATCTACGGCGCAAAAGGTCTGGCGTGGTTGAAAGTCAATGACCGTGCTGCCGGTATGGAAGGGGTGCAAAGCCCGATTGCCAAATTCCTTAGTCCGGAAGTGTTGGAGGCCATTCTGGCTCGCACTCAGGCTGAAAGCGGCGATATTCTGTTCTTCGGCGCAGACAGCTTCAAAATCGTCACCGATGCTATGGGCGCACTGCGTCTGAAGCTGGGCCGCGATCTGGAACTGACTAAGCTGGATAGCTGGGAGCCGCTGTGGGTGGTTGATTTCCCCATGTTTGAAGACGATAGCGAAGGCGGTCTGACGGCGATGCATCACCCGTTCACCGCGCCGAAGGACATGACGCCAGAAGCGCTGGCAGCGAACCCGACTTCTGCTATCGCTAACGCCTACGATATGGTGATTAACGGTTATGAAGTCGGCGGCGGTTCCGTGCGTATCCACCGCACCGAAATGCAGCAGCAGGTCTTTGGCATTCTGGGCATCAATGAACACGAACAGCGTGAGAAGTTCGGCTTCTTGCTGGATGCGTTGAAATTCGGTACTCCACCGCACGCCGGTTTGGCCTTTGGTCTGGATCGTCTGGTGATGCTGCTGACCGGTACTGATAACATCCGCGACGTGATTGCGTTCCCTAAAACTACCGCCGCGGCCTGTCTGATGACCGACGCGCCGAGTTTTGCCAACCCGGCCTCTTTGCAAGAGCTATCGATCAGCGTCGTAGCGAAGAAAACCGCAGCCGATACTCCGGCAGAAGAGAAAGAGTAATGAAATACAAACGCCCCGAGTCAATTTTGGCGCTGATCTATGCCCAATCTACGGGTCGGGTGCTGATGTTACAGCGGCGTGATGACCCTGAATTCTGGCAGTCGGTTACCGGCAGTCTGGAGGAGGGGGAATCCCCATTGTCTGCCGCGCAGCGTGAAGTAAAGGAAGAAGTGGGCATTGATATCACAGGTGAAAACCTGACGCTGCTCGACTGTCAGCGCTGCGTGGAGTTTGAACTCTTCGCGCATTTCCGTCCTCGCTATGCACCGGGTACTACGCATAATAAAGAACACTGGTTCTGTCTGGCGTTACCCGAAGAGCGTGATGTCAAACTTACCGAACATCATGCGTACCAGTGGCTTAACTCGCCGGAAGCGGCGGCATTGACTAAGTCCTGGAGTAATAAGCAAGCGATTGAAGAGTTTGTTATTTATTAGGTCTAATTAGGCTATTTTCGGAGATTCTTATGGCAGGTCATAGTAAGTGGGCCAACACTAAACACCGCAAAGCGGCGCAGGATGCCAAACGCGGTAAGATTTTCACCAAAATTATCCGTGAACTGGTTACGGCTGCCAAATTAGGCGGTGGCGATCCGGCTGCTAACCCACGTTTACGTGCGGCTATCGATAAGGCATTGTCCAATAACATGACGCGCGACACCCTAAACCGGGCTATCGCACGCGGCGTGGGCGGTGACGAAGATAACAACATGGAAACCATCATTTATGAAGGTTATGGTCCGGGCGGCACCGCGGTAATGGTTGAATGCCTAAGTGACAACCGTAACCGTACCGTATCTGAAGTTCGCCACGCCTTTACCAAAACCGGTGGCAACCTGGGCACTGATGGTTCCGTTTCTTACCTGTTCACCAAAAAAGGCGTGATTTCTTACGCCCCAGGTCTGGATGAAGATACCGTGATGGACGCGGCGCTGGAAGCCGGTGCCGATGATGTGACCGTGTATGACGATGGTGCTATTGACGTGTTCACTGCGTGGGAATCTCTGGGTCAGGTAAAAGACGCGCTGGATGCGGCTGGTCTGGTGGCTGAATCGGCGGAAGTGTCGCTGATCCCATCAACTAAAGCCGATTTGGATGCAGAGACTGCGCCAAAACTGCTGCGTTTGATCGATATGCTGGAAGATTCTGACGACGTGCAAGAGGTTTACCATAACGGTGAGATCTCCGACGAAGTCGCTGCTACGCTGTAATGAGCGGCAATCAGCGTGATTTCATGTAAGTCATCGCGGCAACAGCGTTAAAGCAGTAAAGTCGCCGTGCTCATTATTGGGCACGGCCTATTTTTAGGTGGGTGTGGTTCCCAACGATAACGGACAAGGTGAAAACTGGTATGGCGATCGTATTAGGTATCGATCCCGGTTCTCGTGTCACCGGTTATGGCGTTATCCGCCAGGAAGGGCGCCAACTGACCTACCTGGGCAGTGGTTGTATCCGAACCGTGGTGGACGATTTACCGACCCGGTTGAAATTGATTTACGCCGGTGTGACTGAAATCATTACTCAGTTTCACCCGGACTTTTTTGCTATTGAACAGGTGTTTATGGCAAAAAACGCTGATTCGGCGTTGAAGCTAGGGCAGGCAAGAGGCGCGGCCATCGTCGCGGCGGTCAATCTGGATCTGCCGGTGTCTGAGTACGCGGCAAGACAGGTGAAACAAACGGTTGTTGGCACCGGCGCGGCAGAGAAAAGCCAGGTACAACATATGGTGCGTTCATTACTGAAGTTACCGGCTAATCCGCAGGCCGATGCCGCCGATGCCTTGGCGATTGCGATTACCCACTGCCATCTCAGCCAGAATACGGTGCGATTGGGTAATAACCAATTGGTCATGGCACGTGGCCGTTTGCGTTAATTTTGTGCAACGGCGCGCAAAGACCCGATAAAGCCGGGTTAATCGCTGAAGGCTGGATATCCATCCAGCCTTTTTTATGTTATAAACAGCTATAAAATATATTCATCGATAAACCTGCCGGGCAAGGAGACAGTCAAGGTGATAGGGCGCATCAGAGGTATCATTCTGGAAAAGCAGCCGCCGCTGGTGCTGCTAGAGACCAACGGCGTTGGCTATGAAATCCAACTGCCAATGACCTGTTTTTATGAACTGCCGGAGATCGGGCAGGAAGCCATTATCTTTACTCAGTTTATCGTGCGGGAAGACGCGCAGTTACTCTATGGTTTCAATGATAAACAGGAACGTGCGTTATTCCGTGAACTGATTAAGGTCAACGGCGTTGGGCCAAAGCTGGCGCTGGCGATTCTGTCCGGTATGTCGGCGCAGCAGTTTGTCGGTGCCGTTGAACGTGAAGATATCACTACGTTGGTAAAACTGCCGGGCGTAGGAAAGAAAACCGCCGAGCGTTTAGTGGTGGAAATGAAAGACCGCTTCAAAGGCTTGAACGGCGATCTGTTTAATAACACCGGTGAGATCCCGTTGCCTACCACCTCGGCGCAGGTTTCTGCGGCAGACACGGAGGCAGAGGCCGTTTCAGCGCTGGTGGCGTTGGGATACAAACCCCAGGAAGCCAGCCGTTTGGTCAGCAAAATTGCCAAGCCCGGCGCAGACTGTGAAACACTAATTCGTGACGCGTTGCGCGCAGCCTTATAGTAGTGACAGCAAGAGGTAGAGGATGATTGAAGCAGACCGCCTGATTTCGGCTGGCGTTATCAGTGAAGAAGAGATCATTGACCGAGCGATTCGCCCCAAGCTATTAAGCGAATATGTCGGGCAACCCCATGTCCGCGAGCAGATGGAAATCTTTATTCAGGCGGCGAAACAGCGCGGTGATGCGCTGGATCATTTGCTGATATTTGGCCCTCCGGGTCTGGGTAAAACTACGCTGGCTAATATTGTGGCTAACGAGATGGGCGTGAATCTGCGTACCACTTCCGGCCCGGTACTGGAAAAAGCTGGCGATCTGGCGGCGATGCTGACCAACCTTGAGCCTCATGACGTACTGTTTATTGATGAAATTCATCGCCTATCTCCGGTAGTCGAAGAGATTCTTTACCCGGCGATGGAAGATTATCAGTTGGACATAATGATCGGTGAGGGGCCAGCGGCGCGTTCTATCAAGCTGGATTTGCCGCCCTTTACTTTGATTGGTGCCACGACGCGTGCCGGATCTCTGACTTCACCGTTGCGGGATCGCTTTGGGATTGTGCAGCGGCTGGAGTTTTATCAGGTTGCGGATCTGGAGCATATTGTCAGCCGTAGCGCCCAATGCCTGGGATTGGAATTAACGCCGGAAGGTGCTCATCAGCTGGCGCGTCGATCACGGGGCACGCCGCGGATTACCAATCGCCTGCTACGACGGGTTCGGGACTTCGCCGAAGTGAAAGCCGACGGTGCCATTAATGGTGATGTGGCGATGAAAGCCTTGGATATGCTGAATGTGGATGCGGAAGGCTTTGATTACATGGACCGTAAGCTATTGCTGGCAGTGATTGATAAGTTTATGGGTGGCCCGGTAGGGTTAGATAATCTGGCGGCGGCTATCGGGGAGGAGCGTGAAACCATTGAAGACGTGCTGGAACCCTATCTGATTCAGCAAGGTTTTATCCAACGCACTCCGCGTGGGCGTATTGCCACGCATCATGCCTACAAGCATTTTGGTATCGATCGAGAAGAGTAATGTTGTAAGCGGCGGAGTCTGCCTGAATGAGACAACTCCGCCGAATGACTGTGCCTGAATTAGGTTTTAAACCGTGGCTTTCTCGGCTACTGGCGTATTCACCATTCGGTTCAACCATGGAATCATCAGCCCCATCACGACTGCAATCCCCAGCGTAGTCAAACCGATCTTACCGAACACATCGGTATAGATAGGCAAGGTTTCCAATGGGTCGGTAATGCCTTCCGGCGTCGCGGTGAAGGTCGCAACGTAGCCCCCAATCAGGAAGGATGCTGCCTGTGTCAGGAACCACATCCCCAGAATAAAGCCCATCAAATACTGAGGCACTAACGCTGCTACCATCGCCAGACCCAAGGCGCTAATCATTAATTCCCCGATACTCTGGAATAGATAAACCAGAACGATAAACCAAGGTGATGTCAGGCCCTGGGCATCGGCAAACCACATACCGGCTGCCGCAGCGGTCAAAAATCCCAGCGAGCATAAGAACATGCCCAAAGTGAATTTGGCTGGCATAGTCAAATCTCGTCCTTTACTACCAAAACGAGTGTAGAGGCTGGCGAGAATAGGGCTGGCAACGACCACCCAAAACGGATTGAGTGCCTGGAAGCTGACTGGATTAATGGCAAAACCCAGTATTTCGTGATGAACGTTATTAATTGCGAAGAAATTTAGCGAGGTTGGCATCTGCGCGTACAGCACGTAGAAAACAATAGCTTCCAACATCAAAATGAAGGCAACAAACATCTTATTGCGCCCCAATGTATCCTGCTTGAATGCTTCTTTGAAGAAAATAAAAACCACCACTAATGACAGCACGATTAACACCAGATTGGCGATCATGACGTGATTCATCAGCCAGGCACAAACAAATACCATAATGACCGTACCGGCCAGCACCAGAAACAGGTTTTTCCAGTTTAGCGGCTGGGCGTCCGGCTCGGATCCTATATGGCGAACCATATGACGGCAGCAGAAATAAACCAGCAGAGCAAAGATCAGACCGATACCGCACAGATAGTAAGTGACAGTGTAACCATAGCGTTCGGCGATAATTGGGGCTAACGACAGAGAAAGCAACGAACCTACGTTAATTGACATATAAAACAGGGTAAAAGCACCGTCCAAGCGAGGATCTTTTGGCGGGTAGCACTTGGATAATAAGCTAGCTGGATTAGCTTTAAATAAACCATTCCCAACAGCAATAATCCCTAGGGCGATAAAAATCAGATTAGGCCGGTACAAGGATAAACCGGTAGCGAAATAACCAATGGCCAGCACCACTGCACCCAGCACCATGGTGCGCTTGGTTCCCAGTAAATGATCGCCGACGTAGCCACCGATGGAAATCAGGCCATAAACCAAAGCGGCAAAAGCCCCGAAAGTCACAAATGCCTGTTCTTGTGAGAAGCCCAGCTGTTTAACAAAGAAAACCGCGAGAATGCCCTGCACGCCGTAGTAGCCAAACCTTTCCCACAGTTCGACAAAGAAGATCATAAAGAAGGGTTTGGGCTGCTGTAATAAACCGGTTGGTGTGGGTTTATCCATGATGGTTTGCCTCTGAATAATAGTTATGAGTGGGTAGGGCGCGCACAAATCCGTCCCGGCGCGATAAAGAAAGCCGAATAGAATAGTGAAAATGTTTTCTCAAAAAGCAACGACGGCAGAGTATTACACTGGGTGAATATTATGTTTGTGGCTGATCACACTAATTAAAACTTACTGAGTGGTTTTTGTATCCGACATGTTTATTTCGTACAGAATGTTATCAAATTCAAAAAAATATAACTGAAATAACAACGGCGTAAGCGGTTGCGCCCAAAGGCTATTTGGGAGGGAAAGGTGAATATCAGCAAAATGCGGGATAAATAAGCAGGCGAAATAAGAAACAGGAAGTATAAAGCAGGAGGTAAGAGGAAAAGTATAAGAGGTCAGAAGTCCAAATCAACGCACGGAGGGAGCTGCGAACTTGCTCCCTCCGCAGAGCTTTATCCTCTGGGTTTTTGCGACAGGCTTAGCACAAACATCATTGCGGCGCAGAGCACCACGGATGGGCCAGCTGGCGTATCGTACAGCGCAGAGAAGGTCAGGCCGCCGGTTACAGCGAGAATGCCAATCACCACGGCGACCCCGGCCATTTGCTCCGGCGTTCGGGCAAAACGACGGGCGGCGGCGGCGGGAATGATGAGCAATGACGTGATGATCAGTGCGCCAACAAATTTCATTGATAAACCAATGGTCAACGCGGTAATTAGCATCAACAGCATTTTGACCCGCTGTAGGTTAACCCCGTCAACGTGTGCCAGCTCCGGGCTAATGGTCATCGATAACAGCGGCCGCCACTGCCAGCGTAGCACCAGCAATACCACGGCGACGCCGATGGCAATCATCCAGATATCATTGAGGGTAACTGAAAGCAGGTCGCCAAACAGATAGGCCATCAGGTCGACCCGCACATTTGACATTAGGCTGACGACGACTAGACCGAGCGACAATGCGCTGTGCGCCATGATGCCCAGTAAGGTATCGACGGCCAACTGCGGGCGACGTTCGAGCCACACGAGAACCAGAGCCAATATCAGCGTCATGGCGATCACCGCGTAAAACGGGTTCACATTCAGCAGCAGGCCAAATGCCACGCCGAGCAGCGAGGCGTGAGCCAAAGTATCGCCGAAATAAGACATTCGACGCCAGACCACAAACGACCCCAGCGGGCCAGCGGCGCAGGCCAGCAGGACACCCGCTAACCAGCCGGGTAAGAGTAATTCGATCATGCGTCACGGCTCCCTGGGTTTTTTAGAATAATTTTGCCATGCAAATCGTGACGATGATTATGGTGATGACGGTAAACGGCCAGTTTTTCGGCACCGCGGTTGCCAAACATGGCGATGAATTCTGGATGGGTAGAAACCACTTCTGGCGCTCCGGAACAGCAAATATGTTGATTAAGGCATAATACTTCGTCGGTTTTCGCCATAACCAGATGCAGATCGTGGGACACCATCAGTACGCCGCAGCCCAATTCGGTACGCAGTTGTTCAATCAGATCGTACAGTGCCAGCTGCCCGTTGACATCGACACCTTGTGTCGGTTCATCAAGCACCAGCAACTGCGGCTTATTCAACAAGGCTCTGGCTAGCAGTACCCGCTGATTTTCCCCTCCGGACAGTTTCTGCATGGGCTGTTCTAATAAATGGGCAGCATGGACGCGTTTCAGCGCCGGTAAAATATCCGCTTGCTTCACGCCGGGCTTAAGGCGCATAAAACGGCTCACCGTCAGCGGTAGAGTGGCGTCCAGATGTAATTTTTGTGGCACATAGCCAATACGTAATCCAGGCTCCCGAACCACGGAACCGCCGGTAGGGGCGATCAATCCCAGCACCACACGAACCAGCGTCGATTTTCCCGCGCCGTTTGGCCCAAGCAAAGTGAGGATTCTTCCCGGCTGTAATGAGAGGGAAATATCAGCGAGTACCCGCCGATTCCCGAAGGTAACGGATATTTTGTTCAGACTTACCAATGTGGACATGATGATTACGTTTGCAGAATTAAGTGAATGTTATAATATTACGCTTTTCCAGCGGAAAGGACGAGTTAACTTACCATGTTCAAGAGAAATAACGTTATGTTACAAAAAAACCAATGGCTACGAAGAACCCTATTAGCCAGCGCCGTTTTGATGGCAGGTGTGGTACATAGCGCATCAGCAGCGGTAGTCACCTCCATCCGTCCGTTGGGATTTATTGCGGCTTCTATCGCTGACGGCGTGCTGCCAACGGAGGTTTTACTGCCCGACGGCGCTTCGCCACACGATTATGCCCTTCGTCTGTCCGATGTCCAGCGTTTACGTCAGGCTGAGCTGGTAATTTGGGTGGGACCGGAAATGGAGGCCTTTCTGATAAAGCCATTGACGCAAGTCCCTGCCAGCAAACAGATTGCTGTTTCTCAATTGACTCAGGTTGCAGCGCTTTTAATGAAAGGCGACGAGCATGATGAACATGAAGGTGAGCATGACACGCATCATGATGATCATGCAGCGAATAATGATGAACCTGGACATCACCACGGTAAGTACAACATGCATGTTTGGCTTTCGCCAGAGATCGCTAAGTTGACGGCAATTGCTATTCACGACCGATTATTGGAACTTATGCCACAAAATCGGGACAAACTAGATGCAAACCTGCGCCGATTCGAGGATCAACTAGCGCAAAGTGACAAAAAAATTGCTAATATGCTGAAGCCTGTGCAGGGTAAGGGATATTTTGTTTTTCATGATGCCTATGGCTACTTTGAAAAACACTTTGGCTTGGCCCCATTGGGTCACTTTACAGTCAACCCCGAAATACAGCCCGGCGCACAGCGTTTACTTCAAATTCGAACACAGTTGGTTGAGCAAAAGGCGGTATGCGTTTTTGCTGAGCCACAATTCAGGCCGGCCGTCATTAATGCCGTTGCCAAGGGAACTCAGGTGCGTTCAGGCACGCTGGATCCATTGGGTAGCGGCATCGCATTGGGCAAAGACAGCTACACAGAGTTTCTGTCTCAGTTGTCTGACCAATACGAGAGCTGCCTGAAGTAAGACTTATAAGGATACTCATAAGTGCAGCAGATAGTCCGAACTATCGCTCTGGCGTATAACAACTTACCGCGGCCCCATCGAGTGATGTTGGGGTCGTTGACCGTAATGACCTTGGCCGTTGCCGTTTGGCGGCCATTTGTTTATCACCCAGAACACGATCCCATCGCGAAGAGCGTTATTCTTGATACCAGCCAGGCGAACATTTTGGCTCCAGAAGCCAGTGAGCCGCTAGACCAACCGAGTCCGGACGATGAGATTCCTCAGGACGAGCTGGACGCTAAAGATGTTAATGAAAGTGGCGTTCATGAATATGTGGTTTCCACCGGCGATACCCTTGGCAATATTCTGACTCAGTACGGCATCGAGATGTCCGATGTGGCGTTACTGGCTTCGCAAAACCGCGACCTGCGTAATCTGAAGATCGGGCAGCAAATTTCCTGGACGGTGAACGATTCCGGCGATTTACAACGCCTGACCTGGGAAGTGTCTCGCCGTGAGACGCGTACTTACGATCGCGTTGGCAATACCTTTAAAGAAACTAAAGAGTTGCAAAAAGGTGAGTGGCGTAACAGCGTAATGACCGGTCGTCTGGACGGCAGTTTCGTTAACAGCGCCAAGAAAGCCGGATTGAACAACTCGGAAATTCGCGCTGTGACTAAAGCCTTACAGTGGCAGTTAGATTTCAGTAAATTGCGTAAAGGCGATCAGTTCGCCGTGCTGATGTCGCGGGAAGTGCTCGACGGGCGCAGTGAGCAAAGCCAATTGGTCGGCGTGCGTATGCGCTCCGGCGGCAAAGATTACTATGCTATTCGCGCCGAAGACGGCAAGTTCTATGATCGTCAGGGTTCCGGTCTGGCCCGTGGCTTTATGCGTTTTCCAACCATGAAGCAGTTCCGCGTGTCTTCCAACTTTAATCCACGTCGTATTAACCCGGTTACCGGGCGTGTTGCGCCGCACAAAGGCGTCGATTTTGCTATGCCGGTCGGTACTCCGGTACTGGCGGTGGGCGATGGCGAAGTAGTGATTGCGAAACGCAGCGGCGCGGCGGGCAACTATGTGGCCATTCGTCACGGTCGCCAGTACACCACGCGTTATATGCATTTGAAAAAGCTGCTGGTTAAACCGGGTCAGAAAGTAAAACGGGGCGATCGTATCGCACTGTCTGGAAATACCGGTCGTTCCACCGGGCCGCATTTGCACTATGAATTCTGGATCAACCAGCAGGCGGTTAACCCGTTGACGGCTAAACTGCCTCGTTCCGAAGGATTGAGCGGTAAAGAACGCAGCGATTATCTGGCTATTGCGAAAGAAGTGATCCCGCAGTTGCAGCTCGACTAACCGGTAATTCCACTCAGGAATTCTTGAGCGGAATAAATAAAATCTAATGTGGTCGTTATGGTGATATTCATTGTAACGGCCACGTTGGTGATCAACAGGTCAGGTTTTTTAGCCTGATATCAGTTTTTACAGTCAGATGGACAATTGCATTCTCTATCTTCGCAATTATGATTAGCTGATTGGCCTATTCGAAGAGTTTCCTGATGCAAAAAGAGAAGAACGACAGCGCGGGTTTTATTCCGGTATTCCAAAAATCATTCCTTCATCCGCGTTTTTGGGGCGTATGGCTGGGCATTGGCGTGATGGCAGCGCTGGCTTATTTACCGGCAAGAATTCGCGATCCTTTTTTAGCCAGTGTAGGCCGTTTGGCCGGTAAATTCGCCAAAGGCGCTCGTCGGCGCGCGCGGATAAACCTTCTCTATTGTTTGCCGGATATCAGTGAGACGGAACGTGAGCAAATTATCGATGAGATGTTTGCCACTGCGCCGCAGCCGATGATGCTGATGGCCGAACTGTGTTTCCGCGATCCTAAGCACGTGTTGTCCCGTGTTCATTGGCATGGTGAATCTGTTTTAGATGAACTCCAGCAGCAAGGGCGCAACGTTATTCTGCTGGTGCCCCACGCGTGGTCTATCGATATTCCCGCCATGTTATTGGCCGGGCAGGGGAAACCGGTCGCCGGAATGTTCCATCATCAGCGCAACCCGCTGGTAGATTATCTGTGGAACAGCGCTCGCCTGCGTTTCGGTGGCCGCATTCATGCGCGCGAAAGCGGCATTAAGCCTTTTATCAGCTCGGTGCGTCAGGGGTATTGGGGCTATTATCTGCCGGATGAAGATTACGGCGCAGAGCAGAGCGAGTTCGTTGACTTCTTCTCGACCTATAAGGCCACGCTGCCTGCGGTAGGGCGTTTGATGAAAGTGTGCCGTGCGGCCATTGTGCCGATGTTCCCTGTTTATAATTACCGTGAACATCGTTTGGATATTTATATTCGTCCACCAATGGATGATTTAGCGGATGCGGATGACGCTTATATTGCTCGTCGCATGAACGAAGAAGTAGAGGCTTTGGTTAGCCCTAACTTAGAGCAGTACACTTGGATTTTGAAACTGCTGAAAACCCGTAAAGAAGGTGAAATCGAGCCTTACGTACGCAAGGATCTGTAATCCGGCGTGAGCGGGCCGCGCGTTCAGTAGTGAAAAGTGAAATAAAATGCAGATAAAGAAAAAGCCAGTCAACTTAACGCGGACTGGCTTTTTTATTGGCGCAGAATAATTATTCCACGCGAATAATACGGCTGGTGTTAGTCGTACCTATGGTACCCATCACATCGCCCTGAGTGACGATAACCAGATCGCCAGAAACCAGGAAGCCTTTATCGCGCAGGCAGTTAACCGCTTCATTGGCAGCCACTACGCCATCGGTGTGGTTGGCGCAATAAACCGGCGTGACGCCGCGATAGATCGCGGTCAGGTTCAGCGTATGTTCATGACGAGACATGGCAAAGATCGGTAAACCCGAGCTGATACGCGACATCATCAAGGCAGTACGGCCAGATTCGGTCATGGCAATGATCGCCGTGATACCTTTAAGGTGGTTAGCCGCGTACATCGTGGACATCGCGATGGCTTCTTCGACGTTATCGAATTGCACATCTAAACGGTGCTTGGAAACGTTAATGCTTGGGATTTTCTCTGCACCCAAACAGACTCGCGCCATCGCGGCTACGGTTTCAGCCGGATACTGACCCGCCGCCGTTTCTGCTGACAGCATCACCGCATCGGTCCCATCCAACACGGCGTTCGCTACGTCCATAACTTCGGCGCGGGTTGGCATTGGGTTGGTGATCATCGATTCCATCATCTGCGTGGCGGTAATGACCGCACGATTCAACTGACGGGCACGACGGATCAGTTTTTTCTGGATACCGACCAGCTCTGGATCGCCAATTTCTACGCCCAAATCGCCACGGGCGACCATAACCACGTCAGAGGCGAGGATGATGTCATCCATGGCTTCGTCAGTGGCTACGGCTTCGGCACGTTCGACTTTGGAGACAATTTTCGCGTTACAGCCAGCATCCCGCGCCAAACGGCGGGCATAATGCAAGTCTTCGCCAGTACGCGGGAAGGAGACGGCCAGATAATCGACGCCAATTTTTGCGGCAGTCACGATATCAGCTTTGTCTTTCTCGGTCAGCGCTTCAGCGGATAAACCACCGCCCAGTTTGTTGATGCCTTTATTGTTGGAAAGAGGGCCGCCGACGGTGACTTCGGTGAACACTTTCATGCCCTGAACTTCCAGCACTTTGAGCTGAACGCGGCCGTCGTCGAGCAACAGAATATCGCCCGGCACCACGTCCGCAGGTAAGCCTTTGTAATCGATACCAACTTTATCTTTGTCGCCTTCGCCTTTACCCAGGTTGGCGTCTAACAGGAACTTATCGCCAATATTCAGGAAGACTTTGCCTTCCTTGAAGGTGGATACACGGATTTTTGGCCCTTGCAAATCGCCAAGAATTGCCACGTGACGCCCCAAACGCGCGGCGATTTCGCGCACTTTATTAGCGCGTAACATGTGGTCTTCAGCGGTGCCATGGGAAAAATTCAGGCGGACTACGTTTGCACCCGCAGCAATAACCTTTTCCAGGTTATTATCGCGGTCGGTAGCCGGCCCCAGTGTGGTAACAATCTTGGTCCTTCTGAGCCGTCTGGACATGCATTACTCCGTTGACTGGTGAAGCATTGGTGTTGTTAAAACTGCGGATAATTAACCCTAGGGCAAAATGTCACTGAGTGACGAGTTTTACTCTGAAATTGTGTCATCCAAATTAACCGCATGCGAATGTAGAAACGATAGCTGTGTAATAGGTTATCGGCGCAAAACTGAAATAAATCAGCTCTAAGCGATATTTTTAGCGTCGGGCGTTTATTCAATCAGGCCCTGTAAAGACGCGCCCTTATCAAAGCGCGATTCTTTCAACGCTTCTTTGACCCGCTTCAAGTTATCCCTGAATTTATCGCCGCGGCGTAAAGTAAATCCGGTTGCCAGTACATCAATCAGTGTCAGTTGAGCAATTCGTGACACCATCGGCATATAAACATCGGTATCTTCCGGAACGTCCAGCAGCAATGACAGCGTTGCTTCGTGTGCCAGCGGCGTGTCTCGCGAGGTAATGGCAATAACGGTCGCATCGTTCTCGCGTGCCAGACGGGCCATTTCTACCAGATTCTTGGTGCGGCCAGTGTGGGAAATCAGCACCACAACGTCACCTTCCCCGGAGTTCATACAACTCATGCGTTGCATAACGATATCATCGAAATAAATAACCGGGATATTGAAGCGGAAAAATTTATTCATTGCATCATGGGCGACGGCGGCGGATGCGCCCAGGCCAAAGAAGGAAATTTTCTTGGCCTGAGTCAGTAAGTCCACCGCCCGATTTATCGCTGCAATATCCAGATTGGTTTTCACCATATCCAGACTGGCCATCGTCGATTCGAAAATCTTGCCTGTATATGCAGCAACACTATCATTTTCTTCGACGTTACGGTTCACATAAGGTGTGCCATTTGCCAGACTTTGGGCTAAATGCAGTTTAAAATCAGGGAAGCCTTTGGTATCCAGACGGCGACAGAAACGATTAACCGTTGGTTCGCTAACGTTGGCCATTTTCGCCAGCGTGGCGATACTAGAGTGAATGGCAGTTTGTGGGGAGGCAAGGATCACCTCGGCGACTTTCCTTTCAGATTTGCTCAGGAGGTCCAGATTATTTTGGATCTTTTCCAGCGTATTCATATAACGAGAGTCACCCATGGGTTTTGTCGATTTCATTCAAAGGAGAAATCTATGCCGGTTTAATGGAAATATACTACGAGCCGGGACCCGTTGGCAGAGGCATTGATGAGGAAGCAGCCCTTTTTCATCAGAATATGACCTGTGTCTAATTTTCAGAATGGTAAAAGACGATCAAAAAAGTCATAAAATTACATTTTTATCTTACGCCGCCTTATTTGACGGGGCTTAGCGCCTGATAGGATGTTTTATAACCGTTTTTATTGCCTTTTTATCCGGGTTTACTGGCTATAGTCAAAGAGAGTACATTATAGATGTAAGAAAATTACAAATATCCTGCAACGAGGAGAAATACATGGCGGTAACTAATACAGCCCAGGCATGCGACCTGGTTATTTTCGGCGCTAAAGGTGACCTGGCACGCCGAAAGCTGCTGCCTTCCCTTTACCAGCTAGAGAAAGCGGGTCATATCCATCCTGATACACGCATTATCGGTGTGGGTCGGGCTGACTGGGATAAAGACGCGTATATCGGCGTGGTGAAGGAAGCCCTCGACACCTTTATGAAAGAAAAGCTGGATGACGAACTTTGGCAGAAGCTCAGCAGCCGGCTGGATTTCTGTAATCTGGATGTCAACGACAGCAAGCACTTTGCTAAATTGGGCAAAATGCTCGATCAAAAAAACCGCACTACCATTAACTACTTTGCCATGCCGCCTAGTACTTTCGGTGCCATCTGCAAAGGTTTGGGCGAAGCCAAGCTGAATAACGAACCGGCGCGCGTAGTGATGGAAAAACCGTTAGGAACCGATTTGGCTTCCTCACGGGTGATCAACGATCAGGTTGCTGAATACTTTAACGAGTGTCAGGTTTACCGTATCGACCACTATTTAGGTAAAGAAACGGTTCTGAACCTGTTGGCGCTGCGTTTTGCCAACTCACTGTTTGCTTCCAACTGGGATAACCGCACTATCGATCACGTGCAGATTACCGTTGCGGAAGAAGTGGGTATCGAGGGCCGTTGGGGCTACTTCGATCAGGCTGGCCAGATGCGAGATATGATTCAAAACCATTTGCTGCAAATCCTGACCATGATCGCCATGTCGCCACCGGCAGATTTGACCACCGACCGTATTCGCGATGAAAAAGTGAAAGTGCTGCGTTCACTGCGCCGTATCGATCAGACCAACGTGCGTGAAACCACGGTTCGCGGTCAGTACACCGCCGGTTTCGTTCAGGGTCACAAAGTACCGGGCTATCTGGAAGAGGAAGGGGCGAATAAGAGTAGTAATACCGAAACCTTTGTGTCTATCCGCGTGGATATTGATGACTGGCGTTGGGCCGGCGTGCCGTTCTACCTGCGTACCGGGAAACGTTTGCCGACCAAATGTTCGGAAGTGGTGGTGTACTTTAAAAACCCTGCGCTGAATCTGTTCCGCGAGTCTTACCAACAGTTGCCGCAGAACAAGCTGACCATTCGTTTACAGCCGGACGAAGGCATTGAGATTCAGGTGCTGAATAAAGTGCCGGGTCTGGATCATAAGCACCGCTTGCAAACGACTAAGCTGGACTTGAGTTTCTCCGAGACTTTCAACGAAGAGCATATCGCTGATGCCTATGAACGTTTGTTGCTGGAAACCATGCGCGGCATTCAGGCCCTGTTTGTGCGTCGTGATGAAGTGGAAGAAGCTTGGAAATGGGTTGACTCCATCATGGAAGCCTGGGCGGCGGATAATGAAGCGCCGAAGCCTTACCAATCCGGTACCTGGGGACCTGTAGCCTCAGTTGCCATGATCACTCGCGATGGTCGTTCATGGAACGAATTCGAGTAATCGTTTAACAGCATAACCATCAGTAACCTCACTACCCCGGTGCCGCAGACACAGCCGGCCGCTGACCGGCGGGGTAGTGCATCCATCAGGGAATGCCTGGATGAACTCACGGACGGAGCACCTGCGCGATTATAAGAGCCATTCAAAGGCTTAGTTCTGATTTTGTTTCATGGCAGGCAGTATAGAAGAGGCGGGTCACTTTCCGTGGGTCTTCGGCTGAGTGCCATCTTTTAACCGATGCCTAGAAGGCAACCAACATAGCCCTGAATGGAAAGGCATCAATCCTATGTCAGACGGCATAAGTGGAGATAACGACCGATGAAAAGCTGGAAAACGAGCGCAGAACAGATTATGACCGCAGGTCCGGTGGTCCCGGTAATCGTCATCAATAAACTCGAACAGGCGGTGCCTTTGGCTAAAGCGCTGGTTGCCGGTGGCGTACGCGTGCTGGAAGTGACTTTGCGTACCCCGTGCGCAGTTGACGCGATTCGCGCCATTGCACAGGAAGTACCAGAAGCGATTATTGGTGCCGGTACCGTGCTGAATCCTGAGCAATTGGCAGCCGTGACCGAAGCGGGCGCCCAGTTTGCTATTAGCCCTGGCTTAACCGCCGATCTGTTGCAGGCGGCCACCGCAGGCACGATTCCATTGATTCCAGGCATTAGCACCGTTTCTGAATTGATGCTAGGCATGAGTTACGGCCTGAAAGAGTTCAAATTCTTCCCGGCGGAAGCCAACGGTGGCGTGAAGGCGCTACAGGCTATCGGCGGCCCGTTCTCTCAGGTTCGCTTCTGCCCAACAGGCGGTATCACGCCAAATAATTACCGTGATTATTTAGCGCTGAAGAGTGTTTTATGTATCGGCGGCTCCTGGTTGGTTCCGGCCGATGCGCTGGAGAAAGGGGATTACAATCGGATAACCGAGCTGGCGAAACAGGCGGTAGAAGGCGCAGCGGCATAAGCTGTCTAAGCCCCTGAACCGGCGAGATAATTTCTGCTTTTCTCTAGAATTGAAAACCCCCAGGTTCTGGGGGTTTTGTATTTTTGAAATAACTAAAGTGCTCTTTTATAAACTTTTTTTTCTCTAATTTTTTCAAATTGGCGGTTTGCTTTCTATTTTTGCCTATGGTACAAATAGCTCAGTTAATTATTCTAATTTGATGAGGATTTGAGGCAAATCGCACTCGGTTTCACGAAATATGTGCGGCTAAAAAAGAGAAAACATTATGATTAAAACTAACGGAATTACTCTCAAAACTTCTACCTGCCAACTCTTCCTGTCTGCCATTCTAGCCAGTGAACATCACTGGTGCAGCGAGCTTTAGCGTCACTCTCCCTTAACCGGCGCGGCATTTAACTCCGCATAATCCGGGCATAGCATTTTTATACGCCAAGTGAGTATCTATTTCTTACGGCCTACGCACGTCTGCAATCTGTGATTTCAGCTTGTGCATGAGGATAACCGTAACAAATAGACCTTAGCGTGCGTTTTCGCGTGTTAGGAGAGATTTTATGATTTATTGGATTTTTTTAGGCTTAGCTATCGTTGCAGAAATTATTGGTACCCTTTCAATGAAATACGCCAGCGTCAGCGGCGAATTAACCGGCCATTTGGTGATGTATGTGATGATCACCGGTTCTTACATCTTATTGGCGATGGCGATTAAGAAAGTGGCATTGGGCGTGGCTTACGCGCTGTGGGAAGGGATCGGGATTCTCATTATTACTCTGTTCAGTGTGCTGTGGTTTGGCGAAACGCTGTCTCCGTTGAAAATCGCCGGTCTGGTGACCTTGGTGGGCGGGATTATGCTGGTTAAATCCGGCACCCGTAAGCCGAAAAAACCGGGTCAGGGCGGTGGCATCAAGCTCCCCGGAGCGCTGAAAGCCAAAGTCACTGGCCAGCCGACATTAGCGGTTAAGTCAGGTGGGGATCATGCAACAGCTTGAGTTTTACCACATTGGCTTTTTGATTCTGGCGGTGATTTTAGAAATTCTTGCCAATATTTTGTTGAAAATGTCAGACGGCTTCCGTCGGGTTTGGTTAGGGATTTTCTCCCTGCTGTCGGTACTTGGTGCGTTCAGCGCTTTAGCGCAGGCGGTAAAAGGTATCGATCTTTCGGTGGCTTACGCGTTATGGGGCGGTTTTGGTATTGCCGCTACCGTCGCGGCCGGTTGGATTCTGTTTAACCAGCGATTGAATTATAAAGGCTGGATTGGTCTGATTCTGCTGCTGGCCGGTATGGTGATGATTAAACTGGCGTAACACCGGGGATCGCACTGACTCAGTAACAAACTACAGAAAAGTCACAGAGAAACCATATAAAAACAAAAGGGTAGCCGGTGCATGCGGGCTACCCTTTTGTACGATTTAACGTGCGGCGATAATTTTAATTTCGACTTTATACTGCGGATTCATCAACTTAGCCTGAACGGTGCAGCGTACCGGTGCGCTGCCGTCAACGACCCAAGCATCCCAGGCGGCGTTCATACCGGCAAAGTCTGCAGCGTCGGCCAGAAAAATTGTCGCATCGAGGATTTTGCTCTTGCTCGAACCCAGATGATTCAGCAGCATATCAATAGCGGCCAGCGTATTGGCCGTTTGCGCGGTAATATCAGCATCCAGATTTTCCGGTACGCCGGTGTAATAAATAGTGTCGTTATACACCACCGCATCTGACCAGCGTTTTTCCGGGTTAATTCGTTCAATGCTCATTTTCACTCCTTTGTGTGAATATCGTTATCTGCTACCTCTATCAGGGTAACATAAGTGATCGCGATAATGTGTGTGGTGCCTCAGCCTCATGCTTGGCATAATCAGCGCTGATTTGATTCGGCAGAGAGAAAGTGTGACAGACGATTTTGCAATAGACGGCGCTTTAGCGCAGGCGATAACCGGTTTTAACCCGCGAGAATCACAGCGTCAGATGGCGCAGGCGATCGGCGAAGTCATTACCACCAAACAACAATTGGTGGTGGAAGCAGGCACCGGTACCGGTAAAACCTATGCCTATTTGGCACCGGCGCTGCGTGCAGACTGCAAAGTCATTATCTCTACCGGTTCTAAGGCCTTACAGGATCAGCTGTATTCCCGCGATCTGCCTACGGTCGCCACGGCGTTGAAATATAAAGGCAAACTGGCGTTGCTAAAAGGACGCTCCAACTATTTGTGTCTGGAACGTTTGGAACAGCAAACTCTGGCAGGCGGTGAGCTGGCGGGAGAAACGCTGGTGGATTTAGTCCATTTGCGCGGCTGGTCGTCACAAACCGTAGACGGTGATATCAGCACCTGCGGCGATGTGGCGGAAGACAGTTTCGTCTGGCCGTTAGTCACAAGTACTAATGATAACTGTCTGGGCAGCGATTGCCCGGCTTATCAGGACTGTTTTGTGGTGAAGGCGCGCCGCCGCGCGATGGATGCGGATGTGGTGGTCGTTAACCATCACTTGTTTTTGGCGGATATGGTGGTGAAAGAAAGCGGCTTTGCCGAGCTGATCCCCAGCGCTGACGTAATGATTTTCGATGAAGCCCATCAGATTCCTGATATCGCCAGCCAGTATTTCGGCCAGCAGCTCACTAGCCGCCAGCTTATGGACTTAGCTAAGGATATCACCATCGCTTATCGCACTGAGGTGCGAGATTCGGTACAGCTACAGAAAAGCGCCGACCGGCTAAGCCAAAGTGCGCAGGATTTCCGATTGGTGCTTGGCGATCCCGGATTCCGTGGCAATCTGCGAGACGTACTCCAGCAACCGGCGATCCAGCGGGCTTTGCTGCTGTTAGACGATGCTTTAGAGCTGTGCTATGACGTAATGAAGCTGTCGCTTGGGCGCTCCGCTATGCTGGATGCGGCCTTCGAGCGAGCCACGCTATATCGCAACCGGTTGAAACGTTTGAAAGAAGTGACTACGCCGGGTTATAGCTATTGGTATGAATGTAATGCGCGCCATTTCGTGCTGGCTCTCACGCCGCTGTCGGTTTCCGATCGTTTCCGCGAGTTAATAGAAGAAAAAGCCGGTACCTGGATTTTCACTTCGGCCACTTTATCGGTGAACGATCAGCTAGGGCATTTTACTCAACGTCTCGGTTTAACCGATGCCAAAACCCTGCTGCTTCCCAGCCCGTTTGACTACGCCAATCAGGCATTGCTGTGTGTACCACGAAATTTGCCCAATGCCAATGAGCCGGGCGGGGCACGTAAACTGGCACAAATGCTCAAACCGATGATTGATGCTAATCAGGGACGCTGCTTTTTCCTTTGTACTTCTCATCAGATGATGCGCAGTCTGGCGGAGGAGTTTCGCGCCAGCATGACGTTACCGGTGCTGGTGCAGGGTGAAACCAGTAAAGGCCAGTTACTGGCTCAGTTCGTCGCTGCCGGTAATGCGTTACTGGTTGCAACCAGCAGTTTCTGGGAAGGGGTAGACGTACGCGGCGATGCGCTTTCCTGCGTGATTATTGACAAATTGCCCTTTACTTCACCGGACGATCCGCTATTGAAAGCGCGGATTGAAGACTGCCGATTGCGCGGCGGCGATCCGTTCAACGACGTGCAGTTACCCGATGCGGTGATTACCCTGAAACAGGGCGTTGGGCGTTTGATTCGGGATATTGACGATCGCGGGGTGCTGGTGATTTGCGATAACCGTCTGGTGATGCGGCCTTACGGTGCGGTATTCCTCAATAGCCTGCCGCCCACGCCACGTACCCGTGATTTGACCAAAGCTATCGCTTTCCTGAAACGGCAGGAGTGAGGGTAAAGCCTTGTGGGGTGTGCTATTATGCGCGCCCTGTGTTGAATATAGATTCTTTTTCCTGCCGAGGTTGGCATGTCCACGCGAATTTTAGCGATCGATACCGCAACAGAAGCCTGTTCTGTTGCACTCTGGAACGACGGCGCGATCCACGCCCATTTTGAACTTTGTGCCAGAGAACACACTCAGCGAATTCTTCCGCTGGTGCAGCAAGTTTTAACCGAATCCCACCTGACGTTAACTCAGTTGGACGCGCTGGCCTTTGGGCGCGGGCCGGGCAGTTTTACCGGTGTGCGTATTGGCATCGGCATCGGGCAAGGATTGGCGTTGGGTGCCAATTTGCCGATGATTGGCGTTTCCACGTTGCAAACCATGGCGCAGGGTGCATTTCGTCTGATCGGCGCAACTCGCGTATTAGCTGCAATTGATGCACGTATGGGCGAAGTGTATTGGGGACAGTTTGAACGCCAGACTGACGGTAGCTGGCTGGGCGAAGAAACCGAAGCGGTACTGACTCCGGCGCAAGTACAAGAGATGACGCAGGATTTAAGTGGCAATTGGGCCTTTGTTGGCACCGGTTGGCAGACTTATCCCGATCTGGTCGCGAGTCATGCGGCTATACTGACTGATGGGCAAATGTTGTTGCCGCAGGCGGAGGATATGCTGCCTCTGGCGATCCAACTGTGGAACAACGGTGCGGCCTTACCGGTTGAACAGGCTGAACCGGTTTACCTGCGTAATGAAGTGACCTGGAAAAAGTTACCTGGACGATAAAATATGGCAACTTGTCTCTGAATTTATGGTCTTAAAGTTTAAGATTAATTAAGGAGATAACGGCGATGACACCCAGTGAATTAAGGCGTAAATGGCTTTTCGGGCTAGTAGGACTGAGTGCCTTACTCTTGACTGGTTGCGTAACCATTCCCGATGCCATAAAAGGCACCACGGCTACGCCACAGCAAAACCTTAATGCGGTACGTAATGCGCCGCAGGTTTTTGCCGGTCAGGAGGCGCGTTTTGGCGGCACGGTCGTCAATGTGGTTAACGAAAAACAACGCACTCGTCTGGAGATTGCCAGCGTGCCGTTGGATTCAGGCGCCAGACCTATTCTCGGTGAACCGTCTCAAGGGCGAGTGATTGCCTATGTGGATGGTTTCCTCGATCCGGTAGATTTCCGTGGTCATCTGGTGACGGTCGTCGGGCCAATTGTCGGCAGCGAGGCGGGCAAAATTGGTATGACGCCCTATAACTTCGTGGTAATTAACGCCACCGGTTATAAGCGCTGGAATATTGCCCAGCAGGTGATGATGCCACCAGCGCCAATGGGGCCTTGGGGCTTCCGCGGTCATCCTGGGTGGGGGCCAGGCTGGGGTTGGTATGATACCGGGCCAGCGCAGATTCAGACTATTGTAACTGAATAGCGTTGCTGAAACGGTAGGCCAGTTAGCCAGCCGTTGCCAATATAATAATATAGAGAAGGGTGTTGAGCGATCGACACCTTTTTTTATTGTTTTAATCCGACAATTAGGGCGCTAAATCATCCTCTGCTCGGATAACTCCCCGTTACTGCCCCACATATTTGACTGTTATCTCGCGAGAGTGAACGCTGTTAGGTTCAAAAAATGACCCTGATTCAGGGGATAGGGCGCATCATTGCCACCCGGTCAGCCATGCCGCTCGCGACTTCTTCCGTCAGTATTTTCGTCAGCCAAGGCGGCGTATTACGTGAATTCAGGCGAATAAAACCGAATTTGGTATAGAGCGCAACGCTTTGAGCAAAACGGCTAAAGGTCGTCAGATACAGCGCGGTAGCGCCGCGATCTCGCAGACGATCAATGACTGCCGCCAATAATTGGCTGCCAATACCTTGTCCACCGTGCTGGGGTACAACATCAATTTCCCCCAGTAAAGCCCTCTGATCCACCCAGTACACTAAAGCGAAACCCACGGGAGTCCCGCTTCTGTCTTTCGCTATCCACAGGCGTTTTTCTCGCTGCGCTGTCACTAATTCAATCAGCGGCAGCGTTTCTGTTTTTAGATCATCAGGCAACAAGTGTGCAGGGAAAAGTTCGGCTGCCTGTTGCTCAATACTTGCCAAAAACGGCAGATGTTGCTTTTTAGCAGACTCAATCTGATATTCGGTCATTGTATCCACTCGTTAACATTAGAGTGATAGCTTAACCGCCAATGAAGAGTCGCATAAGGTTTTTTTGATAAATGGATAAAAACTATGTGTGCTATTTAATCGATTTGTTGAAATTATCACCGGGTAATCATTTCCAGCTCAGCTTTAGATTATAAACTGACTTAAACGGTGTATAATCAAAGAGTTACAATCATTATAATTATGAATTTATATAACGCATTGATTTTATTTATATTAATGAGGCGGCGATGGCCGCCTTGTTTTTTTGTTGAGATACATGAAAAAAATTAGTGATGTACTTCTCAACCTCAAAATTGTTTAAAAGCAAACTGGTACGCTGAGTTAAAATATTGTTAAAGTCCTGAGGTGGATTTGGGTGAAGATATGATAATCAACAATGATTTCAGGAGTGCTACCTTGGAAAAAGCATGGCTAAAACGTTACCCGGCGGATGTTCCAGCGGAAATTGATCCGGATCGTTACTCTTCTCTGGTGGAAATGTTTGAGAATGCGGCGCTGCGTTATGCGGATCAGCCTGCATTTATCAACATGGGTGAAGTCATGACTTTCCGTAAATTGGAAGAGCGTAGCCGCGCTTTTGCTGCCTATTTGCAAAATGGTTTGGGGTTGAAGAAGGGCGACCGCGTGGCGTTGATGATGCCGAACCTGTTGCAGTATCCCATAGCTTTGTTTGGTATTTTACGGGCTGGAATGGTGGTGGTGAACGTCAATCCGCTGTACACGCCCCGCGAGCTGGAACACCAACTGAACGACAGCGGCGCAGCAGCAATCGTGATTGTTTCCAATTTTGCTCATACATTGGAAAAAGTTGTCTTCAACACACAGATTAAACACGTTATTTTGACCCGCATGGGCGATCAGCTTTCCGCAGCGAAAGGCACATTGGTCAACTTTGTGGTGAAATATATCAAGCGTTTGGTGCCGAAATATCACTTACCTGACGCCATTTCTTTCCGTACCGTATTGCAAAAAGGCCGTCGCCTGCAATATGTCAAACCGGACGTGCTCAATACCGATTTGGCTTTCCTGCAATACACTGGTGGCACTACCGGCGTGGCTAAAGGCGCGATGCTAACCCACCGGAATATGCAATCTAACCTTGAACAGGCTAAAGCGGCCTATGCGCCGTTGCTACAGCCTGGGCAAGATTTAGTGGTAACGGCGTTGCCGCTGTACCACATCTTTGCTCTGACGATGAACTGCCTGCTATTTATCGAGCTGGGCGGGCGCAGCCTGTTAATCACCAATCCTCGAGATATTCCGGGAACGGTGAAAGAGCTCAGCCGTTATCCCTTTACCGCGATGACCGGGGTGAATACCTTGTTTAACGCGTTACTGAATAACGAAGAATTCAACAAACTTGATTTTTCCACTTTGCGACTTTCTGTCGGAGGGGGGATGCCGGTACAGAAAGCCGTTGCGGAAAAATGGGAAAAACTGACGGGCAGGCACTTGCTGGAGGGCTACGGCCTGACGGAGTGTTCACCTTTGGTCACAGGTAATCCCTATGATTTAAAACATTACAGTGGCAGTATTGGTCTGCCGGTGCCTTCTACCGATGTTCGCCTGATTGATGATAACGGGCAGGATGTTGAAACCGGTATGCCGGGGGAACTATGGGTGCGCGGGCCGCAAGTTATGTTAGGCTACTGGCAGCGGCCGGAAGCCACTGACGAAGTCTTAAAAGACGGTTGGTTGGCCACCGGAGATATTGCCACTATCGATGATATCGGCTTCTTGCGTATTGTCGATCGTAAAAAAGATATGATTCTGGTTTCTGGATTCAACGTTTATCCTAATGAAATCGAAGATGTGGTAGCGTTGCACCCTAAAGTGCTGGAGTCTGCGGTGATCGGTGTGCCTAATGAGGTTTCCGGCGAAACGGTGAAAGTTTTCGTGGTAAGAAAAGACCCGTCTCTGAGCCGAGACGAATTGCTGACCCATTGCCGCCGCTATCTTACCGGTTATAAAGTACCGAAAATTGTCGAGTTCCGTGACGAATTGCCGAAATCAAACGTAGGCAAAATATTGCGCAGAGAACTGCGTGATGAACCTGTTAAGGAGAGTAGCAAAAACGCTGCTTAATAGGCTTCGTTACAGGCTCATCATCAACAACGCCGGTCAATACCGGCGTTGTTGTGTCTGTCATAGGCTAACGACCAAGAGAATGATGTTTTGAATTATCAGTTGATCACTACCGACGCTGCGTTGCAGCAAGTCTGCGAGCAAGCTCGTAACCATACCCAGGTGGCTTTGGATACAGAATTTGTCAGAACGCGTACCTACTATCCTCAGTTGGGCCTGATTCAACTGTTTGACGGTGAACAACTTTCACTGATCGACCCTTTGCCGATCACCGAATGGCAGCCCTTTCGCGAGTTGCTGAAAGACGAGTCGGTGGTGAAGTTTCTGCACGCGGGCAGTGAAGATCTTGAAGTCTTTCTTAATGCATTTCAGCAATTACCTACGCCAATGATTGATACTCAGGTATTAGCTGCCTTTACGGGTAAAACGCTTTCCTGCGGTTTTGCGACGCTGGTGGCAGAACTGGAAGGCGTCGAATTGGATAAAAGTGAGTCCCGCACCGATTGGCTGGCTCGTCCATTAACTGAGAAACAGTGCGATTATGCGGCGGCCGATGTTTTCTATCTATTGCCTATGGCAAAAAAGCTGGTGGATGCCACACTGGCGGCGGGGCGTATGGATGCCGCGCAGGACGAATGCCTGCTGCTGTGTCGCCGTCGCAGTGAAACGGTAGATCCTGAGCTGGCTTATCGTGAGATAACTAACGCCTGGCAGTTACGAGGTCGTCAGTTGGCATGTTTGCAAAAACTGGCGTCGTGGCGTTTACGTCAGGCGCGCGAGCGTGATTTGGCGGTCAACTTTGTGGTCAGAGAGGAAAATCTGTGGCAGGTTGCTCGCTATCAACCTACGTCACTCGGTGAACTGGATTCTCTGGGCTTAAGCGGTCAGGAAATTCGCTACCACGGGCGCACTTTGCTGGCGCTGGTGGCTGAAGGTAATGCAGTGCCGGAAGATCAGTTGCCACCTTTGGTCGCCAACCTTATCGACCAGCCGGGTTACAAAAAAGTCTTTAAAGATATTAAAGCATTGATTCAGGCAGTGAGCGAGCGCAGTGGATTAAGCAGTGAGCTTTTGGCTTCACGTCGGCAAATTAATCAGTTATTGAATTGGCATTGGAAACTCAAGCCGATTGAAATTCGTCCTGAGTTATTAGCCGGATGGCGCGGTGATTTGTTAGGTAGTGAATTGGAAGAAATACTTAAACAGTATTAATCCTATTTAAGGGCAGGGGAACTCTCTTCTGCTCTGAATATTTTATACGCGGTAGGATTTTATTTATTTAGCGGTATCAATAATCCATCAAGCTATTAAGACTTTTTTTTGCCAGAAATGACGAAACTCATTTCCGCAGTAACTTCTTTTCACTGTGTTTATATACAGCCAGGAAAACTCAATTACCCCCTGTAAATAAATACAGGGGGTAATTAATGCGACGATGTCATTTAGGTGTTTCTTCCGTTTCCGGTAATGTCACGTTAAGTTCTAACACCGAAATATCGTCACCTTTCTGCTCAAACTGAACGTGTAGCATTTCCGGATCGATCTGAATATATTTACAAATCACCGCCAATATATCGCGCTTAAGATCAGGCAAATAATGGGGCTCACTGTCCCCACGACGACGCTCAGCGACGATAATTTGCAGCCGTTCCTTGGCTATATTGGCTGTCGGTTTTTTGCGGGACAGAAAAAAGTCTAACAAGGCCATGGTTTATCCCCCAAAAAGGCGTTTCAGGAAGCCCTTCTTCTCTTCTTCAATGAAGCGGAATGGGCGTTCTTCTCCTAGTAAACGATCAACGGTATCGTCATATGCTTTACCCGCATCTGACTCTTTATCCAGAATAACCGGCTCGCCTTGGTTAGAAGCGCGCAATACGGATTGGTCTTCTGGGATAACGCCAACCAGCGGGATCCTAAGGATTTCCAGGACGTCCTCCATGCTCAGCATGTCACCGCGACTCACCCGGCCTGGGTTATAACGGGTCAGCAGCAGGTGTTCTTTAATCGGCTCTTCGCCACGTTCGGCACGACGAGATTTTGAGGATAAAATACCCAAAATACGGTCGGAATCGCGAACGGAAGAGACTTCCGGGTTAGTGGTAATGACTGCTTCATCGGCAAAGTAAAGGGCCATTAACGCCCCGCTTTCGATACCGGCAGGAGAATCACAAACCACAAAGTCAAAATTCATATCGCCAAGGTCGTTCAGGATTTTCTCAACGCCTTCAACGGTCAGAGCATCTTTATCACGAGTTTGTGATGCGGGTAGAATATAGAGATTATCCGTGCGTTTATCTTTTATCAGCGCCTGATTCAGGGTGGCATCACCTTGAATGACGTTAACAAAATCATAAACAACTCGACGCTCACATCCCATAATCAAATCAAGGTTACGCAGGCCGATATCAAAATCGATGACCACGGTTTTCTTACCTTTTTGGGCCAAGCCGGTCGCAATGGCCGCACTTGAAGTGGTCTTGCCAACGCCCCCTTTACCCGATGTAACAACAATAATGCGTGCCATGAAATGGATTCCTTGTTAAAAGGGCTTAATTTAGAGGTTGTATGGTTAAAGCATTATCCAACAGATGAAGACGTGCGGCCTGGCCAAAATAATCGCTTGGAATCTGGTCACTTAACCAATATTGCCCTGCAATAGAGACTAGCTCAGCGCTCAGATGTGTGCAAAAAATCTGACACTGAGCATCGCCAGAAGCGCCAGCTAAAGCACGCCCTCGCATCATTCCATAGATATGAATATTGCCGTCTGCAATAAGTTCTGCACCGGCACTGACACTGCTGATAACAATCAAATCACAATTACGGGCATAAATCTGTTGGCCGGAACGGACAGGAGTATTAATGATACGCGTCTTAACGGGGGCATTTTCCGGTGGGCTTACTGGCTCGGGAGCCATCTTTTGGCCTTTACCTTCATTCAGTAATGGCAAACCCGCTCGAGCAATCGCACGTTTTTGTCGTTCATCCCGACAGCCGCTGACGCCAACAATACGAAGGCCCGCTGAAGTGACAGCCTGCTGAACATCTCTGAAGTTAGCATCGTTAGGTAACGTAGCAACATTAAGAACAACAGGGGCGTTTTTCAGAAAAGCGGGAGCTTGTTCCACTTTTTCCTGCAAAGCCTGACGAATTACCTCCGGCTGTGCATGATGTAAATGCACTACCGATAGGGTAAAACTACTGCCTTTTAACTCAATTGGCGATTGTGACATCTATCCTGACTCAGTTTCAGCTACGTTAAATCCCCGGAATACCATTCGGGGTACGATATTCCGATGTACCTATGCATGTTATAGGTAATATAAAGATAAATCTATCCGTATCAATATATCGAAACCCTTCAGCAACATTTATTAAAATTCGATTGGAAATTACAGCACAACTTTGGCGTATTCGCTAGCCCACCTCGGCTATATATCTCTGTTACTGGTCGTTTTATGTGATAATTGATCCGGTACCAAATCAAATTCACCGGTGTTTGTCTTGTATGTAAAATAGACAGAAAGTAATGTGGCTGAGTCAGTTCTGTCTATTTATCCCATTGATGTTTTTTCAATAGAAGTTTTTCCGGTTGTATTTTAGTGATAATAAAATCTTCAATTCATATAATTTCAGATCAATCTGAGCATTTATTGTCAGCCTTGAGTCCAATAGCGAGTTAATTGGGCGAATTATCTGCGATAAAGATCACAGTTCGCCGACGTAGATCTCGGACGTGGTGATGGAGCGGGTTTGGGGAAATGAAACTGCCGTGACTGATAGCGAGTTTAGTGCTGGCAGGCATGGCGCTTCTCCGCCTTTTCCACTTTAGATGAAGCAGTGCGCCCACTAAAGATAGCGACGAGATCCCTATTATTTAAGGATTAGTGAGTAATAGCCGGTAATAGAGAGTGGTAGTCTTGAAATTATCACCACGCGTTGGATTAGGAGAGAATAATGAAGGGAATCTATCTTTACTTAATTCTGTTCAGCGGAGTCGCTTATATCCCTGTTAATGCCAATGTGAGTGATTTGGCAAGCTACGAGCGGGGATTACAACTCTTGGGCGAATGGGAGGGGGACAGAGAAAGGGGTATCGGCGCTTTCTCTGCGATGACTCTCCCTTCATTGAAGACGGTTGCCCGGTGGATGCGGGATTGCCACTACAACATAATGGAACAGAAAAATCGTTTCTTATAACAATTGAAACCCGTCTATGTAGCCATAGGCTGAGTTCGGTGACGTTTAATTATCTGGGAATATTGCCAATTTTCAGCAACCCAATGTGGTTATCCACCGTGTAAAAAAGCAACGGCAACCCTGATTTGACGGCCGCTGGCTCAAGGGCTAAAGTCACTTTTTCTGATACAGGCGTGGTATAGTCCACGGCTTATACAGGACGTTATTGACCACTTGAGTAGAGCTAAAAACATGCATTGTGTGATTTATCGAAGCCCTAAACGGGATCAAACTTACCTCTATATTGAAAAAAAAGACGATTTCTCCCGGGTTCCTCCTGAATTACTGGCCAGCTTTGGTCAACCCCAGTTTTCCATGATGTTGTCTCTTTCAGAGCGAAAAAAATTGGCTACCGCAGATATTGAGAAAGTAAAAACTGCGTTGATTGAGCAGGGTTTCTATCTGCAAGTTCCGCCACCGCCAGAAAGCCTGCTAAAAATGCATTTAGGGACGGATAAAGCCTAATTCTCCACCCCGATGAGAAGCCCGGATGCCAGCCTTTGCTGCGCCGGGTATTTCGCAGGTTTTTTCCCCCTATCGGATTAAATTGATTGGCTGCCTCAAAGTATTGCCAGTAAATAACCAAAGGAAGTGGGTGATGAGGGTTTCGTTACTGACAATGTTGTTCGCTTCGGCCGTTTTGAGTGGCGGGTTACATTCGGCTACAGCTGCTCCGGCAGTGACGCCAGATTCGGCGAAGGTCGCAAATAGGTCGACAACCGTCACCACGCCGGCGCAGCAAGGCCGCGATCCCGCTGAATTCCACGCTTATGTCGAACAACTTAAAATCCAGGCTCGCTCACAGGGAATCACTCAGGCGACCTTAGATCAGGCGTTTGCTGACATTCATTTTGTTGACCGAGTGATCAAATCCGATCGCAATCAGTTAGAAAAGAAAGTGACGTTGGATGATTATCTACAGCGGACATTGCCCGCGCAGAAAATCAAACAGGGAAAACTGTTTCATCGCCGTTATAAACCTCAGTTAGCCCGAGCTAGCGCCCGCTACGGAGTACCTGAGCGCTATATTGTGGCGCTATGGGGAATGGAAAGTGGCTTCGGTAAAATTCAGGGGAAAGAGGATGTCATTTCGGCGCTAGCTACACTCGCTTTTGAAGGGCGGCGCGAAGCATTTTTTACCAAGGAACTCATGGCTGCCCTGAATATTATTCAGCAAGGGCATGTCGGTAACCAAAAGCTAAAAGGTTCCTGGGCCGGAGCCATGGGGCAGAATCAGTTTATGCCATCCTCTTTCCTGAATTATGCGGTTGATGGCGACGATGACGGAAAGATCGATATTTGGACCAACGTCGATGATGTTTTTGCCTCAACGGCCAATTATCTGTCTAAAGAAGGCTGGAAAACAGGGGAAAGCTGGGGGCGGGAGGTTCTGTTGCCGGCGAATTTCAAATCGCAATATGTGGGTTTGAAAAATGAGCAGGTGCGCACTTTGGCTGAGTGGCAGCGAATGGGCGTATTACCGCTGAATAAAAAGGCGTTCAGTTATCCTGCATTACGAGCCTGGGTTATTACACCAGATAATATGCAAGGTCGAACATTCCTAGTTTATGATAACTTTAGAACTATCATGCATTGGAATCGCTCTTACTATTTCGCACTCAGTATAGGTATGATGGCTGATGGTATTGTACGTTAGCAGAGCGAAATATTGATGACCCGATTGGGATTAACTGTCGATGTACTCTAGAGTTTATCTGTAGATGATTTCAGGAGAAGCAACATGTATCAACATAGAGACTGGCAGGGAGCCTTACTTGATTTCCCGGTAAATAAAGTGGTGTGCGTCGGCAGCAATTATGCAGATCATATTAAAGAAATGGGCAGCGCAGTACCCGTTGAGCCAGTGTTGTTTATTAAACCTGAAACCGCGCTGTGCGATATTCGTCAACCGGTTGCTATTCCAAAAGGGTTGGGCGGCGTTCATCACGAAGTGGAATTGGCGGTATTAATTGGAACCCCACTAAAACAGGCCAATGAAGATCGGGTTGCTCGCGCAATAGCCGGTTACGGTGTAGCGCTGGATTTAACGCTGCGTGACTTGCAAATGGGTTTTAAAAAAGCCGGTCAACCGTGGGAGAAAGCCAAAGCTTTTGACGGTTCTTGCCCTATATCCGGTTTTATTCCTGTGGCAGAGTTTGGTGACGCGCAACATGCCGAACTGTCTTTAATGATCAACGGTGAAGTTCGCCAACGGGGCAATACCGAAGATATGATTACGCCAATTCTGCCTCTGATTAGTTATATTACGCGTTTCTTTACCCTGCGAGCCGGAGATATTGTGCTGACGGGAACGCCGCAGGGCGTAGGGCCGCTAAATTCAGGGGATATGTTACAAATTGCTCTGAATGATAAAAGGCTAAACACTCGTATTATCTAATGATTTGCTCGCTGCCCCGGCCCGCTTGGGGTGGCGAGGCTTGCATCTTCGCTCTAAAGCGTCTATAACGACCCGCCATCACTTACTTACACCGGATACCGATATGTCACAACTTCCTTTTTGGCAACAAAAAACGCTGGCCGAAATGTCAGACGCAGAATGGGAATCTCTGTGCGACGGCTGCGGTCAATGTTGTTTAAACAAACTGATTGACGAAGACACCGACGAAATATATTTCACTAATGTTGCCTGCAATCAGCTAAATATCAAAACCTGTCAATGCCGTAACTATGAGCGTCGCTTTGAATATGAAGAAGACTGCATCAAATTAACCCGCGAAAATCTGGTGACCTTTGATTGGCTTCCGCATACCTGCGCCTATCGATTGGTGGGTGAGGGCAAACAATTACCCGATTGGCATCCGCTATTAACCGGTTCCAAAGCCGCAATGCACGGTGAACGTATTTCTGTACGCCATATTGCCGTGCGTGAAAGCGAAGTTATCGACTGGCAGGACCATATTTTAAATAAGCCTAGCTGGGCCAGGTAGTCAATTGATGAAAAGAATTGTTTTCTTTTAAAAAACCGGGTGCGCCAGTGGTTTATTGTCATTAAAATCCAAGGTTATTATCATATATAGATCTAGGTTATTTCTTCTTGCTGCGTAGCCATCGTGAGGAGGGGGGTAGCCTTATCATTGCTTGTTTTCACTCATCATTTGAAATGCACTTCTTATTGGTCTTTATTATATTTATACAAAAATAAAACTTGCGTTTGATATTTTCCCATTAAAGTAACAATATTCACTTTAAGTTTAAGTTTAAGTTTAAGTTTAAGTTTAAGTTTAAGTTTAAGTTTAAGTTTAAGTTTAAGTTTAAGTTTAAAGCTTAATGATAAATTTAATGTGAGTACAGCGGTGGTTCATGATTACTGCTCCTGAGGTGAAACGGTATGGTATGCCTTTCATGATGCAAAGTTCGAAAAATGAAAATATTCTAATTGGTGTGGATCAAGCGGAAAATATTGCCAGCCAGCCAGCCAGCCAGTGGGTTGAGTACCAACACGGCGGCCATCCCGGTGAAGCTGCTAAGGGATTTTTTCTAACGTTCAAACTCAGGCTAATCAACTTAAGATCAAGGTAATAGGTATTTGGGTAAGAATAAATTAGGAGTAAATGTATGCTCCATAGAACGAGAGTTTTTAAACTGCAAGGATCTCGTCAGGCATCTTTTTCTGGTGTTGGTCACAATATTTTGGGGCAAATAGCAAAGGCGGCTTTATCTCTCTATCGTATTGTGAAACCACCAGTCGGCAAGGTCGATGCTGACATATAAAAATATGATTCTTATCAGGCAATAAAATGTTATTTAGGGGCGTAACTATCTACTGATTAATTCATCGAATATCATTCGCAACTAGTATTTGGTAAATTTTAAATGAGATTTTTTATTTGTCACTATATGTGAGGGTCAGTAGGTTCAACACGATTCAACAAATCAAACATTGTTTAATTCGAGAATATTCCCCTGTTATTTCTGTGTGGAAACCGCAGGGGAAGTCATAATATCGTTAGCTGCTATTTAAGAGTTATACTGGGCTAAAATTATTCGCGTTGCTTCAGCCAGAACATCCCGTCGTGATTCTGCATCTTTCTTATGTTGGGTAAAATATACTGCGAGAATTAACGGTGCTCCCGTTGGCGGCCAAAGTACGGCCACGTCATTGGTTGTCCCGTAATCACCGCTGCCGGTTTTATCACCCACGAGCCAGTCTGCTGGAACACCGGCGCGAATGCTGGCATTTCCCGTAGTATTTCCTTTTAACCATTGAGCCAACTGTTGCTGCTGGGCTGGCGCTAATCCATCGCCGAACTGTATTTTTTTCACTAACGCCGCCATTGAGCTTGGCGTTGTGGTATCACGAGGATCACCAGGAATAGCGCTGTTTAATTCAGGTTCCCAGCGATCCAGACGAAATGCAGTATCTCCGAGGCTCTGGGTAAACTTATTCACACCTTCTAATCCGCCAAGTTGCTGAATTAATAAATTCGCAGCAGTGTTATCGCTATATTGCAGCGCTGCGGCGCAAAGTGCAGCTATCGTCATGCCTTTTCCCAAATTTTCGCGAGCTATCGGCGCATAGGAAAGCAGGTCGGCCTCAGAATACGTGATATGTTTTTCCAGCAAAGCAGGTTGAGACATACTTTGGCGCAATATTGCTGCCGCCAGTACCAGCTTAAAGGTGCTACAGAATGGGAAAGCTTCATTGCCACGATATTGAAGTTCTTTACCGCTTTGGATATTAATCAGCGAAACGCCCAAACGACCTTGAGCTTTTTCCTCAAGGGCTGTCAATTGTTCAGATAATGGCTGGCCGGCAGATTTCGCCCATGAGGGGAATGCCAGATTGGCCAATGGAAGGGTGATACCTGCAAGTAGCAGCGAGCGCCGCAGCGTTGAATGCTTCATAGTCGTCTCTTATGCAATGTGAATCTGGGGTTCTGAGCAATAAACTCTGCTCGTCTCTGTTTGACCGCAAAATGAGAGCGGCTCCGAGTTACTCAAGATTCGGTGAAATAAGAGAACAAAAAGACCAGGATTGCCACGGCGATCATAATCATGGTTGTACGTCTCATTTTAGCGCTCCAATGTGTTGTTCAATCTAAAGGTGAATGAACATGGCGACTATTCTACGTCTGCCCAGGTAAAAACCCTAGTCCGTTAGGGGAGCGGGAATCGACAGCATCAGGATATTGATTTAATGCAATTAAACCAGTGACATTTTTTACCTGCTTGACTGGATATGACATAATGCAGGTAAGATTAAAATGATAAGTTGAATGCCATGAAAAAAAATAAATTAGTGTTGTTTACCTTCGGATTAGCGATGGTCATAGGTACATTCTCTGCCTCAGTATTGGCATCTCCGCTGATGCGTTTACAGTGTTTAACTGAATCGGGGTTAAAGTCAGAGAGTTTGCTGGATGGCCTTAACCAACAACTAACCATTGACGGTGCTATTTTCAAATTCACCGAAATTAAAAATGACGCCAATGGCGAACGTCTGCTTTTTCAACGTACTGTTGATAACAGCACTTTTCACGCTGCGTTGAATATCTCCACCACGCCTATTTATCTAGATTTGAACAACGGTGAGAAAACATTGAATTTCACCTGTAAAAGTCTTAAGGCCTAAGTTTTACTGCAAGTGATACCGTTAGAGTCTTACGTTTTCTCTGTGTAGAAAGGGTAAGCAGCCCCTGTTCCCCATACAGGGGCTGTCGTTATAACGATTAATAAACGGTTTGATTCCTTCCAGCGTTTTTGGCCTTATAGAGATTATTATCTGCGGCTTTTAGTAGCGAATCTAATGTTGGTGTATCCGTACTTAGCTGTTTTAGCCCAAATGAAAGGGTGAGTTTAATATTATCCCCGCTTGCTGGAGTGAAAATTGTCTCTTCGACCTCTTTCCTGATTTTTTCAATTCGCTGATAAGCGTTCTCCACATGACAGTTGAAAAAGACCATGGCAAACTCCTCACCGCCAATGCGTATCACCATATCTGATTTTCGGCTATTCTTTTTGAACATATTAGCCAACTCGCAAAGTATAAAGTCACCCACAGGATGCCCGTAGGTATCATTGATCTTCTTAAAATGATCGATATCGCCGGCAGCCAGAGTAATGGGTTTGTTCAGCGAGTGGATGACCTTCCAATCTTTCGCTAATTTACGCCGATTGAATAAATGTGTTAACGGGTCTATATTAGCTTCTCTAATTGCTCTCTTATTGGTTATAATCTGTTTGAATATAATGACCAAATAGGTCAGTTGCAGAAGTAAGCTGAATCCAAGCCCAAAACAGAATAATATCTTGGCGCTTTTATCTACCTCCGAGATGGCCATTTTCGCCTCGGATAACTGCTCACTGCTGTATTTCAAGAGTCGCATGTTTCGGAGTTCAAAATCGATAAAATGGCTAAGTGCATCGTTGAAAAGAATATTTCTCGCTTCATTAATATATCCGTTTTGATACAGCGAAACTGCTTTTTCACTTAGGCTAATATAACGCAGCCAGGCATGATACGCCTCGTCAAGATCCTGCCTGTTATTGCTCTCTGGCAAGGTTTTACTATACATATAGAAAGTATTTTCTATTCTTATTATTAACTCATTTGTTTCTTTCCGTACCTCCTCAACAGCTTTATCATCGTGAGCATTAACCAGTTGAAGCTGCAACTGCCTTAATTGCACGGTATCAGTAATAAAGCTCCTGCAGGCCGTAAGTGCTGGTATAGTTTTATCCGTCAGTTCGGCCGTTCTGGCACCGAACCGGGCGGTATCTTTTAGCAGGTTATTACCCATATAGAGGTAAAGAATATTCACAATCACAATGACAATAAATACAGATATGGCGACCCCATTTTTTTTTGAGGCAAGACATCTTAATCTCCCAGTGTTTTCCTGTTTATAAAGTTGTCATAACGCACTTATATAGCCTGGTTAGTCTTACTGGTAGGTAATGGCAGTTTTTTTGTCGCTGATAATAGTTAAATAGATAAGTTTAGTCCAAAATTTTTTACTTCATTTCATTTTTAACGGAACTTATATTGACGGGTAGGTTATTAATGTACTTGATTCTGGCTATTTCTCTGAGATTGGATAATTATAGCTATTATGCAAATAAAAAAAGGTGCCTTTCAGCACCTTTTTAAGATTAGGAGTTTGTTATTTATCGGCCAAACAGGTCACGTCTTTTCGGCTTAACAAATTGACTAATAAGAACCAGAATAGCAACCACAAGGTAGGCGGAAAATATAACGACTAGCCACTGAGGCATCTCAAGAGATAAGAATTGCCACTGTCTCACTGAGCAATCGCCACTGGCCAGGAATACAGAAGGCAGCCATTTGTCTAGTGGCAACCAAGACGGGAAATTAACAAAGAAATCGCAGGTGGCAAATGGGGAAGGGTGAAGTTGGAACATGGTATGTTCCCACGCTAATTGCACGCCCTTCCAGGCACTGTATATCCACAATGCAATCGCTAAATAGCGTAATGGCGATTTGGGCGCAATAGCGCCAAGCAGCGAAGCACCAAGAATACCAAACAACGCACAGCGTTCATAAATGCACATTACACATGGCTGTAATAGCATGATGTGTTGAAAATAGAGTGCGGCCAGCTCAAGCAGAAGTGCAGTCAAAGCCATTAAAAGCCAAGCACCGCGCCCTTGGGAGCAACGGTTAAGAAATTGCAACATATCTTTATATTCCATGCAGTAAGCAATTGTAGTGGCAGTGTAAACCAATTCATCATTGCTGCCAGCTATCCGGCGACAAGTTTAAGCGAAAATCATCTGTTTATCGCTTAGACCACGATTTAACGGATAAAAATTCATCTTTGATGATGTTAATGGCATTTTAAGCCAGCCCTTTAGTATAAAAGTGTAGGGCTGGCTGAGGTCAGAATGCAAGGAATCAGTGTGTAACCAGTGCGCCTGGGTCAATTTGCGGCACGGCTATCAGGCCCGATTGAATCATTAATTCGGTCATAGGAACTAATGCAAACTCAACGCATAGAAGACCAACCAACGTCATGACAATGGTATAGGGCAGTGCCATATACACCATTCTTCCGTAGGATAAACGAATAAGCGGAGCCAGCGCGGAAGTCAGCAGGAATAAGAATGCGGCCTGTCCGTTAGGCGTAGCAACGGAAGGTAAATTGGTGCCGGTATTAATGGCCACCGCCAGTAGTTCGAACTGCTGTAGGGAAATAACACCCTGTTCGAAGGCGCTACGAGCCTCGTTAATATAAACGGTGCCGACAAAAACATTATCAGATACGGAAGAGAGCAAACCGTTAAACAGATAAAACAGCGACAGTTGCGCCGATGGCGACGACTGTAGGACAAACTGGATAATCGGCGTAAACAGATGCTGTTCAATGATTACCGCCACCACGGCAAAAAATACCGTCAATAACGCGGTAAAAGGCAAGGCTTCCTGAAATGCTTTGCCCAGTGCATGTTCGTTGGTAACGCCGCACAACGACGTGGCCAGAATAATAACGGACAATCCAATCAGACCCACTTCAGCCAAATGTAATGCCAACGCTACAACCAACCAAACGCCAATTAACGCCTGAATGATTAATTTCATTTTTTCCTGACGCGTGCGTTTGGCGGAGGTTTGCTGATCGTATTCTTTCAAAATCTGGCGCACACGATCCGGCAATTCTGCACCGTAGCCGAACAGTTTAAAACGCTCAACCAGCAGACAGACCAATAAACCGCAAACAAATACAGGCAAAGTGACCGGAAGCATGCGAATAAAGAAATCGAAGAAATGCCAGCCAGCGCTTTTGGCAATGATCAGATTTTGTGGTTCGCCAACCATCGTCATTACGCCACCCAGCGCAGTACCGACACCGGCATGCATCATCAGGCTGCGTAAAAAGGCGCGGAACTGCTCCAGTGTCTTACGGTTTTCCTGCGAATCTATCCAGCTGTCATCGTTGACGTCCTTATCGCTATGATTGGAGGCAACGTGGTGATAAATAGTATAAAAACCGACGGATACGCTGATAACCACGGCGATAACCGTTAGTGCATCGAGAAATGCAGAGAGGAAGGCGGAGGCCAGACAGAAAGCCAAAGACAGAATGATTTTCGACCGAATATTCAGCAGCAGCTTGGTAAAGACAAATAACAGCAGCTGTTTCATAAAATAGATACCGGCCACCATAAAGATTAATAGCAGCAGCACTTCGAGATTATTAGCAATTTCCTCCGCAACCTGATGCGGACTGGTCATCCCAATAATAATTGCTTGAATCGCCAATAAACCGCCAGGCTGCAACGGGTAGCATTTTAACGCCATCGCTAAGGTAAAAATAAACTCAACGACCAGCATCCATCCCGCGACAAAGGGACTGACGAAGAAAAAGACGAGAGGGTTTATTATCAGAAAACCGATAATGGCTATTTTGTACCAGTCTGGTGAGTTGCCCAGAAAGTTCTTGATTAGAGCCTGTCGATTGGTCATATCCATTGTGTGTCATTATCCCCTTAATTTTTCTATGGTTCAGTTAATAATCAAGCTTACGGCGTGCTTTGAGCAAGCGATTTAAAGAGTGTAAAAATATGACTAGTAGCGTGAAGTTGGCGCGATTTTTGCCATTTTATGACCGCTTTCACCAATTGTTCTGCTGCGACGCTATATCATACACGGCGCGTCTGGTATGATAAGCTCTATTAAATTGCTGAAAAATATCGCTACGGAACGTCACACACATGGTTATAAAGGCGCAAAGTCCTGCCGGTTTCGCGGAAGAGTACATTATTGAAAGTATTTGGAATAATCGCTTCCCTCCAGGATCTATTTTGCCCGCGGAGCGTGAACTTTCAGAACTCATCGGGGTAACCAGAACGACCTTGCGGGAAGTATTGCAACGTCTTGCTCGCGATGGCTGGCTCACCATTCAGCATGGTAAGCCTACAAAAGTAAACAATTTTTGGGAGACGTCGGGCCTTAATATTCTTGAAACACTGGCTCGCCTGGACCACGATAGCGTCCCTCAATTGATAGATAATTTACTCGCTGTTCGAACCAATATCGCTTCGATTTTTGTGCGGACTGCGTTCCGCCAACATCCCGATCAAGCATTGGATATACTGGCGAAAGCGTCAGAGGTAGAAGATCACGCAGAAGCTTTCACTGCTTTGGACTACGGCATTTTCCGCGGTCTGGCATTTGCTTCCGGTAATCCGATTTACGGGCTAATCCTGAACGGACTAAAAGGTCTTTATACTCGCGTTGGTCGTTATTATTTCTCTAACCCGGAAGCCCGTAAGCTAGCGCTGAACTTTTATAGCCAGTTAGCTAGCCTGTGCGAAAATAAATCATACGACCAGGTTATGGAATGTTTGCGTAACTACGGGAAAGAAAGCGGGGCGATCTGGCACAGTATGCAAGGCACAATGCCGAGCGATCTGGCTGAAGCGCGCCGCTAGAACGGCAAATGACAATGAAAAAGGGCCATTAGGCCCTTTTTACTATCTGATAAACGGTATTCTCGATAAAACCGCATCAGACGAAGGCAAAGGTTACAATTTGCTTTCACGTGGTGGCGTGCTTTCCAGCAGTTCGGTGCTGCCATCCTCATTCAACTGTTCAATGTGTACGTCAAATCCCCAGAGGCGATGGATATGTTTCATCACTTCTCGACGACTTTTATCCAGCGGAGCTCGATCCTGCGGAATATAGCGTAAGGTCAGTGAGCGGTCGCCGCGCAAATTGACATTCCAAACCTGAATATTTGGTTCATGGTTACTCAGATTGTATTGAGCAGACAGCTCATTGCGAATAGCCCGATAACCCTCTTCATTATGAATCGCCGAGATTTCCAGATAATTATTTTTATCGTCATCCAGTACGGTAAATAAACGAAAATCGCGCATGACTTTGGGCGACAAAAACTGGCTAATAAAACTTTCGTCTTTAAAATCACGCATGGCGAAATGTAACGTATCTAACCAATCAGAACCGGCAATACCCGGGAACCAGTAGCGATCTTCTTCCGTTGGCGACATACAGATGCGCTTGATGTCCTGAAACATGGCAAAACCCAGCGCATAAGGGTTTATCCCACTGTAATAAGGGCTGTTATAGGCGGGTTGGTACACCACGTTGGTATGACTGTGCAGGAATTCCATCATAAACCGATCGCTGACCCGACCTTCGTCATACAGGTGGTTTAAAATAGTGTAATGCCAGAAAGTGGCCCAACCTTCATTCATCACCTGAGTCTGTTTTTGCGGATAAAAATATTGGCTGATTTTGCGTACGATGCGCAGGATTTCCCGCTGCCAGGACTCCAGTAATGGGGCATTTTTCTCCATAAAATAGAGAATATTTTCCTGGGGTTCACTTGGATAGCGTAGCGCTTCAGCCTGGGTTTCTTCTCGAGCAATGCGCGGCAGGGTTTTCCATAGGGAGTTGACCTGGCTTTGCAGATATTCCTCCCGACTTTTCTGCCGAGCTTTTTCTTCCTGTAGCGAAATTTTTTGCGGGCGTTTATAACGGTCAACGCCGTAGTTCATCAGCGCATGGCAGGAATCGAGCAGTCGTTCCACTTCTTCTACACCGTAGCGTTCTTCACATTCACTGATGTAATGGCGGGCAAACAGCAGGTAATCGACAATGGAGCTGGCGTCAGTCCAGGTTCGGAAAAGATAGTTATTTTTAAAGAAGGAATTATGCCCATAGCACGCGTGAGCCATGACCAGTGCCTGCATCGTAATGGTGTTTTCTTCCATCAGATAGGCGATGCAAGGGTTGGAGTTAATCACTATTTCATAGGCCAGACCCTGCTGGCCTTGTTTATATTTCTGTTCCGTTTCGATAAATTTTTTGCCAAACGACCAATGGGTATAATTTATTGGCATACCAATACTTGAATAAGCATCCATCATTTGCTCAGAGGTGATCACCTCGATTTGATGCGGATAGGTATCCAATCGATAATGTTTGGCGACCCGATCGATCTGATCGAGGTAAACCTGTAGTAATTCGAAAGTCCAGTCTGGTCCGTCAGTCAGACGCTTATCTTGCGCGCCCGTTTTTTCAGTTGAAGTTGTCATCAGCGCACCCTCACGGTTTTAACATCTGGCCAAATACCTGTCCCTTGCATAATCCTAGCTCAATCTGAACAAACTGAAGCACGGCAAGACCTTATGTCAATATAGTTTATTTTTGCCGCGCTGGGAGCATCATCTTATTCTTCTATTTGGCAATATTTTATTCTGCATTAATGGCAATTTATAAGAATTAAATATCGTCAAAGTCATCTTGGTCAAGTTGTGGATTATTTGGACTATAAACAGCTAACTTAATGAATTTATTGAGATATATACCTGTTTATGATGTTCAAACCGAATCTTATCGCCAATAATGTAAATCACTTGAAAAACAATAAGATTAAAATATAAAATAACTGTGAGCAGAATCACAACCCACGATCAAATTGTTGGCTAGTTTTTTACACTAAGTTAATTTTCTGTCAGCAGAATATTATGCTTTATGTATTATCGGCGGAGTTAAGGTATGCGTATTATCATTTTGGGAAGTGGAGTGGTGGGGGTGGCCAGCGCCTGGTACCTGGCAAAAGCAGGCAATGAGGTAACGGTCATTGACCGCCAATCTGGCCCGGCTCAGGAAACCAGCGCAGGTAACGCGGGGCAAATTTCCCCCGGCTATGCCGCGCCTTGGGCAGCTCCGGGCGTACCGTTGAAAGCCATTAAATGGATGTTCCAACGCCATGCTCCGCTGGCCATCCGATTAGATGGCAGCAGCTTCCAGTTACGCTGGATGTGGCAGATGCTGAAAAATTGTAGTACTTCCCATTATATGACCAATAAAAGCCGCATGGTTCGGCTGGCCGAATACAGTCGGGATTGCCTGAAAGATCTGCGCGAAGATACCGGAATCCAATACGAAGGCCGTCAGGGTGGAACCTTGCAATTGTTCCGGACTCAGCAACAGTTTGATAATGCTGCAAAAGATATGGCGGTATTGGAGGATGCGGGCGTACCTTATCAATTATTAACCGCTGATAAATTAGCGACCATAGAGCCAGCCTTGTCCAAAGTGTCTCATAAACTGACCGGCGGATTACGTTTACCTAACGACGAAACCGGCGATTGCCGTTTATTTACCGAGCAATTGGCGAAAATGGCTGAAGCCGCCGGAGTGAAATTTATTTTTAACCGCTCGGTAGATAAATTGCTGGTGGACGGTAATCAAATCGCTGGTGTACTTTGCGGCAATGACGTGATCAAGGGAGATGCTTATGTCGTGGCATTTGGCTCTTATTCCACGTCATTACTACAGGGTTTAGTGTCTATTCCGGTATATCCGCTAAAGGGTTACTCGCTGACTATTCCAATTACCGATCCGGATTCTGCGCCATTTTCTACCGTGTTGGATGAAACTTATAAGATTGCAATTACCCGATTTGACGATCGTATTCGCGTCGGTGGTATGGCGGAGATTGTGGGTTTTAATACCCAATTGGAACAGGCCCGTCGGGAAACGCTGGAAATGGTGGTGCAGGATTTGTATCCGGATGGGGGCAAAGTTGAACACGCCACATTCTGGACCGGGTTGCGTCCAATGACGCCTGACGGTACGCCGGTGGTAGGGCGGACGACGCTGAAAAATCTCTATCTGAATACCGGCCACGGCACTCTGGGCTGGACAATGGCCTGCGGCTCAGGGCAACTACTGGCCGATATCATTTCTGGCCGTCAGACCGCCATTGACGCCGATGATTTAGCGGTTGCTCGTTATAGTCCGGGATTCCATTCCGCGAATCATGGCAGTCTGTACGCGGCGCGTTCGATTCGCTAATTTTCAAATATTGCACAACAAGCGGCTGGGTAATATCGGCCTCTTGATGTGCGCGTTATTTCATAGAATAAATAATCCGGTAACAATTAAAAGCCCGACAAACCCGGTAAAGTAAAAAGGAACGCGCATGCCTCGCCCGATATCTGCCACGCTGCATTTGTCTGCCTTTGATAATAATCTTAATGTCATCAGAAATTGTGCTCCTCAGTCAAAAGTATGGTCAGTGGTTAAAGCCAATGCTTACGGTCACGGCCTGAGCAGAGTGTGGGAAAGTTTATCCGCTACCGATGGGTTTGCATTATTGGATCTCAATGAAGCAGTCTTACTGCGTGAGAAGGGTTGGAAAGGGCCAATTCTATTGCTGGAAGGGTTCTTTCAACCGCAGGATTTGACGTTGTTGGATCATTATCGTCTGACGACGACGATACACAGTGATTGGCAATTAGACGCTATTCAACGAGCGCGGTTAAGTGCACCACTTAATGTTTATCTTAAACTGAACAGCGGAATGAACCGCTTAGGTTTTCCGGTTCGTCAGGCTGAGACGGTCTGGCAATGGGCGAAAAGCATTGCCAATATCGATCAAATTACGTTAATGAGTCATTTTGCTAATGCGGATAATCCTACCGGCGTGGCGCAGCAGTTTAATGACATCAGCGATGCCAGTGCCAATATTCCTGCTCCGCGCAGTTTTGCCAATTCCGCCGCGACGCTTTGGCACAGTCAAACTCATCGAGATTGGGTACGGCCGGGTATTATTTTATACGGGGCGTCCCCGAGTGGTAGGACGGCAGATATTGCGGACACCGGTTTGCAACCGACAATGAGTTTGTGTAGTGAAATCATCGCCGTTCAGGATTTGAGCAAGGGCCATGGCGTGGGCTATGGCAGCCGCTATCAGGCCAGCGATGCTCAGCGTATTGGCGTCGTGGCTTGCGGCTATGCCGACGGCTATCCGCGTCATGCGCCAACGGGTACTCCGGCATGGGTTGAGGGCGTTATGACTCGAACCTTGGGCACTATATCAATGGATATGATGATGGTGGATTTAACCCTTTGTCCACAGGCCGTAACAGGTAGCAAGGTTGAATTGTGGGGGAAAAATCTGCCGATTGACGACGTTGCCGCCGCTGCGGGAACCGTGGGCTACGAATTGATGTGCGCTTTGGCTCCCAGAGTGCCGGTGAAAATCGAGAGTTAAGCTTGAAAATTCCGATATTCCGAAACCTATCCTGAAGGCGTATCTTTATCCAGATATGCCTTCTTTATTTTGATCTCATTTCATTAATTTGTTGATATGGCGACATGTGAATAGTGGTTATAAAACCCATTTATATCGTTATTCTCCCTTCGGTTTTTATTATTGCCACCTCATCTGATTTATTTATAGTGGTTGAACTGCTGATCATCCGCATGATTTTATATTCTGAGAATAAATGAAATCGAATAGGAGAGTATTATGTCAGTTGCCAGAATAGATTCACTCCAGTTGAGAATGAATCAGACAAGAATACTCATCCTGTCATTAATATCTATCTCTCAGCTCATGCTTTGTCTGTATTCAATATTATCACTGCGGTAGCATCGGGGTTTGATTGTTTATTTTCAATACTAGGGAAAACTATTGTTGATCAATATTATCGACGATCTTTCTATCGGCTAACCGAGACAGTTTTAGCGAGGAAATATGATGCGCCAACTCGTGGGTCTGATTACCTCTGATTTATCCCGTATGGCGCACAGCCGCGCATGGGAAACGCTGGAGCGTAACATGGCAGCCGATGATTTTCGGCTGGATAGCAAGGTGAAAAATACCAAAGAAACCTCCGGTGAGTTGATGATTATCAGAACGGGTGCCGAAGCCATTGTATTTCCCTCTGGCGTTAATGTATTAATTGAAAATGCAGATTATCTATTTTATTGCTTGCTCCATCCGATAACTCAGCTATGGATGAAAAACAGGCGGCCTGACGGTTACGATCTCAATGTTCTGTATAATAATAGCCAATCCCGCTATATCATTTATATGCAGATGACCGAAGCCATGTTGTATTACGTACGCCGGGGGTATCGGGTCTTGGTTATCTATCATTGCGATCCAAAGGCCACCGATCCAGCAGTCCAGTGCGCTATTTCACTGGCGCGACGGGAGCGGCATCGAGTTACGTTGCGGACTATCGGTGGTGTAATAGAGCCAAACCAGGAAGAACAGCAATATCGGGCGGGTCTCATATCCGCGTCAGATAACCGCGGGTTTATCTATGCGCTATTCACTCGTAAGAAAGTCATGATGGCTGTTATCCATTACCTATTAAATAGGTCTCAGCCAAACTGCGACAGAATAATCTCAGTCTTGGCGGATTATTGCATCGACTGGAATCGCTTTATTCCAGATATCGATCATCAGATTGATACTTATTTATATCCGTGGAATGGCGTTTATTGCAGTGAAGCGCCCCGAACTCTATTTTGCCTGCTGGCTTCGGTTGGTACGAATAAAGGTTGTCTATTAGAGATTAACGGGCACCGAGTTCGTCATTTACGTTATCGCTTCGGGACGTTGAGTTGGGCTGCGGGAGCAGAAAATCCTCATCATGGCTATTTGCATTTTGACTGGCAGGCACAGGGGCGGAGGATAGTAGGATACTGTTGGAGAACGGGACAACGCAGCCTAGAGGGTCAACGTATTGTCGCTTTTTCTGCCACTCTGGAGGGACAGGAAAAAGTCGAAGCAATTTTATCCTGCGAAGGACATTGTCGCGAAATCATTCGAAAATTTTCAAGTGGAGAAAATGAGCCTAGATTTGATTTGCCTGACTGGGCGCAGGAATTTGTGCAACCAATGATACAACCGCGTCCCCAAGGTGGGGAAAGGGTGTTTTGTCATTATTGGCGGAAAGCAGCCTTGGCAAGGCTGGCACTGAGGTTATTACAAAGTAAGTGCTAACGTAGGATAAACATTAGGGCAGAGTAAAATAACGGCTGATTTAGCGGGTTATCAATGATCCTCTAAGATTAATTATCCATACCATTTATTACCCGACGAGTTCACGTCATCCAACTCATTCCGCGAAAGCGGATCGACAGAGCGATCCGCAATCATTATCAGGCAATTTTCTTGATGATGGTCGGCATCCGCTTGCTGGCACTGCGGGCAATCCACGCCAATAAACAGCCGGTTAACATCACCAACGCCAGCGAAAGCTTAGGCTGAATGGGTAATGACATAGCGATCAGACCCAAGGCGGCACCGCCGGCCATTTGCACAAAACCGACCAGAGCAGAGGCCACACCGGCTTCATTGGCGTAAGGTTCCAAGGCATAGCTGGTCGCCGGGCCCATCATAAAGGCCAGACCGGCGCAGGCACTGGCGACCGGCAACATGTAAGTCGGCCAGCTATTCTGCATTTCTGCACTTAATTGTGTTAAGCCAAATAATAAGCCTACACACCCCAAAGCCATGAGCAGACTACCGGTCATCAGACAGGCTGGACGGCCCACTTTTTGAATGATCCTATTGGCAAAGAAACTCACAAACATAATCCAGAACCCGTTGGCGCCGAAAGCCAGTGAGAACTGGAGCGGTGTGAGATTAGCCTCGCCCATCAATACGTTAGGAGCCAGAGACACATAAGTCAGCGCCATTCCCATCGCACCCGCGTTCACCAGCGCAAAGACCAGAAAACGATCGTCACGCAAAATACGCAAATAGTTTTTGAACGGTAAGCCTTTAACCGACTGGGTTCCCGCTGGGCGGGTCTCTGGTAGGAAAAATACCACCAATATCAGTACCAGAACGGCGTATAGCACCAAGAACCAGAAGGGGGCGCGCCAGCCGAAGGCTTCGGCTAACAGGCCGCCTAACAAAGGCGCCAGCGCAGGGACGATATTCAAGGTGCCATTTAAAAAACCAAAGGCTCGGGCGGCCTCGTTACCATTTAAACGATCGCGCACGCCGCTAAATGCCACCACGGCGGTGCAACATACGGCGGTTCCCTGTAGCAGGCGCGAGGCGACAAACATCGTTGGCGTAGTCGCTAGCGCTGCCATTGCGGCACCCAGCATATACAGCAGAATTCCGATGATGGCGATAGGTTTGCGGCCATATTTATCCACCAATGGACCTGCGATCAGTTGCCCGACGCCCAAAACCAGAATAAACAGCGCTATGGTGGATTGAATTAGTGATTCGCTGCTATTCAGGCCTTTGGCAATAGCGGGAATAGTGGGCAGGTAAAGGTCGATACCCAGTGGGCCTAATAGAATCAGGCTGAGTAATAAAAACAGAAATTTTTGCATAGCAGAGATAAAACGTCCAGGTGACAGAAGCGGCAAGAAACAGGAATTTGGCTGAGAAAGGGGGCTACGTTTCGGCAACGGCGTCACTTGTCTCAGAAAAACTCAACCTGGTTAGATTACTACAATCAATGAAATATAACCTGCAAATAGTTTTAATTGCACGGTAATTCTGGGGAAGCGGTGCGGGGAAGGATTACCGCACCGGATTGATAACTCTCCTTTTATCTACAAACCCCGAGATTAGCTGATCCAATTAATAACACTTGGCGGGGTTACGATAGCTTAACCGAGGATATCACCACAGGTTATTTTTTGTACTCACTTATGATTCGTAGCATGTCACGGTCGGGGAGCAACTTGGGGTCTGGATATTGCCGCCAGGCGTGCGTACCGCCAAAGGAGCATCGCGGGCGCGAGTGGTTAAATTGCGATTGCGGCAGCAGGTGCCATTTGCCGTCTATTTTAACTCTCGGCTGCTTGCCAGGAATGTCATAGGCGGGGCGTGTATCGCAGTTTGCGTGTAGCGTATCGTCGACGGGCGCTTGCATGGCCATATGGCTGATGCGATAGCATTTTTCCTGATTAATCGCGACGCCTCGACGTTCCACTTCGGCGGTTAAGCGTAATACGGATTTACCGTCGTTATTATAAGTACCCAGCGCGGAGCATAATGCATCTGAATCAAATTCAGCGATCTGTTTGTCGGTCAAATGAGGAAGGGGAAGTGAGCAACCCGAAATGAATAAAAAAGCCAGCGGTAATACAACTCTCATGAAAAATCCTGTTCCATAAGTCACTACAAAAAATAGTGGTAAATAATTTCAATACTAATTAATAGTCCATTTAGAATTAACCGTATTGAAAAGTGAGGGGCTAGTGTAAGTGATAATAAGCAGATTTATTATATTAATTGCCAATTTAGATAAATAAAGGATAAACAGAGGAAATTAATTTATGGTAGTGGAGTGAGTTAACCCGCGTTAGGCTGATGAGTAACCCCATCAGCTTGACGCGTGAGCAATGACCCATTGTTCCATGGCGGAAGCATCCAGCGGTTCGGAAAACAGATATCCCTGCCCGATGAGATAACCCTGACGGCTGAGCAAGTTGCGTTGCGCTTCGGTTTCCACGCCTTCTACCACGACGGAGAGTTGCAGGCTTTCACCAATGCGGATTACCGCTTCGCTAAGCGTTCTGCTGGTTTCATCGTGCTCCAGATCGTTTACGAAACTCTTATCCAGCTTGATTTCATCTAATTCCAGTCGACGTAGATAGCTCAGGCTGGAATAGCCGGTGCCAAAGTCATCCATTGATAACCTGACGCCCTGCTTATGGATCTTATGAAGGGTGGCAAAAATACTGGGATTATTATCAATCAGAATATCTTCGGTAATTTCCAAAGTTAAATCCTGCGGTGGCAGATGGTAGCGTTGCAGAATGTGGGCGATGATATCCGGCAGCCCTAAATTATGGAAATTGGTTGGTGATAAATTAACGGAAATAGACGGTACATCAAGGCCACGCAGGCGCCATTCCGCCAACTGACGACAGGCTTCATTAATAGTCCACAGCGCGAGTTCATTAATTAACCCGCATTCTTCGGCCAATGGAATAAAACGCTGCGGCGGGATCTCCCCAAGCGTTGGATGATGCCATCGGCTTAAGGCTTCTACGCCGTAAAGTTGACTATCGTGAAGTCTGACCTGTGGCTGATAATAGAGCTGCAGGGTATTGAGATGAACCGCTTGACGCAGCGCGCCTTCCAGCGCCTGACGCTGTAAATTTAGCTGGTTCATTTCTCTGCTGAAGAACTGGAACTGTCCACGGCCCATCTCTTTAGCCTTGTGCTTGGCAGCATCTGCATTGTGCAGCAGCGTATTGATTTCTTTGCCATTATCTGGATACAGGCTAATACCTATTCCGGCAGAAGGAATAATGGTCACCCCGGCAATCTGGCAGGGCTGTGACAGGCAACCCAGCAGTTTCTCGACTCGTAGCGTGGTTTTATCAACGTCAAAAGAGGTTAGAATCAGGACGAACTCGTCCCCCGATAAACGGCCAATAATATCGTGTTTGGCCATATCCCCGCGTAATCGTTGGGCAATGGTACACAGCAATTCATCTCCCGCAGCCTGACCCAATGAATCGTTTACCTGCTTAAAGCGGTCGATATCAATCACTAATACGACCAGCGATTGCCCTTGCGCTTCAGCTTGACTAATTGCCTGATGAGCATGGTTGAGGAACTGGGCGCGATTAGGCAGGCCGGTCAGTGAGTCATACAGCGCCAGTTGCTGGATTTTCATCCGTGACTGTTTTCTTTCCAGCGCCAGCGCGCACAGGTTAGTGGACAGTTTGACTAACTTATGGTGGAAGGCGTTAGGGCCGCGTTTTTCGCGAAAGTAGAAGGCAAAAGTTCCCAGCACTTCTCCCTGGCTGGATAAAATAGGGCTAGACCAACAGGCTAATAATCCGAGTGGCAGCAAAATATGACGGAGGCGACGACACAAAGGGTCGTTGGCGATATCGTCCACTAATACCGGTTCTTTGCGATAGGCTGCAGTACCACAAGAGCCGCTGTGCGGGCCGATGGGCACCCGTTGCAGTGCGTCGGTGTAGTGTGGTGACAAACTGGGAGCCGCCAAATGCTGTAAGGTATTATCATCCCGCGCCTGAAGAATACTCACCACGACTTCCGGCGCAATGCGTTCAATCTCGAGACAAAACATATTCAGCACTTCATCCAGCGGGCGCTCTAACACTAAGGATTCCAATACCTTATATTGTAGTACTTCATATATTTTGGTCGGGGTAATATCCGTCAGTACGCCAATGGTATAACTGGCTTTCCCCTGTTCGTCATAGACCGAATTTATGGTTGCCGAGCACCAATGAGGCTGGCCGTCCTGACTATAAAACAGTTCTTCCGGCTGCAACGTTTGGTGAAGGTCGTCGGACGAAGCCGATATCGATGAGGAAGGCGGTTTATTTTGTAATAGGGCAGCAATCGGTTGCCCCAGTGCCTGCTGTGCGCTGTAACCGAATAGTTTGGTAAAACCCTGATTAATATACAAGGTTAGCTGACCGTCATCGCTGCCACCGGCAATAAACATTGCGCTATCGCTGCGGTCGGTCAGTTCGGTCAGCAGCTGTACCCATTCATGGGTTGAGGATTCCAGCGCCACCTGCTGAGTGATATTTTTGGCGATTTTGACCATTTTGGCGGTTTTACCGTCGCGACCCGGAACCGGCTGATAAATCGCGGCGAGCCATACCGGGGAGCCGTCTTTATGTCGCCGCTCAAAGCGACCTTCCAGAGACTGGCCAGCGCGCAGGCTTTTACGCAGGGCGTGATACTCTTTGCTCCCGATAAAATCGGGCTTACAGAACATTTTATGGGACTGTCCGATGACTTCGTCACGCTGATAACCAAAGTAATCAAGGTAGTTCTGGTTAACATTGACTACCACGCCGTTAAGATCGAATTCGATAATAGCCAGAGAAAGATTTAATGCTTGCAACAGCGCCTCATGTTCACTGTACGCAGACAGATCTTTTTCAGTGGGGAAAGGGTCATTTAAATGGCTCATGAGGATTCCTGTAGCAATAGAAGCGCCTAGGCCGTTGTATCATTAAACTAAAATCATCGGATATGTAAATCAAATATCACTATCTATATAGAAACAGAATAGGATAACTGACAAAGAAATTAAATATAATAAAGTCATTTCCCCAAAGAACAGACTTTGTACAACGACAAGTAGATTTTTTTAAATCTGTTTAGCGTGTATTTAACCTACCTTAGGAGAGAAACCCCATGGTCATAAAGAGTAAATATAGTGCAATATTTATAAATTAATTAGAGTTTTTAATGCGTATTCAATCTGTCGCTTTTTATCGACTAATTAAAAGTTAAATGAATGCTTGTTGTCGACAGCTAATAACGCAGAAAAACCGGCTAAAAAGATAACCATTGTTTGTAACTCATTAAATTATTGAGTTTTTATTACGTTGATGGAAAGAATAAGCCCCGCCAGCGCTAAAAAGGCCGGCGGGGCTGAGATATCGGCCATCAAAGATTTTAATGGTCGATAGAGCTGAAACGTCCGCCATTAAAATCTTTAATGGCATTTTTGATTTCCTGCTCGCTGTTCATAACAAAAGGCCCGTAACCGACAATAGGTTCATTGATCGGTTCGCCGCTGAGCAATACCAAGACGGCATTATTGTTGGCTTCAATGGTCAGATGGCTGCCCGCTGAATCCAGCAAGACCATTTCCGCTTCGCGACCAATGCTTTCGCCATTCACCATAATGGTGCCGTGCAAGACGATCAGTGCGGTATTCCAGCCTTCCGGCAGAGAAATTTCACTGACGCTGCCCTGATTCAACCGCATATCCCAAACGTTCAGCGGTGAAAAGGTTTTGGCAGGCCCGGTATGGCCGTCGAACTCACCGGCTATGACCCGAACACGACCGGCGTTATCCGGCAGTTCAACGCGCGGAATATCCTGACTCAGGATCGCCTGATATCCAGGTGCGGCCATTTTATCTTTGGCAGGCAGGTTCACCCACAGCTGAACCATTTCCAGCGGGCCACCGCTTTTACTGAAGGCTTCGGAGTGAAACTCTTCGTGTAAAATACCAGAGCCTGCGGTCATCCATTGCACATCGCCGGGCCCGATAACGCCGCCTTTACCGGTTGAGTCACGATGTTGGACTTCACCTTGATACACAATGGTGACGGTTTCAAAACCGCGATGCGGATGTTGCCCTACGCCACGCGGGTGATTGCTCGGTTTAAAATCCTGCGGACCGGCATAATCCAGCAGCAAGAACGGACTCAGCTGCTTGCCATGGCTTTGATACGAAAACAGAGAACGAACCGGGAAACCGTCCCCAACCCAGTGGGAACGTGGCGCAGTGTAAACACCTAGTACTTTTTTCATCATAATCTCCTTACAACAGGTAGGTTGCTGTATTGGATAAAGTATAGGTTTAGGATAATTTAAGCGGTAGATAGCAAAATAGCACATCACTGTCCTATTAAATGAACAATAAGGTGACTATGCAAGATCTCAACGATCTTTATTACTACGTTCAGGTGGTCGATCACGGTGGTTTTAGCGCAGCCGCGCGAGTGCTGGGTATGCCTAAATCCAAGCTCAGCCGCCGTTTGGCGCTGCTTGAGGACAGATTGGGCGTTCGCTTGGTGCAGCGTTCTACCCGACGTTTTGCGGTGACGGAGATCGGCCAAACCTATTATGAGCACTGTAAAGCCATGCTGGTGGAGGCCAAAGCGGCGCAGGAGTCTATTGAGTTAACCCGCGCTGAGCCACGTGGCGTGGTCAGAGTCACCTGTCCGGTGGCGTTGTTGCAGGCGAACGTGAGCCAGATGCTGGCGGATTACATGGCCAGTTGCCCTCATGTGAGCGTGCATTTGGAAGCCACGAATCGCCGGGTTGATCCGGTGGCGGAAGCTATTGATATTGCGATAAGAGTACGGCCTGGACCGATTGAGGACAGCGATTTAGTGATGCGGGTGCTGGCCGATCGTTGCCAGAGTCTGGTTGCCAGCCCGGCGTTGCTGGCGCAGTGCGATGAAATCCGATCACCGGCAGATCTGACCGGCATCCCCAGTTTAGGATTAGGGCAACCGCAGCAGAATTTTGTCTGGAATTTGCAAGGCCCAAATGATGCTCACGCGGCGGTTAATCATCAGCCTCGGTTTATTACTGCCGATATGGTGGCGTTGCGCTGTGCCGCGCTGGCTGGCGTTGGCGTGGTGCAATTGCCGCTGATGATGGTCAGGGAGCAACTAGAGAGTGGGGCGTTGATTCGCCTGCTACCGGATTGGGCACCCAAACCGGAAATTATTCATGCGGTATTTCCGTCTCGTCGCGGGTTGCTGCCTTCGGTTCGTAGCCTATTGGACTTCCTCGCCGAACGTTTTGCGCAAATTCACGAAACATAATCGCCGGATTATCCGCCACGCCGTAGCAAATTCACCATATTCACGACCGCGGTGGAGCGCTCGTGGCGGCGCCAGGCCAGCGTAATCTGGGTTTTTAGCTGGTCATCATCAATTTCATGGTAGGTAACATTGTTTGCATGAATGGTTGTTAGTGAACGCGGCACTACGGTGATACCAAATCCGGCTGAGACCATGCCGATGGCGGAAACCAACTGTGGCGATTGTTGCCCCAGTTCTGGCTCAAATCCGGCGCGATAACAGGCGTTCATAATGGCATCAAACAAGCCGGGGCCAACTTCCCTTGGGAAGGTGATCAGCTTTTCATGCTGTAAATCCCGCAGGCTGATTTTGGCACAATGGTGCAGAGGATGATTGGCGGGCAGCACCAGCACCATATCTTCTTCCACTAGCACCTCACAGGTAAATTCGGTACTGGCGCTACAAGGCTGGCGAATAAAAGCCACGTCAATGCGTTCGCTGTGTAAATCGTTCATCAGCACCGGCATGATTTCTTCGCTAGGCAATAAAATGACCGCGGGAAAGGTTTCTCGATAGCGGTGCAACAAGGATAAAACCGCCGGTTGGAAAGCGGTGGAGCTGGCAAATCCAACCCGTAGTTTTCCCGTTTCCCCTCGGGCGATGCTTTTGGCTCGCTCAACCGCTTCATCCGTCAATTGCAAAATATGAAGGGCGTCGGCATAGAAAGCCTCACCGGCCTCCGTCAGTTCAACTCCCCGGCTTAACCGATGTAACAGCGGCGTACCTATCTCTCGTTCCAGCTTTTGAATTTGCTGACTCAGCGGCGGTTGCGAGATGCCGAGCTTTTCAGCTGCCCGGGTAAAGTGCCGAGTAGAAGCGACGGCAACGAAGTAACGCAGATAACGATGTTCCATATATTTTTGATATCAAAATAGTGAGGTTCCTATATTGGTACTTATGTCGTTCTCGCGTCAACCTTATAACTAAACATAAGTGTAATTTATGTTACAGATAAGAGGGAGAGCGACATGATTAAACAAGATCACCCAGTATGTTCATGTGCAGAGACGATTGCGCAGAGCTTCATTGCCCATCAGAAAGGGCATCCAGAGTGTGTTTTGTACCAAACCTCATTGATGAGTGCGCTAATTAGTGGTGTTTACGAAGGCAATATCACCATGAAGCAGCTGCTTCAGCACGGTGACTTTGGATTAGGAACCTTCAACAATCTCGATGGGGAGTTAGTGGCGTTCAACAGCGAAATTTATCAATTGCGTTCGGACGGTAGCGCCCGTAGCGCCCAGCCTGAGCAGAAAACGCCCTTCGCAGTGATGACCTTCTTCCAGCCGACGGAAAAACGTTGTTTTGAGCATAAAATGAGCCGCCAGCAGATTCACAATGTGATTGATGATGTGACCGAGACCGATAATCTGTTCTGCGCATTGCGTATCGATGGCAAGTTTAGCCACGTTGAAACCCGCACCGTACCGCGTCAGCAGCGCCCTTATAAACCCATGCTCGAAGCCATTGCCGAACAGCCGACGTTTGAATTCGAGCATCGCAGCGGCGTGATTATCGGATTTCGCAGCCCGGCTTATACCCAAGGCATTAATGTCGCGGGTTACCACGAGCATTTTATTACCGATGACCGCAGCGGTGGCGGCCATGTACTTGATTATCAACTGGAAAACGGAGAGCTGACTTTCGGCACGTTGACCAAGCTGGTGATTGATTTACCGCAGGACAATGACTTCCTGAAAGCAGATTTGACGCCGTTGAATCTCGATACAGCGATTCGCGCGGTAGAAAGTTAATTCCCCCTGATGGGTAATGAGAGCGGTAACAAAGGACAACGTCATGAGTCATGAAATTGAAATGCAGGAATGGAAATGCGGTGCCGATCTGGTGGTGAATCATCTGGAGCAACAAGGTGTTAAGCAGGTTTTCGGTATTCCGGGCGCGAAAATTGATCGGGTATTTGATTCACTGGAAGATTCTACGATTGAAACCATAGTGGTACGCCACGAAGCCAACGCCGCTTTTATGGCTGGAGCCATTGGCCGTTTAACCGGTAAGGCCGGCGTGGCATTGGTGACTTCTGGCCCAGGTTGTTCAAATCTGGTGACCGGGCTGGCCACCGCAACGTCGGAGGGGGATCCGGTGGTCGCTATCGGCGGTGCGGTGAAACGGGCGGATAGCCTGAAAATCACTCACCAAAGCATGGATACCGTCAGCATTTTCCGGCCAGTCACCAAATTTAGCGTGGAAGTGACCGCCGCGAGCGCATTGCCGGAAGTTATGGGAAACGCCTTCAGAACCGCAGAGTTTGGTCGACCAGGCGCCGCCTTTGTGAGCCTACCGCAGGATATTATTAATGAGCCGGTAACCAGCCGTATTCTGGCTCATCAGCCTTGCCCGGTTAACGGGAGTGCGCGGACGGAAGATATCGTCGACGTTGCGGCACTGCTCAATAAGGCCAAGAATCCCATATTGTTACTAGGTTTAATGGCGAGCCAACCGGCCAACGCCGAGGCGGTGCGACGCCTGCTGCGCCATAGCCAACTGCCGGTTACCAGCACTTATCAGGCGGCCGGGGTTATCGATCAGGTGCATTTCGATCGTTTTGCGGGTCGGGTTGGGCTGTTTAATAATCAGGCCGGTGATAAGTTACTGCAACAGGCGGATGTAATTCTCACCGTTGGTTATAGCCCGGTGGAGTACGATCCGGCGCTGTGGAACAGCGGCCACGCTACCTTAATCCATCTGGATGTATTACCGGCGGAAATTGACATTGCCTATCAACCGGAAAAAGAGCTGGTGGGGAATATAGCCACCACGCTGGATGAGCTGACCAAACGGCTGAACGGTTCGTTAATCCTGACCTCACAGACCGAGGCTGTGCTGGAAGAACGCGGTCGCCAGCGCCGTGATTTGGCCAACCGAGCCGAACGCATGAACGGTTTTGCTATTCATCCTTTGAGATTAGTTCGTGCGATGCAGGATATTGTTAACAGTGACGTGACGCTGTGCGTGGATATGGGGAGTTTCCATATCTGGATTGCACGTTATTTGTATAGTTTCCGTACGCGGCAGATTTTGATGTCTAACGGCCAGCAAACCATGGGGGTAGCCTTACCCTGGGCGATTGCCGCCGCGTTGGTAAATCCTCATCAAAAAGTGGTGTCGGTTTCTGGGGACGGTGGCTTTATGCAATCCAGCATGGAGCTGGAAACGGCGGTGCGGTTGAAGAGTAATTTGTTGCACATTATTTGGGTGGATAATGGGTATAACATGGTTGAAATCCAAGAGCAGAAAAAATACCACCGTCCTTCCGGCGTCAGTTTCGGCCCGATAGATTTCAAAATGTATGCGGAATCCTTCGGTGCCAAAGGTTTTGCCGTTGAATCTGCTGATGAATTAACCGCCAAACTGCGTCAGGCTATGGACGTTGACGGCCCCGCCGTGATCGCGATTCCGGTGGATTACTCAGATAATTACCGTTTAATGGAAGAGTTAAATATCAGTCAACTGCTGTAGGTGAACGAGGTTAGATCCGCTGATTTTCATAGGAATAAGCAGGGTAGTTACAGCGTTGAAGAGATAAAAAAACCGGCTGATGTTTGGCCGGTTTGTATTTTTCTGATCAATCAACTTTCGGCGGTTTGCCGGTGGAACAGTTCCCGGAACACGGGATAAATGTCTTCCGGTTCGCGAATATGCTGCATAGCGAAATTATCGAATTGTGCTTCCAAAGCCTCGTATTCCCGCCACAGGGTTTGATGTGCGCGGCGGGTGATTTCTATATAGCTGTAATAACGCACCAGAGGGAGCAGCTTTTTCGCCAGAATCTCGCGACATAGCGGCGAATCATCAGCCCAGTTATCGCCGTCCGACGCCTGAGCGGCATAAATATTCCACTGCACCGGGTCATAACGTTCCTGAATAACTTCATCCATTAACTTTAAGGCGCTGGATACAATGGTGCCGCCGGTTTCCTGCGAGTAGAAAAACTCCTGTTCGTCAACTTCCTTAGCCTGCGTATGGTGGCGAATGTACACCACATCTACGTTTTTATACGTCCGGCTCAGGAACAGATACAGCAGAATATAGAAACGTTTAGCCATATCCTTGGTCGGTTGATCCATTGAGCCGGAAACGTCCATCAGGCAGAACATCACCGCCTGACTGGAAGGTTCAGGACGACGTTCATAGTTTCTGTAGCGTAAATCGAAGGTATCAATAAAAGGAACCCGTTCGATTTTCTGCCGTAATTCAGCAATTTCTTTTCTCAGACGCTCTTCTTCCAGCAACTGAGCCGGTTCTGAGTTTTCCAGTAAAGCTAATTCTTCTTCCAACTGATGCATCAACCGCCGTTTACTTGCGGTCATCGCGGTACGACGCGCCAGCGAGTTTTGCAGTGAACGCACCACGCTGATATTGGCCGGAACCCCATTTGCCGTGTAACCCGCGCGATGTGTTTTAAATTCAGTCAGCTGTTTATATTGGTTCTTTTTCAAATTGGGCAGGGCGAGATCTTCAAATAGCAGATCCAGATACTCATCTTTGGAGATCTGAAAGACAAAATCATCTTCGCCTTCACCATCCTTACCGGCGTTTCCCTGACCACTGCCCGATCCGCCGCCACCTTGCTGGCGTTCAACCCGATCGTTAGTCACAAAATGGTCGTTACCAGGATGAACCCGGTGACGTGCGCCACCGCGTCCCTGATGAAACATCGGTTCGTTAATGTCGTCGATAGGGATGGAAACCGATTCGCCGCTGTCTACGTCAGTCACAGACCGTTTGTTGATGGCCTCGGTAATCGACTGTTTAATCTGCGCCTTATAACGACGCAAAAAGCGTTGGCGGTTAACCATGCTTTTGTTTTTGCCGTTAAGTCGCCTGTCAATAAAGTAGCCCATAAGTCCCCCGAATCCGATCGACCTGAATCTCACCTTCATCTTTCGAACGGTTGTTGCGTTGGCGGCTTTCCTTCACCCCAGTCACTTAGCGGGCTAAATGACTGGGGGGTGTTCAATTGCCGCCTTGCCGCCGCCCGAAATCTCTTGGGGAGCCCCGTTATTTCTCAAGCTGCCGCTTGAAATCTATTGGGTTTATACCTGTTATGCCGAACTGTATCGGCAAACGGGTTATGAAGATTTTCTTACCCGCAGATACCATTCACACAGCAGGCGAACTTGCTTGCGGGTATAACCTTTCTCCATCATCCGGTCGACAAAGTCATCATGTTTTTTCTGCTCATCCGTTGAGGTTTTCGCATTGAAAGAGATGACTGGCAGTAACTCTTCGGTATTAGAGAACATTTTCTTCTCAATGACCGTGCGTAATTTTTCGTAGCTGGTCCAGTTAGGATTACGGCCATTGTTATTAGCCCGCGCCCTCAGAACAAAATTAACGATCTCGTTACGGAAATCTTTCGGGTTACTGATACCCGCTGGCTTCTCGATTTTCTCCAGTTCGGCGTTCAGTGCCTCGCGATCGAACAGTTGACCGGTATCCGGATCGCGATATTCCTGATCCTGAATCCAGAAATCGGCATAGATAACGTAGCGGTCGAAAATGTTTTGGCCGTATTCAGAGTAGGATTCCAGATAGGCGGTCTGAATTTCTTTACCGATAAATTCGGCGTATTTCGGAATCAGATAACCTTTCAGGTGCTCCAGATACTTCTCAGCCACGTCCTGCTGGAATTGTTCCCTCTCGATTTGCTGTTCCAGAACATAGAACAGGTGCACCGGGTTGGCCGCCACTTCCGCGTGATCGAAGTTAAATACGCGCGACAGAATTTTAAAGGCGAAACGAGTAGATAGGCCGTTCATCCCTTCATCCACGCCGGCATAATCACGATATTCCTGATAAGACTTGGCTTTAGGATCGGTATCTTTCAGACTCTCACCGTCGTACACGCGCATTTTCGAGTAAATACTGGAGTTTTCCGGCTCTTTCAGACGCGATAAGACAGAGAAACGAGCCAGCGTTTCCAACGTTCCTGGCGCGCAAGGCGCGTGGGTTAACTCACTGTGTTCCAACAGTTTGTCGTAAATCTTGATTTCCTCTGAAACCCGCAGGCAGTAAGGAACCTTGACGATGTATACGCGGTCGAGGAAGGCTTCATTGTTTTTGTTGTTTCTGAAAGTGACCCATTCCGATTCGTTGGAGTGAGCCAGGATGATGCCGTTGAATGGCAGGGCAGAGATACCCTCAGTACCGTTATAGTTACCTTCCTGCGTGGCCGTCAGCAGGGGATGCAGGACTTTAATCGGCGCTTTGAACATCTCAACGAATTCCATAATCCCTTGGTTAGCGCGGCATAATGCACCAGAATAACCATAGGCATCGGGGTCGTTTTGCGCGTGATTTTCCAGCTTACGGATATCCACTTTCCCAACCAGAGCGGAGATGTCCTGATTGTTTTCATCTCCCGGCTCGGTTTTGGCAATGGCGATCTGTTGCAAAATCGAAGGCCAAACTTTAATCACTTTAAATTTAGTGATATCGCCACCGAATTCGTGCAAACGTTTGGCGGCCCACGGCGACATGATGGTGCCGAGATAACGGTTAGGAATATTGTACTCTTTCGCCAGAATGGCCGCGTCTTCCTGCGGATTAAACAGGCACAGCGGATGATCGTTAACCGGGCTGCGCTCGCCGTTGGCGCTGAGCACATAGATGGGTACGAGCTGCATCAAGGCTTTTAGTCTTTCGGCCAGAGAGGATTTACCCCCGCCCACCGGACCTAATAAATAGAGGATCTGTTTCTTCTCTTCCAGCCCTTGGGCCGCATGTTTCAGATAGGAAACGATTTGTTCGATGGCTTCTTCCATGCCGTAGAATTCTTCAAACGCAGGGTATCGGGCAATAACCCGGTTGGAGAATAGCCGAGACATGCGTGAATCCAGCGCAGTGTCGACCATCACGGGGCTACCAATAGCCATCAGCAAACGTTCGGCCGCGTTGGCATAAGCACTGCGATCCTGCTGACAGACAGTAAGAAACTCCTGCAGAGTGAACTCTTCGTCTTTGGCCGCTTCATAGCGCTGGCGATAGTGATCAAATATGTTCATAGCATGCCCGTCCTGTTTGAATGGTTGGGAACATAAAAAAGTAGTAGGGCTTTATTGGGTTAAAATTTTGAAACTACTACCTTATTGTTATGGTCGCGTCTGTTCTAAAGGTCAAGTTGGCCATGGCGATAGATTGACCAATTCTGCAGTGAGGGAAGGTACTTAATTAGAGTATTATGCTAATATTACGGGGTTAACTGATTGAATTATGATTCTTGCTGGTTTTTTATTCTGGGAAAGTGCCGGTATACTGGTGTAATCAAAACGACATAAATTTTACTTACTTTCTGTTAACAGCGGTCAAATCTATCGCAACCTATTTATCTTTGTAATCAATCCGCAGCGTCAGACTGCGGCTTTCGGTCTAAGGTTGGAATGAGCGTCGGGATTGATGTCGTAGGTCGATAATCTGAGGACGGGAAAGAAAGGCGCTTAGAGATTGATGCGATAGCATCATTTTTATCCGCAGAAGAGTAACAATAATTTTCACTAGTTACTATAATTGCTTGGCTAATTGCAGCCGTAAACCGCACTGTGATTGAAAATGTTACCGGTTTGGTAATAGGCATTTCCTTTATAAATCACGGAGTTTTTGCCTGAATTTATGTAAAGTTCCAGCAGAAAGCCAACAGTTGCTTTACACTAAGGCAACTAATTATTTGTTTACATATGGAATAGACAATTTGTGAAAACCTTTAAACTAAAAACTTTGGCTGCTGCAGCCATCGCCATTAGCTGTGCCAGTGCTGCACATGCCGGTACCTGGTCTTTAGGGGCTTCCGCCTTAGTTAGCCCGGATCCGTATTTGGGCAAACAGGATCGCGTTTATCCGGTTCCTGTGATCAATTACGAAGGTGATGATTTTTATTTCCGTACTCTGGCTGCCGGTTATTACCTGTGGCGTGATGATAGCAACCGTCTGACTCTGGACGCTTACTTTCTGCCGTTAAACTTCAGACCGAATGATAGCGACGACTGGCGCATGAAGCAGTTAGACAAACGTCGCGGCACGTTAATGGCTGGCGTGTCTTATGCTCATACCGAAGACTGGGGAATTATTCGCACCGCGATTTCGGGGGACATGCTGGATAACAGTAACGGTTTGATCGGGGATGTGGCTTACCTGTATAAATTCCAACTGAACAACTGGTTGTTGACGCCGGGTGTGGGTGTAACCTGGAACAGCAAAAACCAGAACAAATATTACTACGGCGTGAGTGGTAACGAAGCTGCGCGTAGCACTTTGAGCGCTTATGAGCCGAGTGATAGCTGGTCGCCTTATGCTGAGTTGTCTGCACATTATCAAATTAACGCTAGCTGGAATGCATTCTTCCTTGGCCGTTATATTCAACTGTCGAGCGAAGTTAAAGACAGCCCAATGGTTGATAAATCCTATACCGGTATCGTCTGGACCGGTGTGACCTATACTTTTTGATTAATATAATCAGATAGAATGACAGGGGCCAGCAGGCCCCTGATTTTGGTTAATTTAACGCTTAACTGACGCTTCCTCTTATCATTTCCCTAGCGCGAATGGCCTATTCGCAGGCACGCCTTAGATTTTTTTGAAGAACAATTCGTTTAATGCTAATAATCGTATTGATATGGATTGAATTTCTATATTGGCGAACCGTTTGAACGAAGAGTTTTCAGGAACCTTATTCTATTTTTTAGACTTAATGGGTTCTCATAGCTATTTCTGCGTTCGATTAAACGGCGAATCTCCTATCCCATATTTTACCAATAATCTGGATGTATCCTGTTGTCTATTTACTCAGACTAAAACGGATAAGTTAATCAGGTAGGTAAATGGTTAAGGTACTGGATACCAGAAGAAAGTTATTATTTTATTTATTTCACCCAGTTGGTTTATGTCATCAGGACGCTTCGTTAATTCATGATGATCATTCTCGGGAGAGTTACGAGTCCCGCTGATTATTATTTTCAGTGATATGCTACACAGGACGCATATTAATTTAAAGGTTTTGGCTTTCATTACATTAACGCATTAGCCGAATGGATGGGGATTATCGAAACCAGTCTAAATACAAATTATAAATTCTAAAGTGTAGATTCAGAGAGTAAAATTGAAGTATTTAATGGAAAGGAAATGATGGAATAAACAGTGATGAATTTATGTTCCCCGAAACCGGCTAAAGAGCGATTTATGAATCGGCTATTCGCATATTAAAACGACAATCTCTACGCTTTTGAAATCAATTTCACCGATGCAATAGCTGCTGAGCGCAAGAAAGTCGCCATATACATACGAATATATGTGGTTATCTGCTACAAGGCATAGACCCATATAAAAATGGAGCACCAGGCTCCATTTTAACGTACTGATATTGCGTGCGGCGGCGTTGTTAGGCGTTTTTGCGGCTGCGAATTGTCATTGCAAGGCGAGCAGGCGCTTCATCGGCCGCGACCATGGGTTGACTGACTCGCGCAGTTTCAACGCAAAACATGGTTTTGTAGCCATCATTTGGCATATCCTGCATGCTGCAAGACAGCTCAGGGCCTGGGTTCCAGGCAACAACGTCGCTTTGGTGATGATGATGAATCTCAATGGTTCGTTTCAGCGCCGGGTCTTTAATCAGGCTGTAAGGTTCCGGTTGGGTATAAACCCGATCTGTCTGGCCGTTAAAGACCAGGTCGCCGCTTTGAGCGGCGTCGTTGATTTTCAATACCTTATCGATGTACTTCTCGCCCAGGCCACTAATTTTAATCTGGCTGATATCCCCGATTTGGAAATAAGTATGCAGGGCGGCGGCAGCCTGATAATCCCCGTGGGATTCCAGCTCCATTTCACATTCAACGCCCAGTTTGAAACGAGCGATTAACGTGAAGGCATGTGGCCAGTATTTACGGGTTTCGTCGCTGTCTTTCAGCGTGAAAGTCAGCATCACGCCGTTATCATTCTCATCGTGCGCGGTCAGTGTCCACGGCAGAATGCGTGCGAAACCGTGGGAAGGCTGCGCCGTTGGACCGAACCAAGGCCAACAGATAGGTACACCGCCGCGAATCGCTACGCCGTCGGTAAATGCGGTATTGTTGCTTAGCCAAATAACCGGTTGTTCACCGCTAGGCTGCCATGCCAGCAGATGCGCACCTTGCAGAGCAACGGCGGCGCGTACTTTAGGGTGAGAAACGACCACAACGGGTAGGTTGTCCAGTTGACGTTGGCTGATATAAGGGGAGATTTGTTCAACAACGGGCAGACTAAAAACTTTCTCGTTCATTAATTTGGCCTTAATTGAAAAGTGGCAGTTATTCGTTGAACCTCAGATTATCGATAGTATCACAAGCTTTTCTGTTTTTACCTACGGCTTATATGTAGCAGATTAATCATTGATATTGCGCAAATTTATCGGCATTGAGGCAGAGAACCGGGGGAGGCTAGGGGCATAAAAAAACCGCCCGAAGGCGGTTTTTACTGATTTCGACATCAATCCATTACTTGGAGATGTGGGAGATCAGGTCCAGAACTTTGTTCGAGTAGCCAGTTTCGTTATCGTACCAAGAAACCAGTTTCACAAAGTTGTCGTTCAGCGCGATACCTGCTTTAGCATCGAATACTGAAGTGAGTTTTTCGCCGTTGAAATCGGTAGATACAACGTCGTCTTCGGTGTAGCCCAGAACGCCTTTCAGCTCGCCTTCTGAAGCTGCTTTGATTGCAGCACAGATTTCTTTGTAAGAGGCGGGTTTTTCCAGACGTGCAGTCAGGTCAACAACAGAAACGTTAGGAGTAGGAACGCGGAACGCCATACCGGTCAGTTTGCCGTTCAGTTCTGGAATCACTTTACCTACAGCTTTAGCTGCGCCGGTAGAGGATGGGATGATGTTCTGGGATGCGCCGCGGCCGCCGCGCCAGTCTTTGTGAGACGGGCCATCAACGGTTTTTTGAGTTGCGGTAGTTGCATGAACAGTGGTCATCAGCGCTTCAACGATACCGAATTTGTCGTTGATAACTTTAGCCAGTGGTGCCAGGCAGTTAGTGGTGCAAGAAGCGTTAGAAACGATTTCTTGGCCAGCATAAGACTTGTGGTTAACGCCCATAACGAACATTGGGGTGTCGTCTTTAGAAGGGCCAGTCAGAACCACTTTTTTCGCGCCAGCAGCGATGTGCTTACGAGCCGTTTCGTCAGTCAGGAACAGACCAGTCGCTTCAGCAACAACGTCAACGTTGACTTCGTTCCACTTCAGGTTAGCCGGATCTCTCTCTGCGGTAACACGGATGGTTTTACCGTTAACAACCAGGTGGCCGTCTTTCACTTCTACAGTACCGTCGAAACGACCATGGGTAGAGTCGTACTTCAGCATGTATGCCATGTAATCCGCGTCCAACAAATCGTTGATTGCAACGATTTCAATGTCAGAACGTTCTTGAGCAGCACGGAAAACAATGCGACCGATACGGCCAAAACCGTTGATACCTACTTTGATAGTCATATATTCCACCAGCTATTTGTTAGTGAATAAAAGGTTGGTTGTAAAATTACAAAAACCACACCGAGCGTCAAGCGGAATCGTGTCAATTCTTGCTGCAAATCAAACCAAACGAGCGAGTTTGCACATTAATCACACATTCCTGAAACCATTGGCCACATTTCTATATTGGGGCGAACCCACAAGTTTAAAGGGCGGGGCGGTAAATTTTGCGATTTTTATCACATTAACGCACTTCAAACCGGAATGGGATAGAGTCTAGGCTAAAATCTGCTGCTTTGTTGTTAATTTTTTGTTATTATTACACCTTGTTTTCGTTGACTTTATTCCTTGTCAGAGAACCGCACAAATGGCTAAAGAACAAAACCCTACAAAACCTCTTGAGCAACTGACTGATATACAGCGTCATGTTACGCAGAACCACGGAACCGAAGCGCCATTTTCCGGCAAACTGCTGCACAATAAGCGCACCGGGGTGTATCAGTGCCTATGCTGCCAGCAACCGCTATTTATCTCCGATTCCAAATTTGATTCCGGCTGCGGCTGGCCCAGTTTTTACGAACCTATCGCCGCCGACTCTATTCGCTATATTGATGATTATTCACATAATATGCATCGGGTAGAGATCCGCTGTGGTCACTGCGACGCTCATCTGGGCCACGTGTTCCCCGACGGCCCGCAGCCAACCGGCGAGCGTTACTGTGTCAATTCGGCCTCGCTGAATTTTGTTGACGATGAGAGTGGCGAACAGATAGCGGGTTGAACCCTTATCTCGACGTATTTTTAATTTGCAATTTTGCTGAAAAAACGATTCAGCAAATTATTCACTTAGGAATGCCCAATGGAGCTTGATGATTTGATTGCCTCCATGACGCCGGAAATTTACCAGCGTTTGTCGCAGGCGGTGGAGTTAGGGAAATGGCCCGATGGTGTAGCCCTGACGGCAGAACAAAAAGAGAACAGTCTGCAAATGGTTATGTTGTGGCAAGCCCGGCATAACACAGACGCTCAACATATGAGTATTGGCACCGACGGCCAGATCGTGATGAAGAGTAAGCAGGAGCTTAAACAGCAATTTGCCAAGCAGCCGCTGATTAAGATTAAAGCGCAATAATTCAGGCGAGAGCCGGAACCACACTGGCGAGCATACAAAAGCGAAACGGGCCATTCCGCCTAATGCTGGTCATTTAAGGTGACCAGCAGCCTTTTTATGCGGGTACTTTTTACATTTTGCTCTGACTTCATGCGGGTAACTTCATTCCCGTCTTAACGGCAACATGCAATGTCTGGCCTGTTCTTAAAATCTTTTTAACTCTCCCGGCACTGTCTGTTCCCGGCGAGACCCACGGCAGCGTTATAAGTCGCCGCATTAGCCTGGTTATCGCGCGGCTAAACTCAGCTATACGGCAGATAATCGCCTTTCAGAGGGTACGCCGTTTTGACCATCTGGTAGCGAACCCAATTGTAAACCTCATCACTCCTGCCGCATCATTCCGGGTAACCTGCTGCGAAGCGTCTAACTGTACAACTCAACCCTATCATGTTTAGAGCTTATCTAATTCCGTCAAGCCGTTCGGCTATCTGTGACAATGAGACTAATTGCGCACCGGCGCTCCGCATTTCAATCAACGCCAGCTCACTGTCTTGCGGTTGCAGGTTAACACCGCGACAGCCTTCGGTAATCACCCAGGTTTCATAGCCCAGGGTGAGAGCATCTAACACGCTGTATTTAACGCAATAATCGGTGGCTAAACCCATGACCAGCAGACGGTTAATACTCTGCGCTTTTAACCAGTCATCCAGTGCCGTTTTCGCCCGTCGACCGTTATCAAAGAACGCGCTGTAGCTGTCTATCTCGGGGTCCTGACCTTTCCGAAATACTTGTTGAATAGCTGAACTGTTCAGGTGGGGATGAAAATCAGCTCCCGGTTGATGCTGCACGCAGTGTACTGGCCACCACACTTGCGTCAGTCCATTCAGATCGCCAATCGTTCCCGGTTGCGCATTGGAGTTAACGGCGAAACTGCGGTGGTTTGCCGGATGCCAATCCTGACTGGCAATAATCGAATAATCCCGTTTTTGGCACAGTTCGATAGCCTGATTCGCTACCCCGATGACTTTATCGCCATCGGTGACAGCCAATGCGCCAGCGGGGCAAAAATCATTCTGTAAATCAATTAAAAGCAGGGCGGTTTTCATTCAGGCTCCGAAGATTAACCGACATCGGTTAATTCACCACATAGGTTCTGTTGCATCAATTGGCGAATTTGGTCGGCATCCAGCGGCTGGCTGAGCAGATAGTGCAATTTGGTCAACGCCGCTTCTACGGTCATATCAAATCCACTGATCACGCCAGCATGAGCCAGAGCATTACCGGTGGCATAGCCGTCCATATTCACACGACCAGAAATACACTGAGTCAAATTCACCACTACAATGCCACGTTCGCTGGCATGTTTCAGCTCATCCAACAGTTCGGCTTTCTGCGGGGCATTACCCACGCCGTAAGAACGCAAAATCAGCGCCTTGACCGGCTGTAGCAAGAAGTTGCGCACTACCGCGCCGGAAATCCCCGGATAGATAGTCACGACCCCAATGGGCTGCGGCGTAATGTTATGCACGATCAACGGACCGTTACTGGCCGGAGAGATGACCGAAGTTACGCGGCGAATGTGTATCCCGGCTTCCAATAACACCGATAGGTTGGGTGAGGCAAAGGCGTCGAAACCATCGGCATGAGCCTTGGTGGTGCGATTGCCGCGAAACAGTTTGTTATTGAAGAACAGGGTCACTTCGTTAACCGGATAGTTTGCCGCCAGATACAGCGAGTTCAACAGGTTGGTTTGCCCATCGGAACGCAACTCCGCCAATGGAATCTGTGACCCTGTCACTATGACCGGTTTAGCCAGATTCTCCAGCATAAAAGACAAAGCGGAAGCGGTAAACGCCATGGTATCCGTACCATGCAAAATCACGAAGCCATCATAAAGATCGTAATTCTGCTTAATGTCATCGGCGATGTGCTGCCAGTCTTCCGGCGTCATATCCGAAGAATCAATCAAAGGCGCGTATTCGTGAATGGTAAAATCGGGCATTTCAGGACGATGGAATTCAGGCATCAGCGCCAGTTGACGTTGTAAATGGCCGGATACCGGGATGTAACCCTGTTCAGAGCGCTGCATACCGATAGTACCGCCGGTATAGGCAACGTAAATGGATTTCTTTTGCATGTAAGCATACCGCTGAGTGAGATGACTGGATTATAGGGTGGCTGGCGCAGAAAAAAAGCCCGGCAAGTACCGGGCTGGAGATTTATCTGTTATTTGCGTTGTTTATCAGCGTACATCACCGCAATTCAGGCAAAGCGCATAGCGATTCTGTGGATCGTTCAGATTAGTAAAGAAACCCGGTTGATCTTTTACCGCCATGGCGAGCGTGGAAACTGGCGCTGGCAGCCAAGCTTGCAGCACTGAAGGCAGCACGGCGTGAACCGACGCCCCCATTTGCCCAAACAGCATATCGATGAAGCCCGGCTGATCGACATACCAGTTCAGCTGGTAGGTTTTCAGCTTAGCCAGCTCGGCGGCTTTTTTCACCGCGTCATCGAAGTCGCCCAGTTGATCCACCAAACCGTTGTTTTTGGCATCTAAACCTAACCAGACGTGTCCTTGAGCAATGGCATCAACCTGCTCAGGTGTTTTATGGCGCGAGGTAGCAACCAGATCGATAAAGTTCTTATAACCATTCTCGATGCTGATTTGCATCATCTGAGCAAATTCAGGCGGCAAATTCTTGGTGACAGCCACGTCAGCCAGCGGCGAAGTAGCTACGCCGTCGGTATGGACACCCAAGGCACCCAGCGAATCCTGATAGGTGTTGACCACGCCGAAGATGCCGATGGAACCGGTCAGGGTGCTTGGGCTGGCGATAATGTAGTTCGCCGGGGTGGATACCCAGTAACCGCCGGATGCAGCCATCCCGCCCATAGAAACGACAAGCGGTTTGTTTGCGGCACGTAGCGCGGCCAGTTCGGAGCGAATCAGCTCAGAGGCGCTGACGCTGCCACCCGGACTATTTACCCGCAATACCACCGCTTTGATTTTCGGATTCAAACGCGCTTCACGGATTTGTGCCGCGGTATTATCACCGCCCACGCTGCCGGGCGTTTGTGGACCATCCATAATCGCCCCGTTAATAAAGATAACGGCGATTTCTTCACCTTGCTGCACTTTTGGAGCAGGTTGGTAATCGTAAATACTGACGGAGTTGTAATCGTTTTTTTGCTTGTCCCAGCCGAAAGTTTTGATCAATTCAGCTTCTACCGCCGGACGGGAGGCCAACTGATCAACCAGTTTATGTTCCAGCGCGTACTGCGCCGGATCGCCACCAACCTGCTGCAAGCCGCTGATAATACCGGCCGCTCCGGGGAACAGTTGTTCAGGAGTGAGCTGGCGGTTAGCGGCAACTGCCGTCAGATAGTTATTCCACATGCCGCCGATCCAGCGGGTATCCGCTTCACGCGCAGCCGGAGACATATCATCGCGAATCATAGGTTCCACGGCGGATTTATAAGTCCCGACGCGGAAAATATTGGTCGTGACTTTCAGTTTTTCCAGCAGAGATTTGTAGTACAGGTTATTGCTGGCAAAGCCTTTTAGATCCACCGAGCCTTGAGGAGACAGGTAGATTTTATTGGCGAAACTGGCCAGATAATATTGTTGCTGGTTATAGCTATCACCCACGGCATAGATAGGCTTGCCACTGTCACGGAATTCGCGTAGCGCTTTGCCAATGTATTGCAGAGAAGGCTGGTCGGCACCGGCAAAATCAGACAGGGACAAAACGAGCCCATTGATATTGTTATCGGTTTTAGCCCGACGAAGGGTTTCCACCACGTCGAACAGCGAATTTTCCTGCAGACGGTTGCTCGATGCCCCTAACATTTCGCGGGTGAACTGCATCACTTTATTGTTCACTGCCGGCGTATCTACCACCACACCGGTCAGATTGACCAGCAGAGCACCTTTTACCGGTTCAACCGGCTTGCTTTGGACCATCAGATAAATACCGACGCCCACAACGATGAGGAAAATCAGGAACAGGTTAAGAACGAATTCTCTGACAAAATTAAGTAGACGCCAGGTCCACTTGAAAAAACCGCTAATAATTCGCCACAAAGTGCGCATGTGATCTCCAACAAATCCGAGCAAGTGGGGGTATCCTAATGACCTACAAATAAAAAGTCAGTATTAAATCATCAGACAGCTAAACGTATTGGTCAAGCTGGTAACAAATCCTCTACTTATGTTACCGTGCTGAAAATGAAGATCGTTATCTGGAGAAGAGTATGGATGCGTTAGATTTGCTGCTTAACCGCCGTTCGGCCTCGCGTTTGACCGCCCCTGCGCCAACTGGCGAAGCGTTGGAAAATATCATTCACGCCGGTATGCGCGCTCCGGATCATGGTGCACTGCAACCCTGGCGTTTTGTGCTAATTGAAGGAGAAGGGTTGGGACGTTTCAGCGAATTGCTGCAAAAAGCAGTGCGCCATGATGGCTCCGACGATGCGGTACTGGAAAAGGCGAAAATGGCTCCTTTCCGCGCGCCACTGATTATTACCGTGATTGCCCATGTGACGGAAAACCCGAAAGTACCAAACTGGGAGCAGGTTGTTTCCGCCGGTTGTGCGGTGCAGGCAATGCAAATGGCTGCTCTGGCGCAAGGTTTTAACGGTATCTGGCGAACTGGCTCATGGACACATCATTCGGTGGTTCGGGCCGGTTTTGCCTGCCGTGAACAGGATGAAATTGTCGGTTTCCTCTATCTTGGCACACCGCAGTTAAAAGGTTCCAGTAAGGTGACGCCGCCGGATGTCAGCACCTTCGTTAGCCACTTTTAAGCCTTTCCCAATGCAGCTTAGGCCAGAAATTGGCAGCTTAAGCTGCGTTTCCGTCTGCTTTGTGACCAAGCTAACTGCCTGAACAGCCAGCGCTACTTATCAATTCCCTCGGTAAGCGCTACCATAGGCGATATGTTCTTTGCCTATCATAATCAGTGTTAATTAATCCGATGATGGTTAACCGAGGGAAGTGATATATGACATCGCCAGCGATACGTCTTACGCAATATAGCCACGGAGCCGGATGCGGCTGCAAAATCTCGCCGAAAGTGCTGGAAACCATTTTGCACTCCGATCAGCAGAAATTCTTCGATCCGCGGCTATTGGTGGGTAATGAAACCCGGGACGATGCGGCGGTGTACGATATTGGCAGCGGTGTCGGTATTATCAGCACCACGGATTTCTTTATGCCGATCGTGGATGATCCCTTCGATTTTGGCCGTATTGCTGCCACTAATGCGATCAGCGATATCTATGCCATGGGGGGGAAACCTATTATGGCGATTGCGATTCTTGGCTGGCCGATCGATAAATTGGCGCCGGAAGTGGCGCGTCGGGTGATTGAAGGTGGGCGACACGTTTGCGCTCAGGCGGGTATTTCGCTGGCCGGTGGGCATTCTATCGATGCGCCAGAGCCGATTTTTGGTCTGGCAGTGACCGGCGTGGTCAGTACCGAACAGGTGAAGAAAAACAGCGCCGCACAGGCAGGCTGCAAGCTGTTTTTGACCAAACCCTTAGGCATTGGCGTTCTGACAACGGCGGAAAAGAAAAGTAAATTACGGCCGGAGCATCAAGGCGTTGCAACTGAAACTATGTGCCAATTGAATAAATCAGGCGCTGATTTTGCTCACATTGCCGGCGTTACCGCGATGACCGACGTGACCGGTTTCGGCCTATTGGGGCATTTAAGCGAAATCTGTCAGGGTTCCGGTGTGCAGGCAACGCTACATTTTTCGGCGATTCCCAAATTGCCTGCGGTGGTTGAATATATTGAAGAAGGCTGTGTGCCGGGGGGGACGCAGCGTAACTTTGACAGCTACGGTCATCTGATCGGGCAGATGTCTGATTTACAAAGAAAACTGTTGTGCGATCCTCAAACCTCCGGTGGCCTGCTACTGGCAGTATTACCGGCGGCTGAAAATGAGGTTCATGCCGTAGCTGAGCGCTATGGCATGATGCTTAGCCCGATAGGGGAACTGACTGCACCGCGCACCGATCGCGCCTTAATTGAGATTTGCGAATGATTTTCCCATCGCCTTCAATACCGATACTACCGACGTTTCTTTAGGGCCGCTAATGCAACTGTTTATTGCCGAAAAACCCAGTCTGGCCCGCGCTATTGCCGATATCTTGCCGAAACCCCATAAGCGGGGGGACGGCTTTATTGCCTGTGGTAATCAACACGTTGTCACCTGGTGCGTCGGGCATTTGCTCGAACAGGCGCAGCCGGATGCCTACGATAGTCGCTATGCGCGATGGTCATTGGCCGATCTACCGATTATTCCTGAAAAGTGGCAATTGAAGCCGCGGCCTTCGGTCAGCAAACAGCTTAACGTTATCAAACAGTTGTTACAGCAGGCTGATGAAGTCGTCCACGCGGGCGACCCGGATCGCGAAGGGCAGCTTTTGGTCGATGAGGTGTTGGATTATCTGGGATTAGCGGCGGAAAAACGACAGAATGTGCGGCGCTGCCTGATAAACGATCTCAACCCGCAGGCGGTAGAGCGGGCAGTTTCTCGTCTACGCGATAACAAAGAGTTTATTCCGCTGTGCGTTTCCGCTCTGGCGCGCTCACGGGCTGATTGGCTATACGGCATCAATATGACTCGCGCTTATACCATTCTGGGTCGTAATGCGGGTTACGACGGCGTGCTGTCCGTTGGCCGGGTGCAAACGCCGGTTCTGGGGCTGGTCGTCCGGCGGGACGAAGAAATTGAAGACTTTGTACCCAAGGATTTCTTTGAGGTTAAGGCTCATATTGTTACGCCGGCCGATGAACGCTTTGTTGCCTTGTGGCAGCCAAGCGATTCCTGTGAATCCTATCAGGATGAGGAAGGTCGCTTACTGCACCGTCCCTTAGCTGAGCACGTCGTCAACCGGATCACTGGCCAGCCGGCGCGGGTGACATCCTATAATGATAAACGGGAATCAGAAACCGCACCTTTACCGTTTTCCCTGTCTACGCTGCAAATCGAGGCCGCCAAGCGTTTTGGCCTTAGCGCTCAACAGGTGCTGGATGTGTGCCAGCGTTTATACGAAACCCACAAACTTATTACTTATCCTCGCTCGGATAGCCGTTATCTGCCGGAAGAGCATTTTGCCGGTCGTCATTCGGTGTTGAATGCAATCAGCGTGCATCTACCGGATTTACAGCCGCCAGCGGTGATGGACAGCGATCGCCGCAATCGTTGCTGGGACGATAAGAAAGTGGATGCGCACCATGCGATTATTCCTACTGCCCGCTCCAGCAAGGTTTCATTGACGCAGGATGAAGCCAAGGTCTATACCTTGGTCGCTACTCAGTATCTGATGCAATTCTGTCCCGACGCGATGTTCCGCAAATGCGTGATTGAACTGGATATTGCCGGAGGAAAATTTATCGCCAAAGCTCGTTTTCTGGCCGAGGCGGGCTGGCGTACGCTATTGGGCAGCAAAGAGCGAGACGAGGAAAACGAAGGTTCACCGCTGCCGGTGGTTGCTCAAGGGGACGAATTGCTGTGTGAAAAGGGCGAGGTGGTAGAGCGACAAACGCAACCGCCGCGGCCTTTTACCGATGCAAGTTTATTGTCTGCCATGACGGGCATAGCGCGCTTTGTGCAGGATAAAGAACTGAAAAAAGTCCTGCGCGCGACCGATGGTTTAGGGACAGAAGCGACTCGCGCGGGCATCATTGAACTGTTATTTAAACGCACTTTCCTATTTAAAAAAGGGCGTTACATTCATGCCAGCCCTGCGGGAAGGGCGTTGATCCATGCGTTGCCGGATATTGCCGCTCGACCCGATATGACGGCGCACTGGGAGTCGACTTTGACGCAAATCAGTGAGAAAAACTGTCGTTATCAGGATTTTATGCAACCATTAGTGGTAACGCTGCAAAATTTAATTTATCAGGCAAAGCAGAACCGAACGCCTCAGGCGTTTCGTGGTTTACCGGCTGCGCCGGCCGTTCCGGCTAAAAAAAGTAAAAAAACCAGCGTGAAGGCAAAGGAGAGTAAATCATGAAAAAAACCATAATGATAGGGTGCCTCGCGTTGAGCGTTTTATTCTGCAGCACGACTTGGGCAAACCGCCCAAACCTGGGAAATAACGTGGATGTGGTGGTGCCTTTGCCTCCGGACATGTGGAATAACGCCGGTACGCGTGGAACCAATAATAATAACTGTCCCCGCTGCTGCGTTTATCAAAATCAGAATTACTCGGAAGGGGCAGTTTTGCGGGTGGAAGGCGAGATATTGCAGTGTGTGCGGGATCCGAACGTCACCGGAACCCATCCACTGATTTGGAAACGACTTCCTCGTTAACCTATTTGGTTGTCCGTTGGCTGATAAAGGCTTCCAGTAAAGGAATATCCGCCGGAGCCAACGGATAATTTAGTGCTTGCTCCGGAGTGACCCAGATTAAAGCCGAATGGCAATGCATCTGGGGTTCTCCGTAAAATTCCTCTACGCGCCAGGCATGTAAACAAATTCTGCGATCGGGTAAATCTCGCTGGTGGCTGGCAACGTAACCGGAAATTTTGGCGTCAATGTCCAATTCTTCTGCTAATTCGCGTCGTAACGCCTGCGGCTGGCTTTCACCTGGCTCAACCTTTCCTCCGGGAAACTCCCACAAACCGGCCTGATCGCTGCTTTCATCTCGCTGAGCCAGCAGGATTTTGTCCTGATGCTGAATGATAGCGGCAACCACGTCGATAAGTTTCATGAATATAATCTCTCAGAGGAGCCATTCGGCGTATAAGAATTGCGACATTCCCCGTGTTGCCACGGGGAAAATAGCGATGAAAATAGTTATAGAGAAAACTCAGACCAGATCGGGGCGTGATCGGACGGTTTTTCCATACTGCGGATCTCGTAATCAATACCGGTAGAAATGCAGCGGTCTGCAAGTGATTGAGTCGCTAGCACAACATCAATGCGCAGCCCGCGGTTTTCATCAAAGCCGCGAGAGCGATAATCGAACCAGGAGTAACGATCATGACAATCAGGGTTGGCGGCGCGGAAAGTATCGACCAGCCCCCAGTTTTGCAAACGGGCTAACCATTCCCGCTCTTCCGGTAAGAACGAACATTTTCCGGTGCGCAACCAGCGCTTACGGTTGTCTTCACCGATGCCGATATCTAAATCCGTTGGGCTAATATTGATATCGCCCATGATTAAAACCTGCGCCTCCGGGCTTAATTCTTTTTCCAAATAGCTTTGTAGATCCTGATAAAAACGTTCTTTTGCCGGGAATTTAGTCGGATGATCGCGGCTTTCGCCCTGTGGAAAATAACCGTTAATGACGGTTAAAACACCCTGTGGCGTTTCCAGATCGGCCATAATAATCCGGCGCTGGGCATCTTCTTCATCGGTTGGGAAACCACGGCGCACTGCCAGCGGTTGCTGCTTGGTGAGCAGAGCGACGCCATAATGGCCTTTTTGGCCATGATAAAACACGTGATAGCCATGCTGGCTAACTTCTTCAAGAGGGAACATATCATCGTGAACTTTGGTTTCTTGTAGCCCAATAACGTCCGGCTGATGTTGTTCGAT